>NZ_CP044543.1:4596711-4915884 GCF_008932115.1 Bradyrhizobium betae
GCAGAAAGAGTTTGCCGCTACAGTTGCCGAAAAGCTGCAGGCGCTCCCGCCGAAGCCCGAGAAGGAGACGCTCCTCGGCGAAGCCGATAGACTGAAGCGCGCGATCGCCGAAAAGGCCGAGCCCGAACAGGTTGCCGAGATCGCGCACCGCTTGGCGGCCGCGCTCCTTGCGGCCTATCCCGTGCCGCTTGCGCCGGCAAAAGCTCCTGATCTCGCGCGCGCTGCGACGCTGTACGTCCAGAATTGTGCAGCCTGCCACGGAGAGGCCGGCGACGGTCACGGCCCGGAGGCCGCCAAGCTGGATACCCCTCCCGTCGACTTCACGGATGCCGACCGTGCCCGTCAGCGCAGCGTGTTCGGACTCTATCAGGTCATTACGCAAGGGCTGGACGGAACGGCGATGGCGAGCTTCGAAGGACTGCCGGTCGATGAGCGCTGGGCGCTGGCGTTCTACGTCGGCCAGTTTGCCTTTCCGGACGCCCCCGCGGTGGAAGGCGAACGCCTCTGGAAGAGGGATGCGTCACTTCATCGGCTTCTTCCTGACCTGAAGACGCTGATCGGAACGATGCCCGCGGCGCTCGCCGCCAAGATCGGGCAGGACAAAGCCGACGCCCTCATCGCGTACCTGCGCCGCCATCCGGCGGCCGTCGCGCAGCAGGATGGGGCGCTATCGCTTGTCCGGACACGCTTGACGGAGAGCGTCGAGGCTGTCCGGGCGGGGGATCGCAAACGCGCTGGCGAGCTCGCATTATCCGCCTATCTGGACGGCTTCGAGCCGATCGAGCCGGCGCTGACCGCAAGCGACCGCACGCTGATGGAGCGGATCGAAGGACTGATGGGGGAGTATCGCGCGGCCGTGCAGAGTGAGACCGCAGACCTGCTCTCGGATCGCGTTCGGGTTCTGGACGGTCTCCTCGACGACGCGCAGGCGGCGTTGTCTCCGGATGCGACGAGCTCGTTGTCGACCTTCCTCGGGGCCGCGACGATCCTGCTGCGCGAGGGTCTCGAAGCGCTCCTCATCGTGGTCGCCATGATCGCCTTTCTCCGCAAAGCCGAACGGATGGAAGTCATGCCGTACGTGCACGCGGGCTGGATCGGCGCGCTCGTCGCAGGCTTCCTCACCTGGGTCGTCGCGACCTGGGTGATCGGGATCAGCGGCACGAGCCGCGAATTGACCGAAGGGTTCGGGTCGATCTTCGCGGCGGTGGTGCTGCTGTCGATCGGCATCTGGATGCACGGCAAGGCGCAGGCGGATCAGTGGCAGCGGTATATGCGCGAAAAGATGTCGAAGGCGCTGTCCGGCGGCTCGGCCTGGTTTCTGTTAGTCCTCGCGTTCGTCGTCGTCTATCGGGAGGTGTTCGAGACCATCCTGTTCTACGCCGCACTCTGGCATCAGGGGAACGGCGGTGCGATCCTCGCCGGCGCGCTCAGCGCCTGCATTGCGCTGATGGTCATCGCATGCGCGATGCTGCGCTACAGCAGTCGGCTCCCGATCAGCAAGTTCTTCACCTACAGCTCCTGGCTCATGGCGGTTCTCACGGTCGTGCTCGCCGGCAAGGGCGTATCCGCGCTGCAGGAGGCCGGCATCGTCGGCATCGCGCCGCTGCGCGCAGTACCCCGTCTGTCGATGGTAGGTCTTTTTCCCACCGCGCAGACCGTTGCGGCCCAGATCGCGATGATAGCCGCCCTAGCTGCCGGCTTCGCGCTCAACCGCCGCAGGACCTAGGTTGGCTCGAAAATGGGAGATGCCGCTCTGCCGGTGCACCCGTCTGCCACAGCGGACTTCTAGCGATTTGTGGCCGGAGATACCCGAGGCACTGCCCGATGCCCCTGTCGTCGGCGGAAACGGGGGTCATAGGGTCGGCGGCCATGGGATGGGCCTCTCGGGTTACCGCCTGACCTATTGGCCTGCTCACGACCGGAAACCGCGACGCGTCTTTGAAGAGCTCCTGGGGAACGCAAGACGTCCAGCGTCTTCGTCGATATGCCGAACCGCTGGTAGGAGACCGCGAGATCGCCCTTGAATACGCGCCCGCCGCGCAGCGCCGCGTACAGCTTGCGCTCCACGCGGGACTCGAGATCCGCCCTGGCGGTCAGGACCGGCAGAGTTCCTAATAAAGAAAAGTAGCTTTCTTTTATTTAGTGCTAGAAGCTAGTTAAGATTGCTTTATTAGGGCCTTAGCGATGGCCTTAAAGTAGCAGATCCGCCGCTACTCCCCGGACTAATTAGAGAACTCCAAGGATAGGATTCAGAAAACTGGATCCGATCGAAATTAGGTATTTTAATACCCCTTCTTTCCAGACGGCGCTGACTCCGGATGCGACGAGCTCGTTGTAGACCTTCCTCGGGGCAGCCGCGACGATCCTGCTGCGCGAGAGCCGGGGGGCGGATGCCGCCCTGCCGGTCCACCCGTCTGCCCAAGCGGGCTTATAGCGATTTGTGGCTGGAGATACCGAGGCGCTGCCCGATGCCCCTGTCGTCGGCGGAAACGGGGGTCCCAGGGGCGGCAGCCATGGGATGGGCCTCTCGGGTCAACCCCCTGACCTATTGGCCTGCTCACGACCGGACATCCGCGACGCGTCTTTGAAGAGCCCATGGGGAACGCAAGACGGCTTAGCTTCACATAGCTCCGGAAGGGCCGACCGGATGTCAAATCCAGCCGACGCGAGTGTTGCGTCCGTCGGCGTTGCGTCGAGTCCTGGTCTTGCCGCCGCTTGCCAAGGACATCGCCGACTTCCAGTTCGACGGCACCCCGATCAATCAGACCCTCGTCAATGATCTAGCTGGCGGCGGCTTCATTGCCCAACAACGCAACGTCGTGCTGGTTGGCGGCACCGGCACAGGCAAGACCCACCTGGCCATTGCCATCGCCAGAAGCTGCATCCGATCCGGTGCCCGCGGCCGCTTCTTCAACGTAGTCGACCTCGTCAATCGCCTCGAGACCGAGACCCGCAATGGACGGCAAGGTCGGCTCGCCGAGCATCTGACCAGGATGGACTTCATCGTTTTGGATGAACTCGGCTATTTGCCCTTCGCCCAGTCCGGTGGCCAGCTTCTCTTCCACCTCGTCAGCAGGCTCTATGAGCGCGCCTCCGTCATCGTGACCACCAATCTCGCCTTCGGCGAATGGCCGAGCGTGTTCGGCGACGCCAAAATGACTACCGCGCTGCTCGACCGATTGACCCATCACTGCGACATTGTCGAGACCGGCAACGATAGCTGGCGATTCAAGAGCCGAGACGACGATCACGCCACCCGCGCTCGTCTCGCCTCCGCTATCCCGGCCAGCTCCGACGAGACGAGCGCTACCGCCAAAGCTCGCCGCGCGAAGGGGTCAAAATTGGACGCCGATGAGGGGTCAAATTTGAACGCCGATTGACACCGAGGAGCGCAGGAAAGCGCAAGACGCGGGCAAGAAGCCGCCGGAGCCGACGAGATTCATCTTCCCATCGGTCGACGGCGGGGAGATGGTGAGCAGATGGGACATACATCGGGCACCGCCCGACATTCTGGTCACCAACGCTTCGATGTTGGGCACGATGCTGTCGCGCGAAGTGGAGGACAAGGTCTTCGAAGCGACTCGTCAGTGGCTCGCCAGCGATCCGGACTCATATTTCTTTCTCATCATCGACGAACTGCATTTGGTCCGCGGTTCGGCCGGGACCGAGGTGTCTTTCCTCATCAAGTCGCTGCTGCAGCGCCTGGGGCTCGACGACCCGGGCGAGCTTCATAAGCTGCGCATTTTGGCTTCGAGCGCATCTCTT
This sequence comes from Bradyrhizobium betae, assembly GCF_008932115.1. Classification (NCBI taxonomy): domain Bacteria; kingdom Pseudomonadati; phylum Pseudomonadota; class Alphaproteobacteria; order Hyphomicrobiales; family Nitrobacteraceae; genus Bradyrhizobium; species Bradyrhizobium betae. Next base: position 4,600,477 of record NZ_CP044543.1, read on the forward strand.
CCGCTCGACGAGGAGAACGAACGCCACAGTCTCAGATACCTGATACAGGCCTGACACGCGCTGCTCGTTGATTGCAGATTCGCCGCGCAGCTTGGTCAGCGCGGCGAGCGCATTTGCTCCAATGGTGGTGTAGGCAGGATCGCCAGCTCCTTGGCGTCCCAGCTCCAGTGCCTTTTTGATCACCGACCGCAGCTCAAGGCCTCGAAGCCGCTTGAACATCTCGTAGAATTCGTGGGGAGTAACCTTCGACAAAAGGGCAATGTCCTCCTCGTTCCAGCCGTGGTCCTTGGCGATCTTGAAAAGCACCTCCGCAGGATCTCGGGTGTCCGAATAAGAGTTGTACCGGTTGATTATAGCCGTCTGCAGGTCGGGGTCCTGCACCGAGAAACCCCCGCTCCGAATATCGTAGAACCCGCGAGGTTGGTCCTTATTGGCCTCCAGCCAGTCGTCGAGCACCTGCTGGGCATCTGCAGGTTTGCCCATACGCTTGAGGAACATGATCGCGCCATCCACGTAGTTGACCGGCGTATGGTCGGGGTACGTCTTCACCGCGTGGATAAGGCCTTTGCAAACCTCGTCCATGTTATCGTCGAACGAATCGCGGTAGGCGTCCCAAGGTCCTTGGACGGCGTGGCGCAGGCCTTCATTCTTGTAGTTGTCGTCAAGCTTCCTAGCTTCTTCGATGAGCTCGTCACGATCGATGAAACCTTTCTGGATGCCATCCAGCAGAACGCGGTCGAGGGCATCCACTAGTCCGAAAGGATAGGCCTCAAGTAGGTCGTCCAGCTTCTTCTGGTCCTCGGTGAGCTTTCGGTCGTTTAGCGCATAGCGAGACTTGTAGCGTTCGTTGAGCGTGTAGCGCAGCAGTTCGTCCTGCTTGGCGTAGACGCACCAACCGAAGAGAACCAAACTTGAGATCGCTTGCGCCAAAACACGCGGGTCAAAACCGGTGAGGTGAGGGCGCACATCGTTTACCAGCCGCTCGATTTTCTTAAGGATGCGGATGTTAGCGATCTCAAGCTTCTGGCAATTCTCCCGCATCAATTCGTCGGAGGTGTCGGTACCCTTGAAGGCGATCTGGCACGCCTCCGCCGATGTGGGTTCAAAGAGCAGGGAGGTGTCTATGACCTTCTCGCTGTATTTATCGAAGGCTTCGCGATCACCGGTCTTGTCCAGCTCATCTTCATTCAGGATGAGGACGATTTTGCATTTGCGCCGTTCCTTTAGGAGGGAAGCGAGCCCGAGGATGTCGATTACCCGAAGCTTCTCGCCCTTCCGCTCAATATCATCGATGCAGATGATGTAATTGCGCACGGATAGGAATGCGGCCTGCTCGGCGATGGTGGTAAGACCTGGCTTGACGACCCCGAGAGCCTTCGCGCCGAACGATTTGAGGTTTTCGCCCAACGTCTCCATCGTCGGGCCCGTAGCGATGCTCGTTATCGGAATGGCATTCTCGAAAGTCGAGAGTTTGAAGCGGTCGAGGGTATCGAGGCCGAACAAGGAGACGTAAGAGTACGACTGGAGCGCAACATCCTTGCCCACCTCTTTGAGTAGGCTCTCCCACGTGTAGGTTTTCCCTACACCCCACTTACCTCGGATGCAAAGCACCTCCGGCGTGGGGTCCTTGAGAAAGCGGATGATTTCCTTGCGGAGCAAGACGAGGGCTGTCGGCTTTTCTTTTCTAGCCATGGACTACCTAAAGGGCGGTAATGCGGGTAAGGGCCATTCGGCCGTCATGGAAGAAGCGCTCGAGTTTCATCAGCTCCACCATGTCCCGACCGGATAACGTGTTCCGTATCGATCGCCTGGAAGCGCCTACGATTGCATTCTTGATCTGCTGCCCGGGATTGACCGGTAGGGCCGGATTGGAGCCGATGGCCTTTGCGCCGTCAGGCCCAACCAGAAACAGCTTGAGGCCGCGCTTCTCGACGGCATTGAATATCACCCGGTTGATATGTGCATCGGCAAAGCTGTAGCCAATCACCATGAGGCGGGCCATCGGCATGTTGAGCCACCACTCGAATTGTGCGTGGTAGGCTTCAAGAAGCGGGTGTTTGCCGATGTCGGCTTCCTTATCCCCGCCCAAGATCAGCATCATGTCCCGACCGTCCTTGATGTCGATCGAGCCGTGCAGCTTGTAATAGGGCTGTAGATTACGCGTGGGCGAAAAGTCGTCGCCGGCCTTGAACAACGGAATTCGAGAAGCGAGGGAGCCAAACGTCAGGGTGTCCATGGCCGGCACCAGCCCAGGACGGTGGGCGCCGACGTTCCGTGGACCCTGATAGGTGTTCTTCGCAAAATCAGTATCGGTCACAACCGGCAGGTAGTGAGTCTCGAGCAAAGTATCTTGGTTAAGCGTGAAAATCGCGTCGAATCGGGTGAGAAAGCGAATGACGCCAAGCCGCGGGTCTTCAAACGCCTCGTCGAACTTCGATTGGCTAAAGGCCAGCCACATGTCGCCAAACATGCGCCGGACGGCGGTGGTCAAGTTGCGCAGGTCCTGCTCCCCCTGTGGGGTATAGTTCTCCTCGAACTCCTTCCTCAACCGAGCAAGGGTCGCTTCGAAGCCTAGGTGCTGGTCGGCCCACAGGATCTTGCGAAGATCCTCGTCGTCCTCGGTAACGCCCAACAGGTATTCGAACGCCTCGCTCGCGAGGTATCCGCCCCAGTTGTACGAAAAGCCGGCGCCGGTCAGCAAAATGTGAGGGATCATCATTTCTTTCGCTGGGCGGGATCAAGATGGGCGGGAAGGGGCGGCAAGGCAGGAATCCGCGAAATCGCGAACATGCCTTCCTCGAGGGCCGCGTGATGGATGTTGGTTGCGATGTAGTTCGACAGCTTGTGGCCGAAGTCGAAGTATTCGTTCAGATCGTCGGCAACCTGCCTGATCTCCTCAAGAGAGGATTGGATGACGCTGGTGTTGCCCTGACGAGAAATCGAATAAATGGCCGTCCTGTTCTGCCAAGCCTCGACCATATTCGAGTGGACCAGCAAATTGCGATTGGTCGTCAAAATACCCATGGCCTTCAGGTAATGGTTCGTCGCCGCGGCCGCATCTTCCGGCCAATCAACCTGGCTCATAAACGTTTCGATGAGGCGGACGCGGTCGCTCGGGTTCGTCCGGGCTGAAATGACCGCGGCCTGGCGCTCCTTGAGGTTTGCGACCGCTGCAAGCATCCAAACGTGGGTCAATTCAAACCGCGCATAGTTGATACTCACGACCCCCAGCGCATGCACGCTTTCTGCCGGAGCGACTTGATATCAGGGCCAGCTCATCAATCCTCAACCTTCAAAAGCTGCTTTATAGGGCAGGTTGAGATGGCGAAAAACAGCCGGGTACCAGGGCCGGAGTGGAGAGGGTCGCCACCGCCGTGAGCGGTTCAACACCGAATTCGGCAGGTTCTGGAGAAGATGGCGCCTCCGCCTTGAATCTGGGATGCTGGGCTGCCTGACCGCCAATCAAGGTCCGACGCGGACTCAGAACTCGAAGGTCGCGGGAGCATTCCGTTCGCAGCCGTCAGCGCCGCCAGAGGACCAAGGGTCCGAGCCTTGCCGCTATCGCACGGTAGCTGACCGCGCGATAGCGACCAACAAGGCCGAGCGCCGTCGGCGACGCACGGCTTCAGAGGCGTCTCTGCTAGTCCCGAGGGATCGGTTAGACAGCCCCAGCCGCGTGCCAAATTTCAGTCTCGTTTTGAGATAGTGTCCAGGCCAACAGGGAAGACAGCGAATCCCAAAAGCTCTGTCTAATCAATCGAACCCCGTGCCAAACTCGAAACACGGCCGTGCCAAAATCACGTGTGTACGACAGCAATCGAACGAACCGTCTCGCCAGCGTCAGCCCGGGCCAAGGCCCGTTCGCGAATGTCTTCCGAATAGGGGCGCGTCATCCATGCTGGCCTCCGCTTCCCAGCATGCAGCTTGAATCAGAAATCTTCCCCGCTGGGAATCCCGATTCCGGGAAAAAGCAACATGCTCTAGGTCATTCAGCGTATGCGTTGAAACGGGCCGTGGTCGTTGCTAGGGCGCGAGGCGCAGGGCGTCAGCGCGCTCCCTGTCGGGGATCGCTACCAGAACCGCTCGTCCGACCACTTCTGCCACCGAAGAAAAATCGGCCGCGGAACGTAGTAATCGCATTTCCAGGGGCCCGTTTTCTTCCGCCGCGGTGCTGTCCGCAATTAGGGGAAGAGAACACTACTCGCCAAATTGCTCGCTGGCCCACGTGCACCACTGATAATGGACCGGCAGCGGCACGAAATACCCCGCGATTCTGCACGGAGGAAGGCCGTCACGAAAGTGCATCAACCGGTCCTCGCGCGCGATGAGGCCGCGTTCGAGCAGCCTCTGAAGGGTTACCTTGGAGCAGTGCGGCTGATGATTGACAGCGATCGCTTCGAACGCGTTCGTCGCGGCTTTGCCCAGACCCTTGCACGGGTGATCCGTCAATCGAGTACTCCTTACTTGGTGGTGGACACGCGCTTGCGTGACACATGGTACCAATATCAGCTGCGACGACCGCCAATTCAAACGAAATGAGTTTTGGTCAAATTGACGATTGTGGAAAACCAGAAAACGTCGACGGATCAGGGCTGCCAGTTTCGAGTTGCCAACATTTCCTTTGTTTAGGCAATTCTGAACATCCATTCATTAGTCGCAGACTGGTTCTCGTCGACCTTCGAAGGACGACGCGGAAAGGCACTTGCTCTGGTCGATAATTGCTCGAAAATAACTCGAAGATCAGGTCTCGACCCGATGCCTTAGCCGTCTGCGTTGCCGCTTCGTGACGTCATCGTGTTCAGCTCAGCAAGCAGACTACCTTCGAACATCGAGTAAGGGTAATTCGCGCACGCTTCAATCCAGGATCGTCACTTCATTTTATGAAGTAAGCATCGTCCGGATCGAATTTCATCCGATCACAAAACAAGCTGTGCAATTGACTGCATCGCAGCCACCAACCTGACAATTGTCAGGTCTGCCTGCCAAGAGCGATCGTCTAAGGCGCAGAGCGTGTTCTCGACCACGCTGTTGAAATCGTGGAGAGCGATAGTGTCCTCTGTCCGCGGCATCTTGCTGAAGCTGCCGCTTTGATTGATTTCGCAGGCAGATTTGCGTCGGTGGGAAGCTAAGCTCTCAAGACGTCAACAAACGATAGGATTGACCTCGGGCCGCTTTTGCCAACCATTTCTGCTCACGACGGAGCGCAATGTGCGCTGCTGTCCCGAAGGAGAGTAGGTCTAATGCGTGACTGGATTGTGATGACCGCGAGCGGTCAGATGCCAAGCCGGTGCAAGGGCAGGTACCGCCGCGTCGCGGTCGTTGAGATTGAGGAGGCCGGCATTGTGCCGAAAATGATCTCGGAGCGCGCGAAGGGGGTCCGTCGTATTGTGCGCGACTATGGGCCGAAGAGCGTCGGCAAGACCGAGGCCTGTGCCTACCAGCGTACGCTCGTCGTTGCCAATGCATTCGCCGAGCGGCTCCGCGGCCAGCACGCCGCGGCGATCGCCCGCGTCGCCGACGCCCTGAATGGCGGCATGGCGCTCTCGGCAACTGAAATGGCTATGCTCGACTAATCACGCGTCCAGCTGCGCGGCCCACCGGGCTCGAAGCCGTGAGGGGCCGGCGTCGCGGCGGCGAGCGGAGGAAAGAATGCTACTACCCTGCTACGTCAAGATGAAGAACGGCAAAGAGCCCGACGCGACCTTCGGCTTCGCCAAGTGCTACGACGGTTTCGACGCCGCCTGGGACGCCGTGGATATGGCGCTGCGCCGACGCCTCGACCTTCCGGACGGAGCCTTTAAGGTGGTCTGCGACTGGGGACTGACGTACTGGCTATCCGAAGACGGATTGCAGCACAATTTGACGTGCTCTTTCATGCTCCGCCTGGCGGTCAATCTCCGCTACGGCGACGAAGCCGAGATCGTGACCTGCATGGACGATGAGAGCGGCGGCCTCGGCGCCATCCACATCCCGAATCCCGATACTGGACAGCGCAAGGTGGTCGCCGACCTGTTCGGGATCATGCCGTCGATCCTCGCCGACGACGCGAGCGGCAAGCTCAAACACGACTTTTACGCCTGGCTCGACGCACAGGTCGGCGGACGACCTGCACTAGCTGCCGCATCGGCCTGTCCACGGGCGCCGGCGATGACCGAGATCAAGGACGGCATCGCTGTCGCGCAAAAGGGGAGGGGGACGCCCCGAAAGATCTTAGAGGGGCCCGGACCGATTGAAGTGGTTCGCCCGAGTGGCGCGCAATTCATCGTCAACAACACGGGCAAAGAGCCGCGCGGCCGCATCATGTTCAAGAAGGATGGTAGGGAGGTGTTGACCCTCGCCATCGGGGCGTCGGAGATCACGCGGCCGGTGCTGTCGCTGATCGAGTTGGCTTTTAATGCTGGTCACCGTCGGGGCATGTCCGAGGCATACGACATCGTTCGCTCGAAGAAAGCATTGGCGGCGATGGCAGTAGCGGGTAACGCCTAGTCGCTCAGCGTCTGATGAAGGCGGCCGCGAAAATCGAAACGATAGCGCAGCGGATGCGCGCCGAGCTGGACGAATAGACAATGGATCTCTCCGCAATCAAACCTCACCTCACTCCGGGGTCTTCTTCGTTTTGAGTTTGGTAGCGCGTCTTTGCACGGACGGTGCTGGCATCGTGCCGCCGGCATTCAGGAACGCCTCGATCAAAGCATCGGACCACGCTTTCATGGCGACCGTCTTCTCCTCCATGAGCTGATCCACCGAGTAAAACTCCCGGGTGACGTCCGACATGCCGGACTGCTCTTTGTCGTCGAGCGCGTGGGCCAGCGTCACCGACGCCGCCCTCGGCGATACGGCCTTCTCTAGGAACGCAGTCATCGCGGCGCGGGCGAGGTGAAGCGAATAGTATTTGACGTCCTGCAGCACGCCCGCCGCGCGGAGCTTGCCGATGTGCTCGTTGAGAGCGCTCGGGTATGTAGATACGTCCTCGTTACCGGGGTCGCGACCGGTGCGGCGCGTCGACGCGAAGACCCACTTCGAATCGAGGTCGCCGTGTTCGTTCTTCACGAGCTGCTTCCAATCGGTCATGGCGAACGTCGCGATGTCACGGACCACAGGCGGCAAGGGAAGCCAAAACACCTCCTTGGCCTTCATCTGGTCCTCCTCCCACATGGCGCGGCCCCAGCCTGGCGCATTGTGCGGGTCCTGTTCTTTGAAATTATTCCGCTCAAGTTTCACGGTTGTGTAGCGCCTGTTTGCCGTGAAATTCGTCCACCACACGCCGAACCTGACGCCTGGCCCGACCATGTCGCGCCCGGTGCGCCCGGCGCAGTATTGCTCGTGTGCCGCCAGCACCTTCCCGATCTCAGCCACGGTGAGCTCCGATTTTCGCAGAAGCCGCAGTTTACGGCGCGCCTTGATTGCCTTTTGCTCGTCGGCGGAGGGATCGGCGACGGTCAGGCGCTCCCACCATCGGTCCCTCCCATCTTTCAGGCCGCTCTGGAATGGATGCTTCTTCGCCGCCCAGACCATGGCGGCCTTGAACCAGACGATGAATTTACGCTTCGCCCGGTGCACGCCGGCGCCAGCGATCTTAGGCTCGATCGCGTCGCGGACCCTCTCGACGGTCTCGCGGTCGAGGTCGATCAGAAGCATCGGCCCGAGGACCTGCACCGCCTCATGGCTGAAGGCCTGCCGGATGTCATTCACCGTCGACGGAGACGCGGGCCTGGTGCGTTCGTTGAGCCATCGGCCGCCGGACATGTACGCCGTGTAGCCGAGGCACAGCTGCGACACGCTCCACGACAACGGCGGCGGCGGTAGCGCTGGCGTCGGCGGCTCCTCGGTCTTGGCCTCGCCCAGTTCGACGTAGACCCGCTGGGCCTTCTGCCTGGCGGCCGCGAGAGTCAGGTAGCTCGGATCGACGTGGATCCCGACCGGCGTGCCGATAACCTTTGTCTTCTTGAAGGCCCGGACAAGCCAAGAGACCTTCTTCCCCCGGCGGCGCAGCGTCAGGTAGGGCAGCTCGGTATCGTTAAGATCATGGATCGCGTCGTCGCCGGGGACGGCGGTCTTGGCGGCGGCGGCGGCCTCCTTCACGTCGTCGGGGCCGATCCGGCCGCGCCGCTGTCCACCCTTTGGCCTGTCCACTCTTGCATCCACGCCGGTAACTCCGTACAAACTGCTGTACAAACGCTACACGGTCGATCTGGTCGGCAGAAGCGTTCCGTGGAGTGTGGAGGACCTGTTTCCCCGGGAAAATCCTTTGAAAATTAACCAGTCGGCGCGCGAGAGCCCTCAGGCCTTGTATCATAATCCTGGGGTCGGGGGTTCGAGTCCCTCTCCCGCTACCAAGAAATTCCACACATAAACAATAACTTGGCTTATTATGCGACTCTCGGATTTCCTTTTCAAAAATCCGAACGATCTTCTCTGTACCCACTTTTGTACCCAAGAAGCCGAATCCTTCGTGATGTTACAAAGTCGGGGCACAAACGTGGAGGTGCCCCGAGTTCGTATCGTCTGCGAACGGATTTCTACACCGGCGCCGCTGCGAATGCGGATTTCTACACCTCGATGCGGATTTTTACACCTCGGCGCCGAGTACAGCTTTTTCCGCAGGCGCATCCGTGCACAGAGCCTGTTCCCCTGGCTATTGCGCGGCGTGGACTTCGACAACGATAGCGCCTTCATGAACGATATCGTCGTGCCATGGTGTCGCGAACAGAAGCTCGAAGTAACTCGCTCGCGCGCCTACAAGAAGAACGATCAGGCGTTCGTCGAGCAGAAGAATGGTGCGGTCGTCCGCCGCCTCATGGGCTATGGCCGCTTCGGCACCGACCCAATCCTCGGCGAGAAGTTGTCCAGTAACATTCTCAGTGAGGCAATGCGGGGGGCAATATTGCAGGCCGAATGACACCAGTCCGCGAATGCTCCAACGCCCAACAAGCCTTCAGGATATGAGTGGGAGAGTGAGACGCCGTTCTTTTGCGCGAAGGTGTAGCCCGACTCGAGAACAGCACGTCCAAGACCCACGGTCGTACTTGCTTCCGGAAAATGGGGGCGATCGGGATCGATGCGGTCATCATCCGCCGCTTCGAGAGTGGTGGCGGAGTTTCCAGGCAGGGATTGAAGGAGCGTTTTCGGCCCGGTTGTCCGCGCGCTTTCAGCACGAACAATGCCTATGCCAGCGACCCAGACTAGCGGCGCGGAACATACCCGGATCATATCGCCTTTCCCCTCGTCCCTGACATGTAACCGAAGACCTGAGACAAGGCGACCGGATCGAAGTAGCCCATTGTTGCAGAATGGTCACAGGCGCATGAGAGAAGATTTCGGACGGTCGTCCTTTGCTTGAACACCAACATCGGTTGGGGCTCTTGAACGCGATGAAGCGGATCTGTCTCACAATGGCCTGTCTTGTCCTCGGCGCACCGGCGGCAGCGGTTGAGGCGTATCAGGCCAAGTCCTCAAAACCGAAAATTGTGGATTGGACGGGTCTCTACTTCGGCGGACACTTCGCCTACGCGGACGGCCGGTCGAGTTGGACGGCCAGCGACGCCGTCTCGACCGTCAGCGGATCGACCAGCCTGTTCAACTCATACGACGCCTTCAAAGGCACTGGCAGCTATCTGTTCGGCCTGCAGGCAGGTTACAATGTCATGCTGCCCTCGCGCTTCGTGCTGGGTTTCGAGACGGATGTCTCCGCACCCAACACCCTTGCAGGAGAGCGGACGACAACATCTGTCTCAGGCGGCACCGCCAGCTATCGCGACACGGTTCTCGGGTCGGGAACGGCCCGCGGTAGGCTCGGCTATGCCTTCGATCACTGGCTGCTTTATGCGACCGCCGGCTTTGCCTGGTCCTACGACAGGCTCGAGCGTACGAAGCTTGGCGGGACGCCGCTGGTTGGCAACGCCTCCGCCGGGACCGTTGATACAGCCTTGACGTGGCGACTTGGCTGGGCGGCCGGAATCGGAGCCGAAGTGCCGATCGCGCCGCACTGGACCGCAAAGGCGGAATTCCTGGCCTCGGAGCTTGGCGATCATAGCAAGGGTCTTGCCGCATCGGCGGAATCGTTGAACTCCAACCTCGCGGTGCAGCGGATCCAGGTCGGGGTGAACTATCAGCTTGGTCCCGATCTTGCGCACACCGACATTGCCGCCAAAGGCATCTCCCCCGCCGAGATGGACGATTTCGCAGTGCATGGCCAGACGACGGTCGTCACGCAATACGCGCTGCCATTTCGTGCTCCCTATAGCGGACAGAACAGCCTCTCGCCGAATCAGGTGCGAGAGACCTTCGATGCCGACCTCTATGTGGGATTCCGGCCTTGGGATGGAGCCGAAATTTGGATCAACCCGGAAATCGACCAGGGCTTCGGTCTCAACGGCACGTTCGGCGTCGCGGGCTTCCCCAGCGCGGAGGCCTACAAGGTAGGGTCCACGTATCCCTATGCGAGGATCCCGCGCGCGTTTCTGCGGCAGACGATCGACCTCGGTGGCGAGGTGCAGAAGGTCGATTCCGGGTTGACGCAATTCGCTGGCTCGCAGACGAGCGATCGCCTTGTGCTCACAGTCGGCAAGTTCAGCGTCGTGGACATCTTCGATTCCAACAAATATGCCCACGATCCGCGCGGCGACTTCTTGAACTGGACGTTGGTCAACACCGGCGCGTTCGACTACGCCGCCGACGCATGGGCCTTCACTTATGGCGCCGCCGCTGAGTGGTATACTGGTCCGTGGACATTCCGCGCCGGTGTGTTCGACGGTCCGGTCGTGCCTAACAGCACGGATCTCGATCCGCACTTCGGCCAGTTTCAGATTGTCGGTGAGGTCGAGCGCCGCTATGAGCTCGCAGGTCAACCGGGCAAGGTTGCTGTAACTGGCTATTTAACCCGTGCGCACATCGGAAATTTCCAGGACGCGGTCAATCTGGCCAACCTCACCGGCCAGCCTGCCGACCTTTCCCTCGTTCGCAGCTACACGAGCAAGCTCGGAATAGCCGGCAATATCGAGCATCAGGTCGTCCCCGGCGTCGGCCTGTTCGCGCGAGCCGGCTATACGCCCGGCAGGTCAGAGGCCTACGCCTTTACCGATGCCGACGCGACACTCGCGGGTGGCGCTTCGATCTCCGGAAAATTCTGGAATAGGCCGAACGATACGCTCGGGATCGCAGGCATTCGCAACATGATTTCCGCGGTGCACCAGGCCTATTTCGCAGCAGGCGGATACAGTGCCTTGATTGGCGATGGGCAGCTTCCGCATCCAGGCGCCGAAAAGATCATGGAAATATACTACACGCTTCCGATCGCGAGGTGGACGCTTGGCTTCGACTATCAGTTCATCACCAATCCCGCCTACAATCGCGACCGTGGACCGGTCTCCATCGTTGCTACTCGTTTGCATACGCAGTTCTGATTCCTCTGCTTTCGGTGTCAGGAATCTCTGGTAGGCTTTCGTCATCAAGTCGATGGCCCTGCGGTGCTGCCATGTGCAACCGAAAACTGCCCCAGCTTTCACTGCTCGCAATCGGCCTCTTGCTGCAACTGACGTGCTTCCACGGGACAGCGGTGGCTCTCGGAAGTGCCAGTTCGCACGACGGCCCCTGGAATCCTCATCACATCGATCAGCTGCCGCCGGACGTTCGTAATGCCGTGCTCCGCAGGTGTGGCGGTCGCGCTCAAGCTCTCCACTACTTTGTCACTTATCTCAACCGATCAACGACCGTCAGACTCCATTTCGAGAACCTTCGATGCGATGGCGATAAGACATTCCGGCGAGGCGAGAGTTGCCTGCACCAGGAGTTTGTTGCGTACGGAAAGCATTATCGTCTTGCGAAACACTACTACGCTCCGTGCAATGACTAGCTGAGCACCCTCGCTTTGACCTTTGTATGGCTGTTAGCACTACTTGACCACTTCGAAGGGGGATAAAGGCAAGGTCTTTATCGCCACGCCTTGATGACAATGATCGCCTACGTCCTCCTGCAACATCGGGGCTTCGCATACGCGGAGCAAAAAAAAGAATCAACGGGTCCCCCTCAACCAAACGTGCTCGCCGTTCGTCACGCCATCGTCGATCTCATCCTGCGGCCGCCCGCTCCGCAGTGTCCGTACTGCCGAAAGCAAATCCTTGAAACACAGTGGCGCAAACACATTGCGCCAAAGTAGTGCTAATTCGCCTTCTGTGCGCCAACCCGTCTCGGAGGAAGGCTCCGATTTCCTGATCCAGGAAGTGGACATCGGAGGCGACGCTGCCGGCGGCAGCAGCATGCCCGGTTACGGTCCCGGGACTGATCGTCACCATTTTGACCCGCGGAATGTTCTTGCCCATCGCGATCGGCTCGAACTCGGGATTGAGCAGATCCTTGGTGCCCGTGAGAATGAGTGTTCTCGCCTTGATCGAGCTGAGCGCCTTTGCGGTATCTCCGACGAAGCCGGCCGTCGTCCCGACATCGTGGCGCTCATAGGCCCAAGTCTGGTAGATCCAGTCGTTGGCGTCGATGCCTTCATGGCGGCATTTTCCTGCTGCTCCATCCATGGAAGCACATCAATGCCGTTCTTGAACTGGCCCTGGTACATGTCAGGGGTTCGGGCAGCGAGCAGGTTGAGGATGTCGCGCCAGAGGCGGAAGGCAAACGCGCAGGCGCCTACAGATCAGAAATGATCGCTCGCGCGCCAGAGTCGGGCGCGTCTTCGGAAGGTATCTTCGTTCCGCTCGCGCTGAGTTCGCGGCGGGCGGTTCCCACCTGGAGCCGGCAATGGCAAGGTCACTGGTTCTGCTTATTGCTATCTGTTCGTGACTGCGCTGTTGTGGAGGTGCGCCTGTAAAGGGTGACAAGGGAGACAAAGGCGACCGGTGCTGCGGGGGCGTCTTTGCGGAGATAGCGCGTAATTTCCGGCAACGTCATCGCGTCAGTACCCGTCATTGATGTGTCCAATCGATGAGGCTTTGCCGATCTAGGTGGGCTCGCATGTATATTGGCGCCTTGCTTGCCACCTTTGGGTGCCCGACGATCACCCTAATCCTCATTACTTGACTTGCGGAGGTTGTACCTGAAAGGTCGTTTAACTAGGCCTGGCAGGGGCTGACGGTCATCTTGTGCCTGGTAGAGTCTGCTTTCGGATAAACAGCCTCTTGGGAGCTTCGCGAGCTTTGATCTGCCGCAACGCCTCAAGCCTACTTTCGACGATGGTTGAGCCGCGTGTCAAAAACCGGCGATACCGCACATGAACTTCTGGTCGAAAACGCACATGGAAACCGGCCACATTGGCGCTGAGGCGGCCGTGCATGACGGCTGGCTTGCGGCCATCAGCCGGCTTCAGCCTGAGGAGGCCTGCGCGAAGCTGGGATCCGCTCTGGAAGGCCTGTCTGAGCCCGAGGCCGCCACCCGCGCCAAGAAATTCGGTCCAAATCTAGTCGCGCGCGAACGCAAGGCCACGATACCGGAGGAGCTTTGGTCCCGAGCACGCAACCCGTTGAATGCACTGCTGCTGACGTTAGCGACTGTCTCCTATTTTCTGGGAGACGTACGTGCAGCCGTGGTGATTGCCACTATGGTGGTACTCGCGATTACCACCGCCTTCGTCCAGGAGCACAGGTCGAATGAAGCGGCAGCCCGGCTGCGCGCCATGGTGCACACGACCGCAAGTGTCAGGCGCCTCCCAAGCCGATCGGATGACGTATTCTGCGAAATCCCGATCGATCAGCTGGTTCCCGGCGACGTGGTGAGGCTTTCTGCCGGAGACATGATACCCGCCGATCTGCGCCTGCTGGAAGCCAAGGACCTCTTCGTCAACCAGTCCGCGCTGACGGGCGAATCCATGCCTTCGGAGAAGCACGCGCAGCCGACTTCTGCCGACTGTCAGGACGCCTTCGACCTGCCGAACATCTGCTTCATGGGCGCGAACGTCGTTTCCGGCTACGCCACTGGCGTGATTGTGCAGACCGGCTCGAAGACCTTCTTCGGCCAGCTCGCCCACGAAATCGCAGGCCAGCGCGTGCCGACAGCCTTTGACCTCGGTATCAACAAGTTCACGTGGCTGATGATCCGCTTTATCCTCGTCATGGTGCCGGCCGTCTTCCTGATCAATGGCCTGACCAAGCACGATTGGCTGGAAGCTTTGCTGTTTGCCGTCGCGGTCGCGGTCGGTCTCACGCCAGAAATGCTGCCGATGATCGTGACGGTCAATCTCGCCAAGGGTGCGATCGCGATGTCGCATAAGAAAGTGATCGTCAAACGCCTCAACGCCATCCAGAATTTCGGCGCGATGGACGTATTGTGTACGGACAAGACCGGCACCCTGACGCAGGACCGGATCATCTTGAAGCGGCACATCGACATTCAGGGGCACGATTCGGACGAGGTGCTGGAATACGCCTTTCTCAACAGTCATTTCCAGTCGGGACTGCGGAACCTGTTGGACAAGGCTGTGCTGTCGCATGCCGAACTCGATCAAGTGGTACATGGCGGCGGCTATTCGAAGGTCGACGAAATTCCCTTCGATTTCACGCGTCGTCGCCTGTCGGTGGTCGTCGCGCGCGCAGATGGCACGCATGTCCTGATCTGCAAGGGTGCGGTCGAGGAGATCTTCGCCGTCTGTTCGAATTATTGCCTCGATGGCAGGGTCGGACAGCTCGACGACAGCCGTTTCGAGGCAGCCAGGGAGCAGACCAACGAACTGAATTCCGATGGCTTTCGCGTCGTTGCGGTGGCGTACAAAGAGATGAATTCGTCACGGACCACCTATTCGGTCCAGGATGAGGCCGACCTGACGTTGCTTGGCTACATCGCCTTCCTCGACCCCCCGAAAGAGAGCGCGCGCGAGGCGATCGCGGCGTTGGCGCGCAAAGGCGTTCAGGTAAAGGTCCTCACCGGAGACAACGAAGTCATCACACGCAAGATCTGCCATGAGGTTCAGCTGGACCCAGGCGACATCCTGCTCGGGGCGAGAATCGCCCAGATGAGCGACCTAGAGCTGGCAGAGGCGGCTGATCAAACCACGGTTTTCGCAAAGCTGAACCCTGCGCAGAAGGAACGGGTTGTACGGGCCCTTCACACCAAGGGGCATGTGGTGGGATTTCTTGGCGACGGCATCAACGACAGCCCGGCTTTGAAAGCAGCCGATGTCGGGATCTCGGTGGATACGGCGGTCGATATCGCCAAGGAGTCCGCTGACATCATCCTGCTCGAAAAGAGCCTGCTCGTCCTGCAGGAGGGCGTCACCGAAGGCCGCAAGATTTTTGCGAACATCACCAAATACATCAAAATGGGCGCCAGCTCGAATTTCGGAAACATGTTCAGCGTGCTTGGAGCAAGCATATTTCTGCCTTTCCTGCCGATGGCGCCGATACAGGTGCTGACCAACAATCTTCTCTACGATTTTTCGCAGACGACAATTCCGACGGATAATGTTGACGAGGACTACCTGACATCGCCGCGGAAATGGGATATCGGCAACATCTTCAAATTCATGGTGTTCATCGGGCCGATCAGCTCGATATTCGACTACGCGACCTACGGCATGATGCTCTATGTCTTCCACGCCTGGGACAATCCGCCGTTGTTCCAGACCGGATGGTTCGTCGAATCCCTGCTGACCCAGACCCTGATCATTCACATCATCAGGACTGCAAAAATTCCGTTCATCGAGAGTCACGCAAGCCCGGCGCTGATTGCGACGACGGTGATCATTTGCGCGATAGGAATGTCGTTGCCCTTCACCTGGGCCGGTTCGGCGTTGGGTTTCGTGCCGCTTCCTTGGCTCTACTGGCCACTGGTTGCTGCCATGATGGTGACTTACGCAACGCTCACGCACCTTGTGAAGGTCTGGTTCGTTCGCAGGTGGGGACTTTGACAAGGCCTGTTCGTAGGGAATTCTAGCGCTCCGAGGGGCTATGCTTGCCAAAGGCCATCAGTCCGCCGCTACATTGGCTCGGTTGGCCTTCCGATTGACAATCGTGCTGATCCTTTCTGTGCTTTGGTCCGGGGACACGTCAGTACAAGCGGTGGGCGCCCTCTGCCTCTTGTTTGCTGCAGTAGTATTGTGGACGGCGTACACGAAGCGTGAAAGGCTACTCGGCCCCGGCCTCAATCGCTGGCACGAAGGTGCGTTTCTCGCGGTCGTAGGCTTGGCGTTCTTCTCATGGTTTGGACCGCGATAGCTCTGCCGAGCGACCAGATTGTGCGAAAGTTGCTGGCCGTTGGCGTCCAACCCGATATGAGTTCGGAGTTTTGTTCTTGATGGCGCGTGGCCTGATCCCCGCCATTTCCTCTAAAAACGGGTAGATTCTATCACCTCGGAACGGCTCGGCCAGATAGTCGTGGGCGCCGCTGCGCAGGGCCGTTGACGCGCTCCTGCAAACTGCCCCGCGCGGTCAGCGCCGGTAGCGGCTCCATCTGACGGCGCAATTCGCGCAGCACCGACAGTCGTCGCCGTGGGCCGGCCGAATTCAAGATCATCGCGGCACGGCTGATATTAAGCACCGCCTCGCGCCGACGATCTCGCTCTCATAGCCCGCCGCCGGCCAGTACGCTGGCAACGAGCTGCGACAGCTCGGCATTGTCCTCGACGATCAGAAGGCGCATTTCTGGAGAATTCCGACAAATCCAGTTGGGCAGGCACTGTTACCCGTATTGCCACTCCCATTCGATGCGAATGGGAGCGCCGATTTGCCGAGGCACCGTAAGGCCGGCGTCAGATGATCTTGTTAACATAATCTGGATCGCCGCCGATACCATCAGCGGAGTTGCCGGCGCACAAGCACCTGCCCCGACCGGCCTTCACAGATCCGGAGTTGAACCACGTCGCTTCGATCCAGTCCCACGAACCGTAGGGCCGCACGCTGGATTGCCTTCGTTGCGGCTTTCATCGCTGGTATACTCGCACTAGATCTCGCCATGTCCCTCGGACTGTTCGCCTGGAATGGCGGTTCCTATGCCGCCCCGGACCTTGGGACCCAATCCCGGCAGGCCGCCGTTGCAGCTGTGGCCGCGATCGTTTCGGTCATCGCCCAGATCATCGAAAGGGCCTCGCACTCGAAAGAGGATCGTTAGCGCCGCGCGATCGACGACATCAAAGACGCACGACTTCAGCGCGGGTTCGTCTAGGGCTTCTCTTGCTGCGATTAACCCTGTGGGGGCGAAATCCGAAGTGCAGGTGCGCGTAGATCAATTCGAATTGATTACGGCGCAGGCAAAGCCGCTATGCAATCCACCGGCTTTTTGATCAATCGAACGCCGGCGCGCATCCGGCGCTATCATTTGTGTATTTATATCGACCGGTCACCTCATCGAAAAACAGATAAATAGGCCGCTAGTACTGACCCGTTGCAATACTGGCGTCACAACGCAGTAAGGTTGACGTCAGTTGGGCTTGTTAACAAGATTTCGTCCGTCCCAATCGCCTCACGCAGCGCAGCCTGCGCAGTGATCCGACAGATCCGGACGACGCACATCTGAAGCGGGTAGAACGGGGCTCTGTGATGGCATTTCGCATCAAGCATGCCGGATTGACGGCCGGCATTGCTGCCGTGGCCGTCATCGCCGGCGGCGCTTGGCTCCTGACGCACACCGGCGGGTTGCGCTCCGCCAAGGCAGCGGCACCAGCGGCGGCCCCGAGCGACGTCGATGTCGCGCAGCAGACCGTCGATATCAGCGAGAAGCAGGCCGGCGGGTTGAAGATTCAGGCAGCGGAGGAACGCAGTTTCCGCGTCGTCAAGAACGCGGTCGGCTCGATCGACTTCAACCAGAACATGCTGGTTCAGGCGTTCACGACCAACGCGGGGAGAATCGTCGACGCGACCTTGAACGTCGGTGACTCCGTGACGAAGGGACAGACCCTGTTCACGATCGACAGTCCCGACCTTCTCCAGTCCGAATCCTCCCTGTTGGCGGCGGCCGGCGTGCTTGAGCTGCAAACTCGCACGCTCAATCGCGTGAAGCAGCTCTTGAAGACGGGCGGCGGCGCGCAAAAGGACGTCGATCAGGCGACCTCCGATCAGCAGACCGCGGAAGGCAACTACAAGGCGGCCCGCGATGCCGTGCGTATTTTCGGCAAGACCGAGGAAGAGGTCGACCGCATCCTCGCCGATCGCAAGGTCGATTCGATCCTGCGCGTGCCTAGCCCCATCTCGGGCCAGATCGTGGCCCGCAGCGCAGCTCCCGGCCTCTATGTCCAGCCGGCGAACGCACCGGCACCTTACACGCTCGCCGATCTCTCCACCATGTGGATGATCGCCAACGTCATCGAAACCGACGCTCCCGCCTACCGGCTCGGCCAGCCGGTGGCCGTCACGGTGCCGGCCTATCCGGACGAGGTGTTTCGCGGCACTGTGACGACGCTCGGGGTCAACATCGACCCCGGCACGCACCGCCAGCTCGTTCGTTCTGTGATCGAAGATCCAAGTCACAAGCTTCGCGCCGGCATGCTGGCCACCTTCTCCATCGAGATCGACGGGCCGAAAGCGGCAGTTGCGGTCCCCTCCGACGCGGTCGTCCGCGAAGGTGACGGTTCCATGACAGTCTGGGTCACCACCGACCGGCACCGCTTTCAGAGGCGTGCGGTGAAGGTGGGGCTGGAGCAGAATGGCTGGCGCCAGATCCTCGAAGGCCTGAACGCCGGAGACTTGGTCGCCTCGTCAGGCGCGATCTTCCTCAGCAATAAGTTCGCCATCGCGGCCACAGGCTGATCCTGTCGTAAATTCCCCTCAACTGCCGCTCAGTGCAAGTGTGCGATCTTGATCAAGAGTCTTCTCCAGTTTGGTCTGACCCGTAGTGCGATCGTCGTGCTCGGCCTCATCGTGTTCTGCGCCGCAGGCCTTGCCGCCTTCAGCAAGCTGAATATCGAAGCCTACCCCAATCCGGCGCCTGTCATCCTGGAGATCACCGCGCAGGCCCCGGGACTCTCCGCCGAGGAGATGGAGAAATACTACACGATCCCGATGGAGGTCGGCCTCTATCCGACACCTGGCGTCGTCAACATCCGCTCGACCTCGTTCTATGGTCTGTCCTTCGTCCGCGTCACCTTCCGCTACGGCGTCGATTACTATTTCGCGCTGACGCAGGCCGCCAACAGCATCCAGCAGAACATCCAGCTGCCCGGCAATCTTGTGCCGACCATCCAGCAATCGAGCCTGGTCGGCGAAATCTACCGCTACCGGCTGGTCGGGCCGCCGAATTTCGGCCTGACGAACCTGCGCACCTTGCAGGATTACGTCGTCACGCGGCGGCTGATGACCATTCCCGGCGTGGTGCAAATCAATGCCTGGGGCGGCACCACCAAGCAGTTCAACGTCGATGCCGACCTGTCGAAGCTCGAATCCTACAACATCACGGTACCCCAGCTTGTCTCCGCGCTCGGCAACTCCAACGCCAATGTCGGCGGCCGCGAGATCGCGATCGGGCAGCAGTCGGTCAACATTCGCGGCATCGGCCTGATCGATTCCGGCGGCGCCGACGACGTCACCAAGGGCTACCGGGTGCAGGACATCGAGAACATCGTCCTGACCCAGCAGAATGGGCTGCCGATCCAGATCAAGAACGTCGCCAGGGTGACGATCGGCTACGTCCCGCGACTAGGCATCGCCGGCAAGGACAAGGATGACGACATCGCCGCCGCCATTGTCGTGATGGGACGGACCCAGCATACCAACGACATCATTCCGAAGGTCGAGGAAGAGGTCGCCAAGATCAACAGCGACGGAACCCTGCCGCCGGGCGTCAGGATCGTCCCCTATTACGACCGCAGCGCCCTGGTCGGCGTCACCACGCATACGGTGCTGCATAACCTCGTCTTCGGCTGCCTGCTGGTGTTCGTGATCCAGTGGGTGTTCCTGGGCAATCTGCGCAGCGCGCTGATCGTTGCCGCCAACATCCCGTTCGCGCTGTTCTTCGCCATCATCATCCTGGTGCTTCAAGGCGAGGATGCGAACCTGCTGTCGCTCGGTGCGGTGGATTTCGGCATCATCGTCGATTCCGCCGTCATCATCATGGAGAACATTTTCCGCAATTTCCAGTCAAGCCCCGAGGCCCGTGCCCGCGTGCTGCAGAACCTGTCCGAAGGCTACTACGGAACGGATCCGACCGCGCCGACCCACGGCCAGCCGTCGGCCGCGCGCTGGACCGAGCGGCTCAGGATGATCTTCGTCAGCGCGTTGCAGGTCGACAAGGCCGTGTTCTTCACCGCCGCGATCACGGTGACCGCCTTCGTGCCGCTGTTCACGATGCAGGGCGTCGAAGGCCAGATCTTCGGCCCGATGGCGCGCACCTATGGTTATGCGCTCGCCGGCGCGCTTCTGGCGACCTTCACCATTACTCCGGTGCTCGCTTCGCTGCTGCTGCCCGAGCACATCGAGGAGACCGAGACCGTGATCGTGCGGGCCTTGCGTAGGGCCTACACGCCGGTCCTGCACTGGGCGCTCGGTCGTGTCAGGCTCGCGGTGACCGCGGGTGTCGTCTTCCTCGCCCTCTCCGGGCTTGCGGCAAGCCGGCTCGGCAGCGAGTTCCTGCCCGCGCTCGAGGAAGGCAATTTCTGGATCCGCGCAGCGATGCCGCCGACGATCTCGCTCGACGCCGGCACGGAGGCGACCCGGAAGATGCGCGAAATCCTGCTGCGTCATCCTGAAATCGTCACCGTGGTCTCGCAGCACGGCCGGCCCGACAACGGCAGCGACGCCTCGCCCTTCTCCAACGTCGAACTGTTCGCGCCGATCAAGGCATTCGACGAATGGCCGCCCGGCCTGACCAAGGAGAAGCTGACCGAGGAGTTGCAGAAGGAGTTCGACGACGAGCTGCCCGGGATCACCGTCAACTTCTCCCAGTACATCCAGGACAACGTTGAGGAGGCGCTGTCAGGCGTGAAGGGCGCCAACTCGGTCAAGGTCATCGGCCCCAATCTCGACGTGCTGGAGCAGACCGCGACGAAGGTGATGGAAGTGATGCGCAACGTCAACGGCGTTGCCGATCTCGGCATCTTCCATCTTGTCGGCCAGCCCAATCTCAACATCAAGGTCAACAGGGAGAAGGCCGCCCGTTACGGGTTGAACACCGGCGATGTCACCACGGTGGTTCAGGCCGCGCTCGGCGGCTCGGTTGCCACCAACGTGCTGGAGGGCGATCGCACCTTCGGCGTTGCCGTACGCCTCGATCCCAGATTCCGTCAGAACATCGACGAGATCAAAAGCCTGAAAGTCGCCTATGCGACACCGTCGGGCACCAACGCCTACATTCCCCTAAGCGAGCTTGCCAACATCTCGCTCGATACCGGCGCGCTCTTCATCTATCGCGAGAGGAGCCAGCGCTACATCCCGATCAAGTTCAGCGTGCGCGGTCGCGATCTCGGCTCCACAGTTGCGGAGGCGCAGCAGCGCGTCGCGGATGCCGTGCAGCTTCCGACCGGCTACCGCATCATCTGGTCCGGCGAGTTCGACAATCTCGAGGCGGCAAAGGCGCGCCTCATGATCGTGGTGCCGATAACGCTGCTGCTGATCTTCGTGCTACTCTACAGCCTGTTCAACTCGGTGCGCGACAGCTTGCTGGCGCTTGCCGGCATTCCCTTCGCCGTCGGCGGCGGCCTGATTGCTCTTTTTCTGGCTGGCCTCGATTTCAGCATCTCGGCCGCGATCGGCTTCATCTCGCTGTTTGGCGTCGCGGTGATGGACGGCATCCTCAACATCACTTATTTCCGCGAGCTGAGGGCGACCGGCATGAGCATCACCGATGCTGTCTTCAATGGCGCGGAACAGCGCATGCGGCCGATGCTGATGACCGCGCTGTCGGCCGGCGTCGGCCTATTCCCGGCGGCGCTGTCGCACGGTATCGGCAGCCAGGTGCAGCGGCCATTGGCGACCGTCGTGGTCGGCGGCATGTTCATCGGTCCGCTGCTTCTGCTCGTCGTCGCACCGGCCCTGCGCAAGATCTACCTGTCGCGTGAGCGGGCGCCGTCGGAGGAGGACCATCCGGCGGCATCGCCGCCGCCCGAAGCGGCGCCTCAGGAGGGCGGCTGAATGCGTCGCGTGACAGCCATCCTTACCCGCGGCCTCGTCACCGGCGGCGCGAGCCTCTGGCTTGCGAGCTGCGCGGTAGGCCCGAACTTCAGCCCGCCGCCTGCTCCCGATGTCACCCGCTACACGCCGGAGCCGACCGCCTCACCGCGCAGCTACGCTGGCGGACCGGGCGTGCCGCGGCAACGCTTCGTCGATGGTGCCGATATCCCGACACGCTGGTGGGCAGCCTTCCGGTCCACGCCGCTCAACGAGCTGATCCGCCTGTCGGTGGAGCATAATCCCTCACTGCAGGCGGCCGAGGCCTCGATCAGGGTGGCCAATTTCAACGCGCTGGCGCAGCGCGGCCTGTTCTTCCCGCAAGTGGGGGCGAACTTCACGCCCTCCGACCAGCTGGTCTCGAACGACGTCTCGGGCCCCGGCAACACGCCGCAGTCGCGCTACACATTGTACACCGCCCAGCTCAACATCAGCTTCGTGCCTGATGTCTGGGGTCAGAACGTCCGCAACGTCGAGAGCCTGGATGCACTCACCGAGCAGACCAAATTCCAGCTCGAGGCGGCTTATCTGACGCTCACCGCCAACGTGGTGACGGCCGCGATCCAGGAAGCCTCGTTGCGCGGCCAGATCGCCGCCATCGAGCGCATCATCAAGATCGAGCGCGACATTCTCGCCATCCTCAAGAACCAGTTCAATGCCGGCCAGGCAGCCCAGGTCGACGTGCTGGCGCAGGAAGCTACGCTCGCGCAGTCCGAGCAGACCCTGCCGCCGCTGCAGAAGCAGCTCGCCGTACAGCGCGATCTCCTCACCGCATTGGCCGGGCAGTTCTCCGCAGACGAGATCCTGCAAAAGTTCAACCTGCAAAATCTCACTTTGCCGGCCAATCTGCCGGTGAGCCTGCCGAGCACGATGGTGGCGCAGCGCCCCGACGTGCGGGCGGCGGAAGCGAACATGCATTCGGCCAGCGCCCTGGTCGGTGTCGCGATCGCCGCGCGGCTACCGAACTTCACCATCACAGCCAATCCCGGCAGCACCGCGTTCGCGCTGGCCGATCTTTTCACGCCGGGGACGTTGTTCTATTCGGTCGTCGGTAGCGCGACGCAGACCTTGTTCGATGGCTTCACGCTGTACCACAAGCAGAAAGCCGCCGAGGCCGCGCTCGAGCAGGCCAACGCGCAATACCGCCAGACGGTAGTCACCGCGTTCCAGAACGTCGCCGATGCCGTGCGCAGCCTGCAGGCGGACGCGCGCTCCGTCCAGGCGGCGATCAAGGCGGAGAACGCCGCCAAGGCCAGCCTCGATATCATCCAGAAGCAGCTCGTGCTCGGCCAGGTCAATCAGGTCATCGTGCTGAACGCGCAGCAAGTCTACCTGAATGCCGCGATCGCACGCGTGCAGGCGGTGGCGACGCGCCTGTCGGACACGGCGGCCCTGTTCCTGGCACTCGGCGGCGGCTGGCCGGCCCATTGCACCACGACGGATTGGCGCGCTTGCGTCTTGGCGGACCCTCCCGCCGCGCCTATCCGGGTGAGCGAGACGAGATGATGCAGCCACCTCGCCTAGGGATCGCCTACCAGATCACCAGCGCGCACAGCAGCGCGAGCGGCACCAGCGCCAGTCCGATCGGAACCCATTTGCCCATCTCGGCCGGATTCTTCGGATACAGGAATATCTGGAAGCCGATGAATCCGCAGACCATCACGCCTAGTATGAATCGGAACATGTCGGACGGGGTGTCGTAGGCCGTCCAGAAGCTCTCGTTCTGGGGAGTAGCAACACGAAAGGTGACGACAATCACCACCAGAAGGAAGAGCGTCCGCAGAACAAGACCGAGCAACCGCATTGATGTCA
Source organism: Bradyrhizobium betae (assembly GCF_008932115.1). Lineage (NCBI taxonomy): Bacteria > Pseudomonadati > Pseudomonadota > Alphaproteobacteria > Hyphomicrobiales > Nitrobacteraceae > Bradyrhizobium > Bradyrhizobium betae. The sequence goes on from NZ_CP044543.1 coordinate 4,624,314, forward strand.
TCCAGCGCCGGATAGAATCTTACCACAAGCTGACCAGCCCGTCATGCCCCAGTGCCTAAACGTCCCGCTTCCTTCAGCAGAAAGCTCGCAATGAACTATGGAAGTGTCCGGACAGCCGCCCTTGCGTTCACATTGCTGTCGACGGTGAGCGCCGGCGCTGCGACGTCATCGCGCTGCCATATGGAGGTTCTCTCTTCCGAAGAGCTGCCCTATGCGCTGGTCGGCGACTGGTTGCTGAAAGCCACTGTGCGCATCACCTATCCGCACGGCCCATCTGCCATCTCGACTTTCGTGAAGAGCGCGCCCTGGCAGACCACCCTTCGCCGGGGCGATAACTTCTCGTTCGACTGTGAGCGCCTTAAGGATCTCTGGACAACTTCACTAACGCCAACCCGATAGACTAGCGCCTCCGGAGCCCGACATGGTCAATCTGTTCCTCGGTGCCGTTCACCTCGCGTTGCTCGCGGCCAGCGGCCCAATCGTCAATCAGGCCGATCTGCCCCCGATCGTCGAAGTGCGGATGGTGTGCGACCAGAACTGCAACTGCTGGCCAACGCGCTACCGCGAACACCGGCCGCCACTGCTGGCCGATCGCCCCCACCTCGGCTGTCCGTCACCGGCAGTCGGCCGCCCCGCTCTTGGGTATTACAATGGTCACTACCGCGCTGGCCCCGCAACAGGCGTCGGATTTGACAGTCTCGGAGCCCGCGAATTGCCGTTCCCATTCTGAGGCTGCCTGCAAATCGACCCGCAATTTTAGACGCGGATCCCCAGTTAAGGCAGGGCTATCGCATGTGGCTGAGGAGTTGGGCGAGGAGGCATCTTCCCACCCGGCGAGCTAGACCTCTTACCACACTACCCGGAGATCAGCGCTACCTAGCTTCGGTCAACGGAAGTCAGGCGAGCGTCAGTTGAATATGATACATTGCTCCCGGTCACTGTTCCCGCCCAGGGGATTAGGTGGCTGCGAGGCCCGATTTAGATTCGCCTCCGTTTCCGGGCCTCGCTAAGAAGGGGCGCCTCACTGTCGCTGCCGATTTTCGGTAGCGTTCCCCGGGATGCCCAGCCACACGGAGTCCAGCGCAAGCGCCTCGCGAGCAAGCACTCGATTGGCAAAAATGCTTGCCCGGATCATGCGGAATAAGTGGCTGGTTGTCAGCTTGGTTGACAGCTCCCTATCATCTCCGTTAAGCCGGTTTGATCGTAGAGAGGGCTGGGTAAACCTTTGGAAGATTTAGCAAATCTAGTCGCATGGTACGGAGAGAGGTCAGCCTACGTAGGCATGGAAGTGCTCTCGCTGCCGACGCCGGAGTTTGCTACGTCTTCCGGGCCTCTCGTTTCTTTTAGCACCAACAACTATTTAGGTATCGCTGCGTGTGCTCGCATCAAGGCTGCCGCAAAGGATGCGATTGATCGATATGGCGTCGGAAACTGCGAGTCGCGCCTCCTCTCCGGAAACCTCAGCATATACTCTGACCTCGAAGACCGACTGGCGATTTCAAAGGGACTGCCGAAGGCTCTGCTGTTTGCTACAGGTTATCTAGCAAATCTGGGAGCGCTATCGACGTTACCCCGGGCGACTCTCTACGCGAGAGCACTCGGCTACGATCCTTCATCTGTTGCCAGCTATGCCTATTTTAGCGATCAGTTTAATCACGTGAGCATTAAAGAGGGGATTCGGGCTTCTGGAGCCTCTCGCTTCAGTTATCGCCACCTAGACCTTGATCACCTTGAGCGGAGCCTCCGAAAGAGTACGGCAACGAACAAGATCATCGTAACTGATGGAGTGTTCAGTCAGGACGGCGACATAGCGCCGATCCCTGAGCTTCTCAGTCTCGCAGACCGGTACGATGCGTTTCTTTACGTAGATGACGCGCATGGGACAGGCGTGCTTGGTCGCTCCGGACAAGGAGTGCTCGAGCATTTCGGAATCGTTAGCGATCGGATCATCTATATGGGAACGCTGAGCAAAGCTTACGGCGCCATAGGGGGCTTTGTAGCTGCTAGTCCTCACATTATCGAAGTCCTTCGCCTTGTTTCTCCGGCTCACGGATTCACCTCAGCGATGCCACCAGACCAAATTGCGGCCGTTGAGACTGCGATGGATATAGTCGCCGATGAGCCGGAGCGGCGTGTTCGTTTGTGGGCCAATCAGCGTTATCTGCTTTCGAAGCTCGATGAATTATGTTGTGCGGTTGTGTCGAGATCCACGCCGATCGTGCCTCTTCTCGTTCGCGACGAGATGGCGGCCGTTCGACTTTCATCCATTTTGCGCAAAATGGGCATCCACGTTGATGCCATCAAATTCCCCGCTGTTCCTCTCGGTTCAGCGCGCATCCGCATTCAACTAAATGCCTGTCATACGAAAATGCAGATCGACAATCTGATTGCCGCGCTGGAACAGAATAAATGCCTTTTGCGAGATGGAGGCAAGCGGCTGCTTCATGCAGAGATAGGAGTGTAGGAGTCTAGCGTCGGTGATCGAGGAAGCGCACGGCATCGTAACGCCTCGGCAACTGGTGCATCTGGCGACGCCAAACGGTGCGCCCACGCAACGAATTTCAGCAAACCTGGTGCTATTCAGCACGCTCTCCGAAGCCGTCCGACGTACGGCCGCCGCGGCCATCGAGGATCTTTGCGATAGATTGATTCATCGGTACGGCGAGAACTTGGGCGAGGCCGGTTACAACGCTTGGGCCTCCCTTCTGAGAGAGTCGGGGAACGTATCTCCTGACCTCCAGCTTCGTGCTTCGTTACCCACGCTTCCGTTCGCGATGGGAAAGCGCGACTTGCCGATCAGTGCCCTTATCCGCGGAATCCGGCTCGCTTTCGCGTGACGATTTCGGACAACGCCATGCGCAATGCGGTGAAGCGCGTGCTGGCAGCCTTCGGTCGCACTCAGATGCCGACCGAAGGCGCGACTGAGAAATCCGCCGCCTGACCGTGGACATCGACCTCACGCCCGGCGGCCAGCGATGTCTACCGGCCTGAGGCGTCAGAAGAGCCATCTAGGCTCACCTCGAAGGCGAGGACCATCTTAAGTTTGTCATTCTCAGGTAGTGCTGCCTCGGCGTAGCTAATTGCGGCCTCCAAGACGCGGAGATCCGCGGTGTCGTTATATTTTTTGATAAGCAACTTGCAGTCTTTGATCGAAGCTCGTGTTGCGCGCTCGAGATCGAACATCTCGTCTTTCCTAAAAGGTTGCTCTGCACCGTGCATCGACGCGACCACTCGCGATCAATTGTCCAGTCTCCGATCTAAAAATTCATAACTTACCCGATCGCCCAAATGGATAGCGCGTAGGATGGGTAGAGCGCTTGCGAAACCCATCAGACTTGTTATGAGGCGGGACTTCGATGGGTTTCGCTTCGCTCTGCCCATCCTACGTACTAATCAAAATAAGTGATCGTCTTCTTCACCACCATCGGCTTCCCCTGGTCGAAGAGAAATCTCAAATCTCCGTCGCGTGATCTCAGCAACCACAGCGCTTTGCTCAGCGACACCACATAGCTATCCGGAGTGACGACTCTTTGCTGCAAGCAGACAAGCAGCGAGTCGTTTGCTGTAAGCCGAAAAATATTCGGGAATACGATTCCTTGTTCTCCGAGTGGTTTGCTCAGGAGGCCAAAAGCATATTTGAGACCGCGAAGGTCTATGATTTCACCGGGCTTGATTGTGATTGATGAAAAATCAAACCGTGGATAGATCTTCGTGTCCGGTTCGCCTTCGTCGCAGCTGTCGTCCGTCGGAGTCCTGGTGTCGTTGTATTTGAGCGCAACCAGGCCAAGATTGCTAATGCGAGCCTGCCGATTTCCTGAATTGATGTAGGTCAGATCAATCGGCTGCGTAAACCCAATGCGGTCGCTCTCAGTTGTGATGAGCGGCGTAGAGGAGGTGATGAGGACTCGCAGATCGTCAGTCTGTCGGAGATTTGCCCAAAATCCAAATGCCGAGATGCCGAAGCCAAACACCGTAATCAGAAACGTTACGATGCTGGCCAGCACGGCCGCTGACCATTGGTTTCCGTGAGGCCCCGGTGGTTGCGATCGATGACCTCTTAACAAGGCCCGCATCTGCTTGCGATGCATCTTGGCATCTCCAGCCCGTTCTCGATCCAAACGCTTCGCGAAAGTCGGGTCAGTTCTTGCTTGTCGTCCCGGCATCCCGCGCCAGGCGCTCCGCCCTGAGACGCTTGTGGTTTTCCTGAAACTCCGGATCGGCCTGACTGTCCGCTATCGTTTGCCGCGCGCCGTTTGGATTTTGTGCCTTTCGCTCCGCTTCATCCGCGACCTGTTGCTCGGCGGAGCGTTTCCGTTTGGTCATTGCTCGATCCCTGCACCTGCGACTTGTTCCAGAAGCATCCAGATGATTCCCGGGAACCATCATAGCCGCTCGTTGCGCGGGCGGCGACCTCCAAAGCAAAGGGTGTCCAGCCCCACGGGCAAGCGCCCCGACGAGTCCGGGCGGGAGGGGCAATGGTTACATTGCGTCACGGCATGCTCTGCGCTAGAGCAGCCGGAGATGACTTGAGAGGTAAGCCCATGTCATATGCCTACAAGCTGAATGAAGACGTTCGCCACCAGCCCCAGGGTCCACAAGGACGTGCGGCAATTGATCCAGCCACGATTTACACCATCGTTCAATGTATGCCCATCGAGGCAGACGGACGTCTTCGATATCGCATCAAGAGCAAGTCGGGGAACGTCGAGCGAGTCGTGACGGAAGAGCAGTTGTCGTACTTTCAGTGATCTCGCGCGCTTGCTGGCAGAGGGAGTTTCGTCGTGCTGAATGACCGGGAAAATATCCTGAATGCGCTTCGAGAGAAGCCGCTCAAAGTCTACGAGATCATGAGGCGCGCCAATGTCGCGAACGAGGAAGCTTGCCAGTCTCTTCTGTTGAAAATGCGAGACGAAGGCTCGGTCAAGTTCGATATCCACAAGGGGCGATGGCTGGTCGGATGATCCTGCGAATTGTGGCGACGGTCAGTCCCGTGGACAAATCCCCGTCCTGTTTCCCTGCCTCGTCAACCCCTCTCCGCAGAAATATTCCACTTTACCGAAATTCGGAAATGACGTACATCTCGCCCATCCCGGCTCATCCTTGAGGGGCGATCTCGTGTCGTCACTGTCGCGAGCCGGGCTTGCGGTGGACGCGGCAGCGTCGGCATGAGAGGTGCGGGCAGGGCGGGTAGTCCCTGTGAGCTCGCGGCCGCCTGCGGACGAGCGGCGCTGTCAGGTTCGTCTCGTCTGTAAGTTTCCGGCTTCGTCGACGGGGCCGGGAAAACTGCGGCGACATGGCGGGCCGTGCGTACGGCAAAACCGTGTGGTCCTGGCCGTCGTTGCTACGGTCAAGCTCTTGCGGAGGTGTTTGCGAGCCCAACCGGGCGGACGGCATCGTCAATTCGCGAGGGCGAGGGAGGCCAGAAGGAAAGTTCGGCTCCCGGGAGAGCACGGCATAAGCCGTCAACCCACTGCGCAGGGAAGGCCGAGTGATTGGCACCACCTGTATGCTGCTGTGCGGTCTCCTTTGCGCTTTATTCGCGCAGCGGACCGCGGGTGCGAGGTCAGCACCCGGCCTTCCCTGCGCCCTCTTGGATTGGAGGGTGGAGTGACCAGGCAAGGCTCGGGCGAAATGCGCCGCGAGAATGCGAAGGTGTGTCCGCAAGCTTGATATGCGAGTTGGAGAATGGCGACTGTGCACCTTGCTCCGTCATTGCGAGCGACACACGCCACTCCCGTGCCCCGGACGCAGCGCAGCGCTTCTTCAGCGGTGCGCTGCAGATCCGCGACACGTGACTGCCTTCGTCGCGATCCCGCGCGCGCCCTCAGCTCCGATACCAGCTCCCCAGATTCCACGTCGTCACGTCCCAGCCCGAGAGGTCGGCCATGAGGTTGTTGAGGCAGCCGCCGACATTGGTGCGCGAGAGCAGCGGCACGAGGATGTTGGCCTCGCAGAAGATCTCGTTGACCTTGATCAGCAGCGCGGCGCGCTTGACCGGATCGAGCTCCTTCTGCGCGGCCTTGTAGGCCTTGTCGGCCTCCGGATCGGACCAGCGCGAGACGTTGCGGCCGAGCCATTTGTTGTCCTTGGTCGCGATCTCCCAGGAGACGCACTGGTTCAGGAAACGCTCGGGGTCGGGCTGCGGCTGCGTCGTGGCGTACATCTCCATGTCGCAGTAGAATTTCGTGTAGGTGTCGGGGTTGCCGACGTCCGAGGAGAAGAACACCGATGCGGTGACCGATTTGAGCTCGAGCTCGATGCCGGCCTTCTGGCAGGCCTGCTTGATGATGGCCTGCGTCTTCTGGCGCGGCGCGTTGGTCGAGGTCTGGAAGACGTATTTGAGCTTCTTGCCGTCCTTCTCGCGGATGCCGTCCGCGCCCATCTTCCAGCCGGCCTCGTCCAGAATCTTGTTCGCCTTGTCGACGTTGAACTCGTAGGCGAGCTTGCCCGATTTGAAGCGCTTGGGCTCGTTGACGAAGCTCGCGGTGGCGGTGCCGCCGCGGCCGTAGATGTATTTCTGGATCGAGTCGCGATCGATCAACAGGTTGATCGCCTTGCGGACGGCCGGATCGGACAGCGAGGGATGCTTGCTCTTGGCGCTGGACCGCTCGCCGTCGATTTCGGTCCAGGGGTCCGTGGTGTTGAGGATCATGAACTCGACGTTGCCGGAGGGCTGGACGTCGATCCGGCCCTTGCCGCTGGTCTCCATGCGCTTGAGGACCTCGTCCTCCACCAGCAGGTTCCAGGCAAAGTCGTATTCGCCGGTCTGCAGCACCGCGCGCGCCGCGGAGACGGCGTCGCCGCCGCCCTTGACCTCGAGTGTGTCGAAATGCGGCTGGTTCTTGACGTGGTAGTCGGGGTTGCGCTCGGCCTTGATCAGGTCGCCGGGCTTGAACTCGACGAACCTGTAGGGACCGGTGCCGACCGGCTTCAGATTGCCCGGCGCATCGCGCGACTTGGCGCCGGCATAGTCGCCGAACAGATGCTTCGGCAGGATCTGCCCGACCGAGCCGACGAACGGGTCGGCCCAGAACGGGGTCGGGTCCTTGAAGATCACCTTCACGGTGTGGTCGTCGATCTTCTCGACCGTGATGTCCTTGTAGGAGCCCGTGGAGTAGGCGGCGGTGGCGAGATCCGAAGCGTAGGTCCAGGTGAAGACGACGTCGTCGGCGGTGAACGGCTTGCCGTCATGCCATCTCACGCCCTGCTTCAGCTTCCAGGTCACGCTGGTGCCGTCAGCCGCAAGGCCGCCATTCGCCTTGGTCGGAACCTCGGCGGCGAGGCAGGGGAAGAGGTTGCCCTCCCTGTCCCAGCCGGCAAGCGGCTCGAAGAAGATGCGGGAGGCGACCTGATCCTTGGTGCCGACGGCGAAATGCGGATTGAGCAGCGTGGGCGCCTGCCAGATCAGGATCTTGAGCGGGCCGCCGCCGCCGGCCTTGGTCGGCTTGTAGTCGAGCGTGGCGTCCGCCATCGCGACGTCGTTCCAGAGCAGGATCTGGCTCGCGATCGGCGCCGTGATCCCCACCGCAGCCAGTGTCCGGATGAACGAGCGTCGCGACAGCGTCCCCTGCTTCACTCCCGCGACCAGGCCGCGAATGTCGTTCTCGTCCATCGGATGACCTCCACCTTCTCAAAGAAAAGTCGTCACCAGCATGCAAGTACCGTGCACACTCATCCAGGACGTTCGATGGCGTGGAGTCAAAGACAGGATTGCCGAGTTTGAACGGAGTTCTTGCGGTGAAACGCCGCAGGGGCGCGCAGCTCCATCACCGTCATCCTGAGGTGCGCGCGCTGCGGCGCAGCCGCAGGGCAAGCCTCGGAGGTCGCCGGCCCGGCTGCATCCCGGCCGTTCATCCTTCGAGGCTCGCATCGCAATGCATCTGCATTGCGCCACTCGCGCCTCAGGATGACGGAACCAGCGTCGTGCAGCGCGGTGAGTGCTGGATCGCCGCCTGAAACGTTCAGGCGGCGATCCAGTGCGAACTCGGTGAACTTGGGGAAGTTCTAAGGCCGCGACAGGACGCTAACCCGCCACGCGCAGAGGCTTCAAGTTTCGCGATGTTGCTCCGGCCGGAGTTTGATTGCAGCAGCCGGGAAATTGCCACAGATGAGCCGCGCGAGATCGAGTGCATCACCGGATGCTGGCAACGCCGACCGCCAGCATCGACAGCAGCAGCAAGTTGGTCAGCAATTGCAGCGCCGTCTTCGGCTGCGCCAGCCAGCGCGAAACCTTCTCGGCGAAGGACAGCGCCGGATCGGCGAACAGCGGCTCATGGCTGTGCCTGAAGAAGTGCGGAAACTTTGGCCCGAGCCACGGATTCACCAGGGCATGGAGGGTCGATGTCATCGCAATGAAAATGGCTGCGCCATAGCGCTGGTCGGCGAATTCCGATGCGTCGATCAGCATTATCATCAGCGCGACGCCGGAATAGAACGGAACGCCCTGGAGCAGCGCGTAGAGCGCAAGACATTCGAGGCGGTTGCGGTTTGCGAGCCTGGAGGCTGCGAGGGCGATCATGGCTGAACTCCGTGCTGGACCTGCCGCCAGTCTCGCGCGCCGGAAGCCGTCTTGCCGTGACGCGGCTCACGCTTGCGGAAGGCGGCTTGCCCGCCGTGAATTCGTTTCACGTTTGGCGCCGAATGGAGAAGGTGTCGCTCGCCTCGCGCGGCCAATATGGATTTCCATTTCATTGATTTCACCCTGCGGAGAAGCGAATACGGTTCCAATCATTGCCGCAGATTCATGGAGACCAAGATGTCGTTGCGCCCCGCTCTGATCCTCGCATCCGTGCTCGCCGCCTGGTCGGCCGCAGCCGCAGCCGAGACCATCAAGATCGGCGTGACGCCGGGGCCGCATGCCCAGATCTTCGAGGCCGTGAAGCCGATCGCGGCCAGGCAGGGCCTCGACATCCAGCTCATCGAGTTCTCCGACTACGTCGTGCCGAACGCCGCGCTCGATGCCGGCGAGATCCAGGCCAATTCGTTCCAGAACCAGCCTTATCTCGACAACCAGAAAGCCGACCGCGGCTACAAGATCGAGGCCGTCGGCCTGACCGTGAACTTCCCGATCGGCGTCTATTCGAAGAAGCACAAGGCCTTCGCTGACATCCCCGAGGGCGGCAAGGTCTCGATCCCGAACGATCCGACCAATGGCGGCCGCGTGCTGCTGCTGCTGCGTGACAAGGGCGTGATCAAGCTGAAGGACGGTGTCGGCTTCAAGCCGACGGTGCTCGACGTCACCGAAAATCCCAGGAAGCTGAAATTCGTCGAAGTCGACGCGGCGCAGGCACCGCGCGCGCTCGACGATGTCGACGCCGCCGCGATCAACACCAATTATGCAACCCAGGCGGGGCTCGACCTGGTCAAGGATCCGATCCTACGCGAGGACCCGAAGGGCCCCTACGTCAACCTCATCGCCATTCGCACGGCCGACAAGGACAAGCCCTGGGTCAGGATCCTCGTCGACAGCTATCACACCCCGGAGGTCAAGGAGTTCGTCCTGACCAAGTTCAAGGGCGCGGTGTTGCCGAGCTGGTAGGCAATCTGCCCAGCCAAGGCCCAGCACAGGGCGGTCCCAACGGGCAGCCTTGCGTACTGGCCCTGCGTAGTAGCCTTGCGCAATGTCCGCTTGTGTGGAGCCGCGGCAACCGACATCATCGGGGGCCCGGCAATCCTCGCCCGACAGGGATCGTATGAAACGCTTCGCAAATCTGAAACGACTGGGGTTCTTCACACGGCTACTCGACGACGCGCCGCCCGCCGAGCGATATCGCTTTGCGGCCGAGCAGATCATGCGCGCCGAGAAGGCGGGCCTCGATTCCGCGTGGATCGCGCAACACCATTTCCATGAGCGCGAGGGCGGATTGCCGTCGCCCTTCACCTTCCTCGGCTACGTCGCAGCCCGAACCTCGCGCATTCGCCTCGGCACCGGCATCGTCGTCTTGCCGCTGGAGAGCGCGGTGAGGGTGGCGGAGGACGCCGCGGTGCTCGATCTGCTCTGCAACGGCCGCTTCGAGCTCGGCGTCGGCACCGGCGGCAACCCGTCGGCCTTCGCCGCCTTCGGCCTCGACGGCGCCCAGCGCAACGAGATCTTTGCCCGCAATCTGGACGTGGTCCGCACCGCGCTGGTCGGCAAGCCGCTTACCGGCGGCGATATGCTCTATCCGCAGCGGCCCCAATTGGACAAGCGGATCTGGCAGGCGACCTTCTCGGTCGCCGGCGGCGCGCGTGCCGGCAAGGCCGGCGACGGCCTCTTGCTGTCGCGCACCCAGCCTCGCACGAAGGAGGCGCCAAAGGCCACGCTCGCCGAGATCCAGAATCCGGTGATCGACGCCTATCTCGCCGCGCTGCCGCCGGGATGCGAACCGCGCATCATGGCCTCGCGCAGCGTGTTCGTCGCCGACGACCATGCCGAGGCGATGCGGCTCGCGGATATCGGGCTGCGGCGCGCGCTGCCGCAGTTCATGAAGGGCGGTCACCTGCCCCCGGGCGAGACGCTGGAGGAGATGATCACCGCGTTCGACACCCATGTCGGCGACGCCGACCACGTCATCGCTTCGCTCCGCGCCGACGCAACACTGGAGCGCGTGACCGATCTGGTCTTCCAGGTGCATTCGGTCGATGCGCCGCACCCCTACGTCCTGCGCTCGATCGAGCTGGTCGCGGAGAAGGTCGCGCCGGCGCTGGGCTGGACCCGGGCGGCTGCCGCCGACGTCGCCCTGGCGGGCTAGTCGAAATGAATGTGATCGTGTTGCACGAGGCTCAAGGATGAGTACGAAAGATATCATCGACACGCTGGCCGGGATCGAGCCGGGCTCGGCTCTGGATGCCATCCGCGCGAAGCGCGTACAGGCTCGCGACAACGCGCAGAAGAGCTATCTGTCGCTGTTCGAGCCGATCGACGCCGGCGATTTTTCGCTTGTCGAGCGTGCCGCCGTCGCAGCCTTCGTGATCGGCCTCCATGGCGAGTCTCCCGTGGCGGCCTTCTATCGCGATAAGCTCGCGGCGACTGCGGATGGAGCGGCGCTGCTCGAGGCGATCAAGGCCGAGATCGCGCGCGGCAAGACATCGGGCCCGTACGGCGCCTATCCGGCCGGCCCGTTGTCGGCCGAGGACAAGACCGGCTTGATCTACCGCGTCAGCGCGGATCGGAAGCCGGTGCTTGGCGCGCGACTCGTCGCGGCGCTGGAACATGCGCACCTCCTGGTGTTCCGCCCGCGCGATGCGGCGGCCGCCGACATGAAGGCGCTGCTGGCCGCCGGCTGGTCGGAAACGGGCATCGTCACGTTCTCTCAACTCGTTGCGTTCCTGTCGTTCCAGGTGCGCGTCGTCACAGGTCTGCGCGTGCTCGGTGCCTCGCTTGGGCGTACCGCGAACGCTGTGGCCGGCGCGTAAGGAGACCGCATCATGAGCGCTGCAAACACCGTCAATCCGCCCGTCGCTTTCACCCAGGACGAGCTCGGCTGGGTGTCGTGGATCGACCCGCTGCCGGAGGCCGAGCTGACCGAGCGGCATTTCGCCGGTCTGGTCGATCGCTCCCGCGCCAAGTCCGAATATTTCCGCCTGCTGGTGCGCGATCCCGAGGTGCTGGAAGCCCGCACCAAGACCGACAAGGACATCTTCTACAACGTCGCCGACGGCTTGCCGCGCGCCGAGCGTGAGCTGGCGGCCGCCGCGACCTCGCGCTACAACGGCTGCATCTACTGTGCTTCCGTGCATGCGCGCTTCGCCAGCACCTACTCCAAGCGCCGCGACGACGTGCAGCGCCTGCTCGACGAGGGCGTCGGCGTCGATCTCGGCGAGCGCTGGAACGCCGTCGTCAAGGCGTCGGTGGCGCTGGCCGCAACGCCGATCGCGTTCGGCCCCGACAATATCGAGGAGCTGCGCCGCGCCGGCCTCGACGATGCCGAGATTGTCGATGTCATCAACGGCGCGTCGTTCTTCAACTGGGCGAACCGGCTGATGCTGTCGCTCGGCGAGCCCTCGAAATAGGCAAACCTTGGCGGCATGGAAATTGCTGCTCTTTTCAAAACTGCTTGTTTCAACATGGAATGGATGGAGCCGAGCATGAGCAACATCGATCGTCGTACCCTGGTCAAGGGCTCGCTTGCCGCCATGATGGCGGGAGCCGCCTTCTCGCGCGGCGCCCTCGCTGATACCTCCGAGCCGATCCTGCTCGGCGTCAGCGGTCCCTTGACCGGGCCGAACGCGCAATATGGCACGCAATGGAAGCAGGGCTTTGATCTCGCGCTCGACGAGATCCTCGCCGCGGGCGGCATCAACGGCCGCAAGCTCGCCTATAATTTCGAGGACAGCCAGAGCGACCCGCGCCAGTCGGTGGCGATCGCCCAGAAGTTCGTCTCCGATCCCCGCATCGTCATGGAGCTCGGCGACTTCTCCAGCCCGGCTTCGATGGCGGCATCCCCGATCTATCAGCGGGCGGGGCTGGTGCAGTTCGGCTTCACCAATTCGCACCCTGATTTCACCAAGGGCGGCGACTTCATGTGGAGCACATCCGTGAGTCAGGCCGACGAGCAGCCGCTGCTGGCGGCCTATGCCGTGAAGCGCCTCGGTCTGAAGAAGCTGGCGGTGCTGCACCTCAACACCGATTGGGGCCGCACCAGCCGCGACTATTTCGTCAAGGCGGCGAAGGAGTACGGTGCCGAGATCGCTGTTACCGAAGGCTACATCGCCGAAGAGCGAGACTTCCGTTCCACCTTGGTGCGCGTCCGCGACTCCAGTCCGGATGGACTGATCCTGATCTCCTATTATTCCGACGGTGCGCTGATCGCGCGCCAGGCCCGCCAGGTCGGCCTGAAGCAGGTGATCTGCGCCGCAAGCTCGGTCTATTCGCCGAAATTCCTGGAGCTCGGCGGTGACGCCGTCGAGGACGTCCATGTCGGCACGCGCTACTTCCCGGAAGACCCGCGGCCCGAGGTGCAGAAATTCATCGCGGGCTTCAAGAAGAAATACAACGGGATCGAGCCCGATGCTTTCAATGCCTATGCTTACGATGCCATGAACATGGCGGCGGCCGTGGTGAAGATCGGCGGCACCGATCGCCGCGCCGTCCGCGACGCCTTCACGAAAGTGAAGGATGTCTCGAGCGTGATCTTCGGGACGGCGACGTTCGACGTCGAGAGCCGCCGCGTCAAGGGCGCCATGAACGCCGAACTCGTCGTGCGCAAGGGCCAGTTCGCGCTCTGGGACGGCAAGCCGACCTGACATGATGGCCGGATGCATGATCCGGAAAAGTGTGAAGTGGTTTTCCGAAAAGATCATGCACAAGACAAAATGAAGCGCGACAATCTCATCGCGCTTCGTCACTCCGGCCGCTATTCTTTTCACGCGGGGACCATCGCTTGTCTTCCTGGCTCGACTACACGATCAACGGGCTGATCGTTGGTAACGTCTACGCCCTCGTTGCGGTCGGGCTTGCGCTGATCTTCGGCGTCAGCCGGCTGATCAACTTTGCGCAAGGATCGATCTATCTCGTCGGCGCCTATATCGGCTGGGTCGCGGTGGTGCAGCTGCATATGCCGCTGCCGCTCACCATCATCGTGGTCGCGGTGGCCGCCGCCATCGTCGGGCTGATCATCGAGCGGTTCGGCCTGCGTCCGCTGCAGAACTCCGTTCGCATTGCGCCGCTGCTCGCGACCATCGGCATCAGCTTCGTGCTCGATCAGCTGGTGATGCTGACCTTCTCGCCCAATCCGCGCGCGCTGCCTAGCCAGTTGCCCGATGTGCGCTTCCAGGTCGGCGGCGGCACGATCGGCCCGCTTGATCTGCTCATCGCCGGTGTCGGCCTCACCAGCGCGATTCTGCTGTTTGTGTTCCTGCGCTACAGCAAGCTCGGCTGGGCCATCCGTGCCACGGCGCAGGATCGCGACGCCGCCATGCAGATGGGTGTCGACGTCAACCGCGTCAATCAGGCCGTGTTCGGCATTGCGGCGGCACTCGGCGGCGTCTCCGGCCTGCTGGTCGGAATGTACTACAACCAGATCGACACCGCGATGAGCCTGCAGGCGACGCTCAAGGGTGTCGTCGCCGAAGTGGTCGGCGGTGCCGGCAACGTGCCCGGCGCGGTCATCGGCAGCCTGCTGCTGGGGCTGGTGGAGAGCTATGGCGTCGCCGTGTTCGGCACCAGCTATCGCAACCTGTTCGCGTTCCTGCTGCTTGTCCTGGTGCTGGTGCTTCGCCCGAACGGATTGTTCGCCAGCGCACGGCAGGCGCCGCCCGAGCCGATGACCGGCACCTTTATCGCGCCGAGCCGCCCGGTGCGGATTCCGCGCTGGGCGCTGCTGGCCGCTGCTGCGGCCTTTGCGATCCTGCCGTTGCTCCCGGTGTCCTTCTACGTGCTCCAGACCCTGATCAACGCCTGGCTGCTCGGCATGCTCGCGCTCAGCCTGACGCTGGTGGCGGGCACGATCGGGCAAGTTTCGCTCGGGCACGCCGCGCTGCTCGCGATCGGCGCCTATACGTCCGCGCTGCTGTCGCTGTCCTTTGCCGTCCCGGTCGGCCTCGCCGTCATCGGCGGCGGCTTGATGAGCGCCGCGCTCGGCACGCTGTTGATTTCGCCGTCGTTCCGCCTGCGCGGCCATTACGTGTCGATCGCGACGCTCGCCATCGGCGAGATCGTGTCGCTGGTGATCCTGAACTGGGAGAGCGTCACGCGTGGCCCGATCGGCATATCCGGCATCCCGCCGCTGTCGCTGTTCGGCTATGAGCTGATCGGCCCGAGCTCGATCTACTGGTTCAGTTTCGGGGTGATGGTCGTGCTGGCGCTTCTCCAGGGGCGTCTGCTTGGCTCGCATCTCGGCCGCAGCTTTCGCGCCATTCGCGACGACGACATCGCCGCGCGCGCCTACGGCCTCAGCCTGAACCGCTACAAGTCGCTGGCCTTCATCTTCGGCGGCTTCGCAGCCGGCGTCAGCGGCGGCATCGCCGCGCATCTTTATTCCTACATCAATCACGAGACCTTCAACACGCAGCAATCGATCCTGGCGCTGACGGTCGTGATCCTCGGCGGTCTCGGCAATGTCGTCGGGGCCATCGTTGGATCGGTCGCGCTGGTCGGCATTCCGGAGATGTTCCGGATCGCGGCGGAGTACCGCATCCTGATCTACGGAATCGTGCTCCTGCTGCTGGTGCGCTTCAGGCCGCAGGGCCTGTTGGGGACGATGTGATGGCGGAGCAGCACGCGACCATGCTGTCTTTGCGCGGGCTGACGCGCCGCTTCGGCGGCCTCACCGCCGTCAATGCGATCGATCTCGACCTCGCCAAGGGCGAGCTCGTCAGCATCATCGGCCCGAACGGCGCCGGCAAGACCACGCTGTTCAATCTCGTCACCGGGCTCGACCGGCCAGACGCCGGCGAGGTCCGCTTCGAAGGGCAGGACATCACGGGTCTGTCGCCGGAACGGCTTGCGGCCGGAGGGATCGCGCGCACGTTCCAGCTCGGTCGCGTCTTCGGCAATCTCAGTGTGATGGACAACGTCCTGATCGGCGCCCATACGCGGCTGCGCGCGGTGAAGCCGGCGGTGCCGCTGATCGGCCCGCTGCTCGAGCTCGGTTTGGCGCTGCTGCGCCCCGCCAGTGTCAGGGCCGAGGAAGAGCGGCTGCATGAGGAGGTGAAGGTCATTCTCGCGCGCTTCGGCGACCGGCTGCTGCCGCGGATCGACCAGCCCGCCTACAGCCTCTCCTACGCCAACCGCCGCCGCGTCGAAATCGCGCGCGCGCTCGCGCTGCAGCCGCGCCTGTTGCTGCTCGACGAGCCGACCGCCGGCATGAATCCGACGGAGACGACGGAGATGCAGGGCCTCGTCGCCGAATTGAAAGCGGAAGGGCTGACCATCCTCCTGATCGAACACAAGCTGGAGATGGTGATGCGTCTCTCTGATCGCGTCATCGTCATGGACGAGGGCAAGAAGATCGCGGAAGGCCCGGGCGAGGTGGTGCGTGTCGATCCCAAGGTGATCGAGGCCTATCTCGGCCATGGCCTGTCGGGGTCCGCGGAGCAGGAGAGTGCGGCATGACGACGAGCACATCCGAGCCGCTGCTGGCGCTGTCCAAGGTCAATACGTTCTACGGCCAGGCGCAGGTGCATTTCGACCTGTCGATCACGGTCGGCCGCGGCCATATCGTCTGCCTGCTCGGCGGCAACGCCAGCGGTAAATCGACCACGATGAAGATCATCCTCGGTCTGGTGAAGCCGCGCTCGGGCGATGTGACGTTCGATGGCGCCTCGCTGCTGGGGCTGACCACGCCGCAGATCGTCCGTCGCGGCATTGCCTCGGTGCCGGAGGCGCGGCGCCTCTTCGCCGACATGAGCGTGCGGGAAAACATCCTGATGGGCGCCTTCGTGCGCAACGACCGCGACGCGATCGCGCAGGATCTCGACAAGATGCTGACGCTGTTCCCCAAGCTCGGCCAGCGGCTGTCGCAGCGCGCCGGTTCGCTCTCCGGCGGCGAGCAGCAGATGGTGGCGATGGCGCGCGCGCTGATGAGCCGCCCCCGGATGATCGTGATGGACGAGCCGACCATGGGCCTGTCGCCGCTCTATGTCGATCGCGTGCTGGAGCTGATCCGTACCATCAACCAGGAGGGTGTCTCGGTCTTCATGGTCGAGCAGAACGCCAGCCTCGCGCTGGAGATCGCGCACGAGGCTTATGTGCTCCAGACCGGCAAGATCGTGCTCTCCGGCCCGGCGCGCGCGTTGAAAGACGACCCCCGCATCCGCGACGCCTATCTCGGTGGTTCTGAGGCGGCGTAAGGCGGTGCGCTGACGTCTCCACATCGTCATGGCCCGGACAAGCCCGGGCATGACGACACCCGGGACTAGCCAGTGTGATCATTCTATGAAAATATCATACCGCTGGCGCGATGCAGCGTGCAGCGGACGGAATGATATTCGTGTCGAAATTGTCTTTGCGGGCGGTCGAGCCTGGTTTGGTGCTGCTGTTCGGCGGGCTCATCGCCGCCAACATCGCCGCGTGGATCTGGGCCTTCGCAACGTTCGGCGACCGGCCGACGGTGATGGCGACCGCGCTGCTCGCCTGGGTGTTCGGCCTGCGCCACGCCGTCGATGCCGACCACATCGCCGCCATCGACAATGTCGTGCGCAAGCTGATGCAGGCGGGGGGCGCGCCGCGCAGCGTCGGTCTCTATTTCGCGCTCGGGCATTCCACCGTGGTTGTGGTCGCGACCCTGCTGCTGGCGCTGGGCGTGGTGAGCCTCGGCGGCGACAGCCTGCTCAGGGAAATCGGCGGCTTCATCGGCACCTCGGTGTCGGCGCTGTTCCTGCTGGTGATCGCAGCCATCAATCTCGCCATCTTTGTCAGCCTGTGGCGGACATTTCGCATCGCACGCGAGCAGGGCGTTCACGACGCTGAAGGCCTCGAGGCGCTGCTCGAGAGCCGCGGTGTGCTCGCACGGCTGTTCGGCCCCATGTTTCGCCTGGTGACGAAGCCGCGGCACATGTATCCGCTCGGATTTCTGTTCGGGCTCGGTTTCGATACCGCGACCGAGATCGGCCTGCTCAGCATTTCCGCCGGTGAAGCTGCGCGCGGCGCTTCGTTCGCCGATATCCTGGTCTTTCCCGCGCTGTTCGCTGCCGGCATGGCGCTGGTCGACACCGCCGACTCCACGCTGATGGTGAGTGCCTATCGCTGGGCCTTCGTCGATCCCTTGCGCAAGCTCTGGTACAACCTCACCATCACCGGCGCCTCCGTCGCGGTGGCGCTGTTGATCGGCGGCATCGAGGCGCTTGGCCTGATCGCGGATCGCCTCGGCCTGTCCGGTGGCGTGTGGACGCTGGTCGATCATCTGAACGAGTCGCTTGCGAATGTCGGCTTCGCCGTGATTGCGCTGTTCATGGTCGCCTGGCTGGTCTCGGTCATGCTCTATCGCCGTATGTTTGCAGGCGATCGGCACCGCGCCGCGCCAAGGGGCGTGGAATGCACCGATGCGACTGAGGCGGCCTGATCTCGGTCGTCGCTGCGGCGCGCTGACGGCACTCCCGGCCTTCGTTCTTCTCGCGGATTGCAGCAAGGCTTTCGCGCAGAGCGGCAGTGCCTCGCGCGAGCTGCCGCCGATTCAGGTCACCGGCGGCGAGACGCAGCATCACAAGAAGCCGCCTGTGCCGCGACGCGCCGGCAAGCCGGCGGCGGCGAGCCGCAGCGTCGCTCGGCCGGCGCCAACGGATGTCGCCGGTGTCGCCTCCGGCGTGAAAGGCGCGCCAGGCATGGCGAGCGAGCTCACCGTCTCCGGCGAGGCAGTCAACGCGCGTCCCTTCACGCGGCCGGGCGAGGCGCTCGAAGCCGTGCCGGGGCTGATCGTGACCCAGCATTCCGGCGAGGGCAAAGCCAACCAGTATTTTCTACGCGGCTATAATCTCGACCACGGCACCGATCTCGCGATCACCGTCGACGGCGTCCCCGTCAACATGCGCACGCACGCGCACGGCCAGGGCTATGCGGACCTGAACTGGCTGATCCCGGAAACCATCGCCGCGATCGACGTGCGCAAGGGACCTTACTTTCCCGACGAAGGCGATTTCGCCTCGGTCGGAAGCGTGCATATCGGCCTGATCGACCGCACCAGGGGCCTCGCGCAAGTGACCGCGGGCAGCTTCGGTTATCGCCGCCTGCTCGGCATGGACTCCGCGAAAGTCGGCGACGGCGCGTTGCTCGTTGCCGGCGAGATCGGCAGCTATGACGGCCCCTGGGACAATCCGGACAAGGTGCGCAAGCTCAACGGCCTCCTGCGCTACAGCCAGGGCACCGCGACGGACGGGGTGTCCGTCACCGGCATGGCCTACGCGAACAGATGGAATTCGACCGATCAGGTGCCGCAGCGCGCGATCACCGGTGGATTTTTGAATCGCTTCGGCTCGGAGGATCCGAGCGACGGCGGCAACACCAACCGCTTCGCGCTCTCGGGCCGCGTCGCGCAGAGCGACGATCTCGGCTCGTGGAAGGCCAATGCCTATGTCGTGAAGAGCCAGCTCGATCTCTTCAACAATTTCACCTACTATCTCAGCGATCCCATGCTCGGCGACCAGTTCCACCAGCACGACGACCGCCTGATGGCGGGCGCGAACATCTCGCGCACGTTGAACGGCTCGTTCGCGGGCCTGCCGATGCAGACCACGATCGGCCTGCAATCGCGCTATGACGCGATCGATCTCGCGCTCACCAACACATTCCAGCGCGGCTTTCTCGCCAGCATCCGCAGCGACGAGGTCGCCGAGGGCAGCGTCGGCCTCTATGCCGAGAACACCGTGCGCTGGACCGACTGGCTCAGGACCACGATCGGCTTGCGCGGTGATTATTACGCCGCTGACGTGACCTCGCTGTTCAACGCCGCCAATTCCGGCCGCGCCGATGCTGCGCTCGGCAGCCCGAAATTCCGGATGGTGCTTGGCCCGTTCAACCAGACCGAATTCTTCTTCGGTGCCGGCACCGGCATGCATTCCAACGACGCGCGCGGCGCGACCACGACGGAAGACCCGAGTGATCCCTCCACACGGCTGACACCGGCGCCGCTGCTGGTGCGCACGCGTGGCGCGGAGGTCGGCGTCCGCAGCAAGATCGTTCCCGGCCTCGACAGCTCGCTCAGCCTTTTCATCCTCGACCAGGATTCCGAGATCCTGTTCTCCGGCGATGCCGGCGACACCTCGGCGACCCGCGCCAGCCGCCGCTACGGTTTCGAATGGACCAGCCATTATCGCCCGCGATCGTGGATCGACATCGACGCCGATCTCGCCATGACGCATGCGCGCTTTCGCGGCACCGACAGCGCGCAGGGAGAGGTCTACGCCTCGCTGGCCGGCTATCCGGAAGCGCAGATCGGCAATGCACCCGGCAATTACATTCCGAACGCGCCGGCGATGGTGGCCTCGGCCGGCGTCACGCTCGGCGAGACGACCGGCTGGTACGGCTCCTTGCGCTGGCGCTATCTGGCGTCGAGCCCGCTGACGGAAGACAATGCATTCCGCTCGTCAGCGACCAGCATCTTCAACGGCCGCCTCGGCTATCGCACCGACAATGGCTGGCGCATCCAGCTCGACGTGCTCAATCTCTTCAACACGCAGGCGAACCAGATCACCTATGCCTACGGTTCGCTGCTCAAGACCGA
Organism: Bradyrhizobium betae; assembly: GCF_008932115.1. Classification (NCBI taxonomy): domain Bacteria; kingdom Pseudomonadati; phylum Pseudomonadota; class Alphaproteobacteria; order Hyphomicrobiales; family Nitrobacteraceae; genus Bradyrhizobium; species Bradyrhizobium betae. The sequence goes on from NZ_CP044543.1 coordinate 4,644,449, forward strand.
CACGCTGTACACTCTCTGCACCGGCGGCGTCGCGCCGGCGTCGGTCTGCCGGAACGGCGTGATGGATTACGTGCTGCACCCGGTCGAGCCGCTGACGTTCCGTCTGACGGTGGCCGGGGTGTTCTAGGCCGGCGCGGTGCTCTGCGCCGGCTCCGCCGGCAGATCGTCGCCATTGGGATCGCCCGGCGCCGTGGCCCAGGCCAGTTCCACCAGCGTCACGAACCTGCGGCCTGCGCCGTCGAGCTGGCAGACGATCAAGCCCTGCTCCTCCATGTAGCCGAGCAAACGCTGCGCCCGGCGCAGCGAATGCGAGCCGTAGGCGCGGGCGATCGCGGCGTCGCCGGGGCAGGGCCAGCCTTCCTTCGCCGCGCGCGCGATCATCATGAACACGCCCTGCATATCGTCGGGCAGGATCGAGGCGCGCAGCGAGACGTCCTGCCAGGCGTCGTCCTCGGCATGCTCGGCGCCGAGCCCGGCGCGCGCGCGAGTCAGCATGCGGCGGAATTCGGTGAGGTGAGGCACCGCGGAGCCGAGCCCTTCGATGCGGCAGCGAACCACGAACTCCTGGTAGAGCACGCCGACGGCGCGGAAGCCGGCATCGGGTTCGGCGAGCACCGCGCGAAGCGTCCGATCCACGCGCTCGCGCCGTTCCGCGAGCTCTTCCGCACTGACCGGCACCTCGACCATTTCGGGCCCGATGTCCGGCGCGGCTGCCTTCGCGGCGCGGAGCTGTTCGAGCAGATCCGGTGCGGGCCGGCGCTGCGGCCGGCTGGCATCGGGCGGCGGCGCGGCCAGGATCACGGCGCGCATGTCCGCGAGCGCCTCCGGCAGCGGCATCAGCCGCGGCGTCGAGTTGCGCGCATGGGTGTCGGTCGGTCCGATATTCAAGCGCAGCGGACGGCGCGACAGCGCAGGTCCCAGCGCCATGAACTGTCCGCGCTCGAGATCGCGAAAGGCTTCCGCCTGCCGCCGCTCCATGCCGAGCAGGTCGGCGGCGCGCGCCATGTCGATGTCGAGGAAGGTGCGGCCCATCAGGAAGTTGGAGGCTTCCGCCGCGACGTTCTTGGCGAGCTTGGCGAGGCGCTGGGTCGCGATGATGCCGGCGAGCCCGCGCTTGCGGCCGCGGCACATCAGATTGGTCATCGCGCCGAGCGACAGTTTGCGCGCTTCGTCCGAGACTTCGCCCGCGACTGCGGGTGCGAACAGCTGCGCCTCGTCCACCACCACCAGCATCGGATACCAGTGGTCGCGGTCGACGTCGAACAGGCCGCCGAGGAACGCCGCCGCCCGCCGCATCTGGTTCTCGGCGTCGAGACCTTCGAGATTGAGCACGGTGGAGACGCGATGCAGCCGGGCGCGCTCGCCGGCGATCTGAAGGCCGCGCTCGGTGTGATCCTCGGCCTCGATCACCAGATGGCCGAAACGCTCGGCCAGCGTGACGAAATCGCCTTCGGGGTCGATGATGGCCTGCTGCACCCAGGGCGCGCTCTGCTCCAGCAGCCGGCGCAGCAGATGCGACTTGCCGGAGCCTGAATTGCCCTGCACCAGAAGGCGGGTCGCCAGCAGTTCCTCGAGGTCCATGGCCGCCACGGCGCCCGCCGTGGTCTGCCCCATCTCGATCGCAACCGTCATGTCCCGACTCAAGGCCCCATCATTCGCGGACAGGGGCTTATCAACCCGGCCGGGGCGCGTCGAGCACAACAGCGCGAATCAGGACGCGTTGCCCACGGTGGCGTTCAGGCGTGACCGGACAGCCGCAGAAGCGCGGGCCGGTAGGGGGCTTGCGGATCGTCGTCCTCGTTCCCGGGGATGACGCAGGACCCGAACTCCTGCCCGATCCGCTCGATCTCGGCGATGCGCTCGTGCAGCCGCTGCAGATGGTCCTGCGACGTCGCCTTCCAGAACCGGAACGTGTCGGCCGTGAGCGGCAGGAACGCGGTGCCGAACAGCGTCGGCTCTGGAACGACGGTGCGTCCGAGCAGCAGGAATCTGTTGGCGCCTGAGACGATGAGGGTCGCGTAGCCGCGGTTGCCGATTCGCCTGATGCCGTTGAGCGACCATTCGGCGAGCTTGCTGAAATACGGCTCCTCGCGCCAGCGATCGGGGCAATGATCGTCAACGGTGACGTTGACCGCGTCCTGGCTGAAATGCACGATGATGCCCGATGTCGCCGGAAACCATTCGTCGTCGAGATGGCCTTGCAGCCAGGCGCAGACGAACGACCGGCACATCTGCGGACGGCGGTCGTAGATGGTGCAGCCGGTGCCCGTCTGCCAATGCCGGCAAAGCTGGTTCACCGGCTTGTCGACGGCCGCCACCTCCAGCACATCGCAGCAGGCGTTGCACGATCCGCATTGCCTCGTATTGGGCGCCGTCTTCGGCAGGCCGGTCGCGCGAAAACCCTGGCCGTCGCGGACCAGCAGCTTCTGCTTCTCCAGCGCGCTCAGCGCACGCTCGATCTTGAGACGAGACAGTCCGGTGGCGTCGATCACGCCCTTCATCGTCGTCGCGCCTGCCTCTACCGCGCGGACGACGCTCCGCATCGCCTGGTCCATTCTTGTTGTTCTTGTTTGTTGGTCTTGGGCTTCTGTGTTTTGGCTGACTGTCGAGCTCCGGTTCTGGAACTCATTCGCCGCGGAACGGCATCCAGATCACGTTGCGTCGAGGGATAATTCGGCAGGCGCATGTTGCTCGCGTGTTTCCGCGAGACAAGACAACGAGCCTGCCACGCACGCATGCGGCGCTTGCGCAAATGCAGGATCACGCGCGAGGCGTGAGACTTGATTCCCTCGCGCGACGACGCTCGGTCATGCGCGCATCGCTTCATTTCGGGCGTAAACACGCCGGTTTCGCGTTGTCTCGCGTCGAGATATGACGAGCAACATGCATTCGTCTCACGCAGTCGTGATATTTGCGATGGAGCGCAGCAGTCGCGCGCGCACGACACGTTCGCGTGATCGAAGCGCGGGCGAAGACTATCGCGTCGCGCGTTGCTTGCGCGTCACACCGGGAACTGTCTGCGGCCTCGTCGCATGACACAGATCAAAGGCGGCCGGCCGCGAGCCTGCTATCTGACTGTATGAGTTTTCTGACCTTCTTCGCGGCGACCTATTTCCTGCTGGCAGTGCCTGGGCCGACCAACACCTTGCTCGCGACATCGGGCGCAGGGATCGGCATCGCGCGCTCGCTTCACCTGCTTGCCGCGGAGCTGTGTGGCTATCTGCTGTCGATTGTGCTGCTGCGGACGGCGCTCGGTCCGATCGTCAGCGATATTCCGCTTGCGGCTGTCGTGCTCCGCGTCGCGGTGACGATCTACATCCTGTGCCTCGCCGTCATGCTCTGGCGCGTCAATACACGCGAGCTGCGTGACGGTGCTGCGGTGACGTTCGGCCAGGTGCTGCTGACGACCCTGCTGAACCCGAAGGCGCTGGTCTTCGCCTTCCTGCTTCTGCCGCTCCAAATCGGGCCGCTCGAACTGCTGCCGTGGCTCGGGATGATCGCGCTTCAGATCCTCACGGCCGGGGCGGCATGGATCGCATTGGGCGCAACACTCGGCCGCGGCGCGCGCCGGCTTGGGCACCCCGAGATCGTGACGCGGATCGGCGCGGTTACGCTGGTCGCGGTCACCGGCCTGATCTGGATCCAGTCATTTCTCAGCGCGTGAGCGCCAAAGCTGTTCGACGGGAGCAGGAGCTGCGCGCTACTGCGCGCCCGATCCGCCTTGCACGATCTTCTCGTTCAGCTTCAGGTCCACGGTCTCGACCGTGCGGTCGATCTCGGCATTCGGCACGCCGAGCTGATGCGAGATCAACTTCACCAGCAGGTCGACGCGCTCGATGAAGGGCGCGCCGCTCGCGACCGCGCGCGCGGCCGATGACGGCTTGAGCAGGCTTTCGGCGGCCTTGGCGTATTTGGCGAACGGCACCTGGTCCTGCGGATCGGCGCCGAGCCGCCGGGCGATCGCGTCGACGTGCTCGTAGATCGTCTGCGAGCGCTTGAGATCGCCGTGCACGGCGTCGCGGATCGATTGCGGTTCATGCGGCGTGATGCAGCGGTAATTGCCGGTGAGGAGCATCGACCATTTCGCCAGCGGCACGAACAGCGAGTCGAAAACTTTCAGCTTCACCGGCACGTCGTGGCCGTCGAGCGTCACCGCGTCGATGTCGGCCTCGAGCTCGCGCAGCATCGTGTTGTGTTTCTCGTCGGCGAATACCGATGCCTTGAAATTGGTGGGCAGGCCGACATGGAGCACGTTCGCGGCTTCCTCCGGCGGACGGAAGGCCTGCGGGTCGGGCGAGCACAGCGTCACCAGCCCCGGCTCGAAACGCTCCCACACTTGCGCATTGGTGTAGGCCTCTTCGAGGTCCATGCCTGCGAGCGCCGGGATTCGCTTCAGATAGGGCAACGGCGGCATGTTCATGATCGACAGGCACGGCAGCTTGGCCGCGGCGATCTTGATCATGAGAACGCGGACCGTGTGGTTGGTGTACTGCGGCTCCTGCATCGCAAGGCCGACCATGTCGTAGCGGGACAGGTCGACATCGGCCGGCGTCACGGCGTCGAGCTTGCCGGGCAGGTCGCGTGAGAAGATGGCGCGGTGCACGGCTTCGTCGCGCAACTTGATGCGCACCTCGGTACCATCGCGATTGATCAGCTCCGCGGTCCTGGCGCGGCAAACCAGGGTCACGTTGTGCCCCGCCATCAGGAGCTTCGTGCCCAGCAGCGAGCCGTAGGAAGCCCCGAGAATCAGGATGTTGCGCGCCATGTTTCGTCCCTTTGAGAAATTGTGCTGATTTTTTTGAGCCCCGGCCGTCGTCCAGGGGCGAATTGCCGGCATCTAAAGCGAACTGCCCCTGGATGGCAACTGGGATAATGCATACAAGAAGACGCCCGGAATATTCCGTGACCCGGATGCAACGTGGCGGTCCGGGAAGGTCGATCAGGGTGGCGAAAGCCCCATTCGTCCAGCAGGCCACGGCCCTTGCGAAGAGCCACTTCCGATTGGCAGAAATTCGGATTTACGTTATTTTAGCGCATTGAGAGGTGTCATCATACGTCGTCATGTCTCGCGTGCGGTTGAGTGACGCTGACGATTCCCGTCATGAGTTTGTTCCGCCAGATCGACATTACGCATCGATGAAGCGGCAATCGGCCGCATTTATTTCCGTATCGTGCATTCACAATGACGGCCTACACAGGGATGCCTCATCCGTCGGCAAATGAAGTATTTTTTAGTCGTCAACCGCAACAAAAAACTACAAAGCCGGCGGCGCAAAAGTGGCAGAGTGGGCGCATGAATGACTGTGGATCAGCAACGGAACTGGGACGTGACGAATGAGTTGAGTCGGCCTGGAGCTTCAATCGAAGCCGGCTCGTTTGGAATGCAGACCGTTTCGCGCAATGCCTTCGCCGAGCAAGGCGAAGATGGAGCGATCATCGGGCCTGATTTCGTTGCGCCAGAAGGTGGATCGAACGCGGGGTCTGCGACCTCGCCGTTCGGCGACTGAAATGGAAGGTGATCATTGGCCTCACGGCTCCTGCGACGGCGCCGGTCGCAGCCTTTCAGATTTGCGGAAACGCGCATCCGAATTTTTCGAAGGCCTGTCCGTTGCAGAGCTCGTGCGCGAGTCGCACAGGAATCTGTGGGTTTCGGACTGGTCGAGGATCGCGGACGAGTACCGGGCGTTCGCCGAATCAGCGCGCCGAGACGGGTCCATTCATGTGGCACGGGAAGAGTGGCTGTGCTCGCTGACGGCTCTTGAAGTCGCGAGAAACGTGTCCTGTTCCGGAGACCCCGCGAGTACCGACCTCGCAGACAAGGTCGGAATCAACCTGAAAGGCCTCGAGGAGGACGCCGGTCCGGCGATCGAACGCGTGAAGATCGATGGGTTCGATCAAGGCTCGCTTGCCGGCTACTTTGTGCCGGCGTTTCGTGACGGGCCTTCCGCGCCCGTGGTGATTTGCGTCAGTGACGAGGACGTCACCCTCGGCTCGATGATGAGCAGACTGTTGCCGGCCTCACGCCGCCGGAACATGTCGCTCCTGCTCGTCGATGCCGGCCATTCGTCCGTTCGTCGCCCCGTCAAACCGGAGCATGTTCTTCAATGCTGGCTGGACTATCTGGAGGCTCGCCCGGACGTCGATTCGCAGCGGATCGCGGTCTATGGCGAAGGGGCGGCCGCCAGTCATGCGTCCGGCCTTGCCTTGCTGGATCGCAGGATGGCTGCCGCCGTGTGCGACGGCGGTATCATGGCGCCGATCATGCGCCGCGCATCGCTGCGCTGGACGATCGGCGCCGAGCCGACCGGCGGTGACGGGACCCCGGCGGGCTCGTTGCAGCCGTCGCGTCGAATCCCTTGCCCGCTGCTCGTGGTCGCCGGGACTCGCTCGATGGTCTCGGAGGAGGATGCTCTCGAGCTGCAAGCCATCTATCGGCAGGCCGGAGCCGATTGCTCGACCGTCGTGCCAAACTGCATCCCGCACCCGCTGGGCGAGGTCGAAAACTTCGTCGCCGTAGACGATTTCATTTTCGAATGGCTCGCCAGCAAGCTTGGAACCGTCCGCCAGCTTGATCCCGTGACCTATCTGTAAGGCGCGATGAGGCCGGGCTGACGCCGGCGGCTGCTCTGCGCCCCGGCGTCAGCGGATCACGAGACGTCGATGGCCAGCAAACGCGCGGCCAGCCGGGCATTCTTTGCAATCGTTGCGAGCGCAACGTTCAGATCGGCCAGGGTCTTCTCGTCGAGCTCGTTGAACATGGTCGAGTTCAAGGCGAGCTTTCGCTTGGACAGTTTCTCGATCTCCGCCGTCGCCTTTGCCGTCAGCGACATCAGGACGAAGCGCGCGTCGTCTGCGCCCGGCCGCCGCGACAGGAAGCCGGCCTTCTCGAGGGCCTTGGTCTGGTTGGTGACGAAGGCCGGGTGGACCCGCAGCTTGTTTGCGACGTCGATTCCGGCGACGCCTCCGCCCTGGTCCAGCTCGGTGATGGCCATCAGGATCAGCCACTGCGGCTCGGTGATGCCCAGCAGCCCGGCCCAGCTGGTGTGGATGTCCTCCAGCTGAGAGTGAATCTCGACGACATTCCAGATGAAGTCCGTAATCGCCCTGTCGAGTTTTTTCTCGATCATGTGGCTCCCCCCGTTTCCCCTAGATCATTCTTTTAATGGGATATTTGGGAGGCGTCTCGGATCTCGCGCACCGACAATAGTAAAGAGTACCGCGCGGGGGAAACGACCCGATTGTTTAGTGCTTGCAAAAATCAATTAATTAAATTACGTCTTCTCTCACTCAATCTTTGCTGCTCTTGACCGTCTCAATGGGCCAGCACTGTGAGACCTCCAAGAAAGCCCTCGGGATGCCCCCTGAGGGCTTTTTACTTTTTAGCCATAGGCTTAGCTGGCGTTGCGGCTCTCCTTGTTGCCCTCAAGCCACATCTCCCCCGGAACTTACGCTTCATTAAATCAATGAATTGAGGCGATTGTTTTTATAAACTATATGTGAAGCCACGACGGAGGGGGGGCACCTCACTGTCGTTTCAGTCCGGACTTTCAGTGCGGGCCTGAATTGAACGGAAATTGAAGTGGGTAAAGCGGCCTCCGACGAGGAGCCGAGCCCCCTGAACCGACCTGGAGGTTTACTAATGAAGTTTACGAAGACTCTTCTTCTCGGCTCGGCAGCCGGCCTGATGGCCGCCTCCGGTGCGTTCGCAGCCGATCTCCCCGTGAAGGCCAAAGCGGTCGAATACGTGAAGATCTGCTCGCTGTACGGCGCCGGCTTCTACTACATCCCGGGCACCGACACCTGCATCAAGCTGGGCGGTTACCTGCGCGCCGAAGTCGCGCTGGGCACCAACAGCGTCTACGGCGCTGCCAACGGTTCGCCGGCCGGTGCGCACAACCGCCTGAGCAACTACTACACGATGCGCGCTCGTGAAGACCTCAACATCGACACGCGCACCGCGACCGAATACGGCGTCGTTCGTACCTTCTTCGACGGCGTGTTCTCCTGGACGACCGGCGGTTATCAGGGTTCGGGCTCGGCCACCGGCGGCACCGTCTACACCGGCTCGCTCGGCCTCAACACCTCGGGTGCGACCCCGGCGCTGGTTGGTTCTTCGGTCAACGGCACCGACGGCAACACCTCGGCCGGTTCGCTCGGCGTGTACTACGCCTTCATCCAGTTCGCTGGCTTCACCATGGGTAAGGCCGTGTCGCAGTTCGACGCGCCCTGGACCAACTATCCGGGCAACAACTTCGACGGTCTCGTCGGCGGCAGCGGCACGGTCACTGGTGTCACCCAGTTCACCTACACCGCTGACTTCGGCCAGGGCGTGACGGCGGCGTTCTCGGCTGAAGACGCAACGGCCTACTACCAGGCCGGCAACCAGAACCTCACTGGCGCGACCGCCGGTGGCATGATCGGTGGCTCCTACGGCACCAACTCGATCGGTGGCTCGCGTTCGCCGAACCTCGTTGGTATGGTTCGTGTCGACCAGGCCTGGGGTCTCTTCCAGGCGTCGGTTGCCGCGAAGGACAACCACGTTGCCTACTACGGCGCGACCGAAACGACTGGCCACCCCGACGACAAGTGGGGTTGGGCGGTTCAGCTCGCTCTGTCGATCAAGAACATCCCGACCGGTGCGGGTGACGTGATCAACATCCAGGGCGTCTACACCGACGGCGCGACCCGCTACAACTTCCAGAACCTGGCGGGCAGCTCCTACTCGATGTTCGGCAGCTCGGGCGTTGCCTACCAGAGCGTCGGCTTCGCCAATGCTCCGGACACCGTGTACATCACCGGTTCGTCGCAGGAGACTGTGAAGACCTGGGGCTTCCGCGGCGCCTACACCCACAACTGGGATCCCTACTGGAACACCGCGCTGTACGGTGCCTACGCTCAGGCTCAGTACGGCTCGCTCGCCAAGACCGCGCTTTGCGGCGCTGGCGGTGCTGGCGGCGTCTTCGGTGGCCTGGCCGGCGTCACGGGTTGCAACCCGGACTTCGCCGTCGGCCAGATCGGCCTGATCACCCGCTGGACCCCCGTCAAGAACCTGACGTTCTCGGGCGACCTGAACTGGACGCACCTCGACCAGAAGTACTCCGGCACTGTCGGCTACGCTGGCGCCGGTACGACCGCGAAGCCGGCTGCTTTGTACGAGCTGAAGGATCAGGACAGCATCACCCTGCTCCTCCGCGCTCAGCGCAACTGGTAACACCTGTCGCAAGACTGGAATCGAACACCCGGCGGGAAACCGCCGGGTGTTTTTTTGTTTGTCGAGATGCTAGCCCGGATGGAGCGCAGCGCAATCCGGGAAGGTTTTGCCGCGGTGTGAGAGCCCCGCATTCCGCTCTGCTCCATGCGGGCTACCAGGGCTTGCGTTGCCCGACGGGCAAAACACCCAAACACTCGGTCAATCCGGTCCGGCGAAAATATTCCACTTTGCCGAAATTCGGAAATGACGTATGTAGCGTCCATCCCGGCTCATCCTTGAGGGGCGATCGTACGTCGTCACGAGTTGCGAGCCGGGCCTGCGGTGGACGCGGCAGCGTCGTGCGCGAGAGGTGCGGGCAGGGCGGGTAGTCCCTGTGAGCCCGTGGCCACGTGCGGACGAGCGGCGCCAAAGTCCGGCGAAGCCTTTTGGCGAAGCCGGATGAGCTGCGTACGGCAAAACCGTGTGGTCCTGGCCGTCGTTGCTACGGTCAAGCCATCTGCGGAGATGCGCGCGAGCCCAACCGGGCGGACGGCATCGTCAATTCGCGGGGCGAGGGAGGCCAGAAGGAAAGTTCGGCTCCCGGGAGAGCACGGCATAAGCCGTCCGACCATCGCGCAGGGAAGGCCGAGTGATCGGCGACACCTGTATGCTGCTGTGCGGTTCTTCTGCGTGTGCTTTTCGCGCAGCAGACCGCGGGTGCCCGCCGGCACCCGGTCTTCCCTGCGCCCTCTTGGATTGGAGGGGCGAGAGAAGAAGCAAAACTCGGGCGAAACGCGCCGCGAGAATGCGAAGGCGTGTCTGTGTCCACACACTCGCTGTCATCGCCCGCCTTGTGCGCACTTGCGCACTGGGGCGGGCGATCCAGTACTCCGAGACAGCAGTGATTGAACCGAGAACCCGCAGCGTACTGGATTCCCCGCTTTCGCGGGGAATGACTGTGGCATTTGGAGACGCAGCCATTGCCTCATACTCCGTCATTGCGAGCGCAGCGAAGCAATCCAGAAGCCCTCCGCGGAAAGACTCTGGATTGCTTCGCTACGCTCGCAATTGTGATGTTGAGGCAGCGAGCGCCACAACTCGTTCTCGTGCCCCGGACGCAGCGCAGCGCCCTTGCGGTGCGCTGCAGAGCCGGGGCCCATCTCTGCGCATTGCATGTGTCGCATTGCGCTCGCAACGACGATGAGGAAGCAAACGCTCACGCGCGTTTCAAAGAACGAGGTCGTCGTGAAATTTTACGAAAGCTCTGGCGCCAGCATCCACGCGGAAGTTGCGTGGCCCGTTACGACACGGATATTCGTCCTAGCCTTCGCTTGCCACGCGCGCGCGGTCGACATGCCCCTCGATCTTCGGGCGGTCGCGGGTGCGCTCGAAGCTCGTGCAAAGCAGTTCGGTCTCCTCGAGCGAAATCGGCGCGCGATACAGCCGGCACATGAATTCCGCGGTGGAGCGTCCCTTGCCGGTGGCGGGACTGCGTTCAGCGAGAAACATGCAATCGCGGCAGATGCTGGCATCGAGACGCTGGTGCGCCGCGTCGAGGTGGTTGAGGATCTCGCGGAGCGAATCGCGGAGCCTGATGCATTCGTCGGTCCCGAGCGACGTTACGGCATTCATGACATGGTTGATCGGGTCATGCTGTCTCAGGCATTTCTCACCCTGCGCGGTGACGTGCAGCACGACGGACCGCTTGTCCTCGTGCGATGGTTTTCGCACCAGGAAGGACTTGCTCTCCAGCGTCTTCACGATCTGCGACGCCGTCGCCCTGGTCGCGCCGATGAAGCCGGCGAGTGCGGACGGGGTGCGCGAGAATCTGTTAGCGCGGCCGAGAAAACGCAACGCCATCCATTCCCGGTCGCGCAGTCCGTTCTGATTGCCTTCGAAATACCAGGCTCTCGCCGCTTGAACCAGCAGCTCGACAGCTTCGCGTGCCAACGGCATGAATTCCTACCTCGCCCCGGGAATCACGTCTGCGGCGCCCCGAAGTCGCCTTCCGCCGTTGTGTACGAATCCTTCGCGAGAAACCGCACCACCCACAATGTCCGACGCGTACGTCGTGCCCGATTGTCGCGCGAATGCACGGACTGCTCGGCATCCGACCTGGACTGATGGGCACTGCGAGGTACGGGGCGAAAAGCGATGTCGCCGTTGGCATGCCAGTCGTCGTGTCGTCGAACGAAAGCCCGAGTTTCCGTCACGATCGGACGATGGATCGGAGTTGTTCAACCGAAGCCCCTGAGTTCAAGTCACACGCAGACGTTTCTTATGTAGCCTCGAAACGATGAATGAGCTTCTCAACAAAATCAAGTAGAGACGCTCCCCGAGACTGGATGTCGCTGCAGACGAATGTAACGTTCAAGACAATCGCGCTGTTCGGGACACATGATGGTGATCGTAATACGCAGCGCAACAAGCTACTTGCACGCAATTGTGCGACGGTTTGATTGCACGTTGATTGCACGCACGTTGCTGTCCGACGTTGATGCAAATTGATGGAAGCTTGTGCATGACGATGGCGCCCATCGGCGCGTCATCCACAACTTCTGCGATCTTTCAGGGAATCGCCAAGGGAACTCGTTAGGATTGCACGTCACGGTTGTCATCGCAACGGCATCGGGATGGGCCGGTTCGGCCGCATGCGACCCGGCCGCGCGATCCTCCACCGAACGGTTGATGCCTGCGGTGGAGAACGGCCGGCGGCGATGTGTGCGCAGGCGCAGGACGTGTGGCGGCGCGCGTGGTCGACTGTCGCGATCATGGGCAGGGCTGCGATGACGGGCGGGGGCCGCGCCGTCGCCTCGTCCACCTATTCGCCCTTGAGCATGTCCCTGAGCTCGCGGAATGGATCGGCGCTTGGCGGCGCGGAGGCGTCCTGCCGCATCGCGCTGTAGATTCGCGGGACCAGATCGACGGCCTGGTCGAGCCCCGAATCACGCCCCGCCTGATATCCGCCCATCAGGCGAAGGTCGCGCGTGTCCTCGTATTTGGACATCATGGTGCGCAGCTTGCTCACCAATTCGCGCTCCTCGGGGTCCCAGACGTTGTGGGCGAGGCGGGAGACCGAGGCGAGGACGTCCACGGCCGGATAGCGCGCCTGGTCGGCGATGTGCCGGGAGAGCACGATGTGGCCGTCGAGGGTGCTGCGGATGGTGTCCGCGATCGGCTCGTTGTGGTCGTCGCCGTCGACCAGCACGGAGAAAATGCCGGTGATCGTCCCGGATCCCTCCTCGCCGGGCCCGGCGCGCTCCAGAAGGCGCGGCAGGTCGGTGAAGACCGTTGGCGCATAGCCGCGCGCGACCGCGGGCTCGCCGGCGGCGAGGGCGACCTCGCGGGCGGCGTGGGCGAAACGGGTGATCGAATCGACCACGAGCAGGACCGATTCGCCCCGGTCGCGGAAATATTCGGCGACCGCCATGGCGGTCTTCGGCGCCAGCCGCCGCATCATCGGGCTTTCATCTCCCGTCGATACGATGGTGACGGCGCGGCTGCGGTTGGCCCCGAGCACGTCCTCGATGAATTCCCGGACCTCGCGGCCGCGCTCGCCGACGAGCGCCAGCACGACGGTGTCGAAGCCCTGGCTGCGCGCCAGCATCGCCAGCAGCGTCGATTTGCCGACGCCCGAGCCGGCAAAGATGCCGACGCGCTGGCCGGCGCAGATCGGGGCGAACAGGTCGATGACGCGTACGCCGGTCCGCAGCGGCTTGTGGACGCGTGCGCGCTTCATCGCCGACGGCGCCTCGGCCTCCGCCGACACCGGCCGCGACCCCGGCGTGAGGGGGCCCTGTCCGTCCAGCGGCGCGCCGAGCGCGTTGATGACGCGGCCCTTCCAGCTCGGATCTGGCGCGAAGGACAGGGGCGGCATCCGGTAGGCGACCGAGCCGAGGCCGCCGGCGAATTGCCGGTCGAACGGCTTGGCGACGATGCCCTCGCTGTCGATTCTGATCACTTCGCCGATCTGGGGCTTGCCGCCGGAGCTGCCCCCGGAGTTGACGCCGATCAGTTCACCAAGCCTGACGAAGCGCGACAGGCCGGAAACGCGGAAATGCGTCGGCGCGATCTCGGAGATCGCGCCGCTGACGCTTGCCAGGGGAGTGCTCTGCTGAAGCTCCAGCAGCGCCCACTCGAGTTGCCGAAGAGCGTTCAAGGAAACCGTCCACCCTCATTGCGCACGAGACGCATCTTACTTGCCCGGCTCGCCCAGCGTCCGGATTGCATTCTGGAGCGAGCTCTCGGTGCCCTCGATCATCGAATTGGTGCCGTCGAAGGCGCGCGAGGCTGCGATCAACTTCGTCAATTCCATCATCGGATTGGCGCCGGAGCCCTCGACATAGCCCTGCTTGAAGCCGTCGCGGGAGAAGTCGGCGATGGCGGTCGCGGGCCGATCCGGCGTGACGCCGGAATTGCCGTAACGATCGAGATTGGCGTCGGCGGGAATGTTGAACAGCCCGATGGAGCCGATCTCGTTGTTGTCCTGGGTGATCGCGCCGCTGCGCGCGATCGCGATCGGTCCGCCGTTCGGGTCGAGCGTGATCTGCGCGCCGCCGGCATCGATGACGGGGAAGCCGGATACCGTCTGAAGATCGCCGTTGGGGGCGATCTGGAGGCGGCCGTCGCGCGTATAGACGGTGCCGTTCGGGCCGGCGAAGGCGATCCAGCCCTGTCCGACCACGGCGACGTCGAGCGGGTTGCCGCTCTCGGTAATGCTGCCGACTTCGCGCGAAATGATGTTGTCGCCGGGCGAGGAGAAGGCGACCGGGTTCGCGCCCGCCTTGGACAGCACGGTCTCGAACTTCACCACGTCGGTGCGGAACGCCGACGTGTTGACGTTGGCGACGTTGTTGGCGATCGTCTGGAGGCGCTTTTCGAGGGCGACCTGCGCAGACAATCCCACATAGAGAGCCGATTGCATGAGTTACTTTCCGAGCCGGATGGACTGAAGCTTCGTGAGCATGTCGGTGTCCAGGCTGGCCGACGTCGACGACGCGCCGGCAATCAGGACCAGCGCGGGGTTGGTCGAGGTGTCGCTCTGGGCTTGGGTCGCATCCCACATCGCCGCAAAGCGCTGCACGAACTTGTCGACCTTGGCCGGGTCCTGGAAATCGGTGAGATCGATCTTGTTCGTGATCATCTTGGCCTGGGCATCGATGTCGGACGAGCTGATCGTCGACGACCAGCCCATTGCGGTCTGGACCACCTGGGTCAGCGCCTTGTCGGCGAGGATCTGATAAGCGGTGGTGATGGTGGAGGCCTTGCGGGTGAAATAGAGCGCCAGCCGCAGACCCTCGTTCTGGTCGCCGGCCTTCTCCTCCATCGTCTGGGTGACGTATTGGGTCGCCGTGCCGGTCGTCGCCGCGGTCGCCTGGGTCGCCTGGTCGCCGAGGGCGGCGAAATTGAAGGCGGCGGCGAATTGCCGGTAGCGGGTGTCGGACAGCTTGTTGGCGAAGGCATCCTTGTCCGAGACGCCCTCGGTCAGAACCTTGCGCATGAACGCCTTGGCATAGGCCATATCGCTGAGGCCATAGGCCTTCATCGCGTAGGAATAGAGGCGATAGTCCTTCAGGAAATCGTCGACGGTCTTCACGTTGCCGATATGGCTCAGGAAGTAATCCGTCTCGCGGCTGACATCCGGCTCCGTCGCGACCTGCGTCAGCGACTTGCCCATGTCCTTGGTCAGTCTGGTGTAGTCCGCGATGGTGGATAGCATGACCCGCGCCTCTCTGGCCGCACTTGCGACGCCATCCCAAGCTGCCGTGAATTGCTTGCGCGGAGCTGACGAGCGGCAAACCAGCCTCGCGCAAGCGTCGCCGAATAGGTATTCCCGATGGGATCGGCGATGGAGCGGCGCGTTGGGCAGTTTCGTGGGGGTTGTCATCACGGTAGCGGCGCTGCTTGGCGGATTTGCCGCCATGGGCGGGCATCTTGGCGTGCTGATGCAGCCGTGGGAATTCGTGATCATCATGGGGACCGCGGCCGGCACCTTCATCATGGCCAATCCATGGAAGACGGTCGTTGATACCGGGCTTGCCTGCGTCCAGGCCGTCACCGGTGCCGTGCCGGGCGAGCGCTATTATCTCGACCTGCTGGGAGCCCTCCACGCCCTGATGCGCGAGCTGCGGGGCAAGGGCCGTAACGAGGTCGAGGCGCATATCGACGATCCCGCGTCCTCCGAGATCTTCAAGGCGTTCCCGAGCGTGCTTGGCGACCCCTCGCTGCTCCAGTTCATCTGCGACTACGTCCGCCTCATCATCATGGGCAACGCGCGCACGCACGAAATCGAAGCGCTGATGGACGAGGAAATCCACACCATCGTGAAGAGCAAGCTGGCGCCCTACCATTCGCTGGTAACGGTGTCCGAAGCGCTGCCGGCGCTCGGCATCGTCGCCGCGGTGCTCGGTGTCATCAAGGCGATGGGCGCGCTCGACCAGTCGCCGAAGTTGCTCGGCGGATTCATCGGTGCGGCCCTGGTCGGCACCTTCGCCGGCATCTTCCTGTCCTACGGCATCATTTCGCCCTTCGCGATCAAGATCAAGATGACGCGCGAGAAGCGCTGCCGGCCCTACATCATCGTCAAGCAGACGCTGCTGGCCTTCATGAACGGCGCCATGCCGCAGATCGCGGTCGAGCACGGCCGCAAGATGATCTCGAGCAACGAGCGTCCCTCGATCGACGTCGTCGAGAACGAGACGATCGCGGGTCCCAAGGCCGTCGTGACCGATGCTGAACCGAAGGCTGCCCGCGCATGATGATGGAAAACGTCGACGTCGATCAGCGCAAGCAGCTGCCGAACTACCTGCTGGATGCGGCCGGCATCTCGATCGAGCGCATGCCGATGCTCAATGTGATCTTCGATCGCATGGCGGCATCCTGTACCGACAGTCTCCAGCCGATCGCCGGAACGCCCTGCTACTTCTCGGTCAACGGTATCACCAATGATCGCGTCGGTGATATCATCAAGGACTACGAGGCCAACGCGGTCGCCGCCGTGCTCTATGCCGAGCAGTGGGACTCCCGCATCATCATCATGCTCGACCGCGATTTTGTGTTCACGATGGTCGAGGCGATGTTCGGATCCGACGGCGCCGAGCCGCCGCTCGATGTCGAGCGCACGTTCTCGAACATCGAGATCCGCCTGGTCCAGGCGCTGTTCGAGAGGTTCGCCAAGGCGCTGCAATCCGCCTTCGCCGGCACGTCCAACGTCACCTTCCGCGTCGAGCGGGTCGAGACCGCCATGGCGTCGCTCGCGATCGGCCGCAGCGGCAACATGTCGATCTGCGCGAACATCATGCTGCAGGCGCTCTACCGCGGCGGCCAGATGTTCCTCATCATCCCGCACTCCGCGCTCAATCCGCTCAGGCAGAAGCTCGCACACGTCGTCGTCAGCGACGGCCGTGCGGCGGATCCGCGCTGGCGCGAGCAGATGGAGAGCGAGGTTCACCGGACCGAGGTCACGCTGAGCGCGGTGCTCGACGAGAAGATGATATCCCTCGACGACGTCGTGAAGTTCCATGTCGGACAGGTGATCGAGCTCGAAGCCACGCCGCGCACGCTGGCGCGGCTCGAGAGCAACAACCAGGTGCTGTTCTGGTGTCAGATCGGCCAGCTTGATGGCTATTACGCCATGCAGGTGGCGGATCCCGTCGACCAGAAGCGGGAGTTCGTCGATGATATCCTATCTCGTTGATGCCGTGCTGCTGATTGCGCTGGCCTTCACCAGCATGCGGGTGACGAAGATGCACCGCGAATTGGCACGGCTGCGCAGTTACCAGGGCGAGTTCTCGACCATCGTCCACGAGACGGCGGGCGCCTTCGATACGGTCATCACCGCGGCGCACGATTCGACTGCAAATCTGGGCCGGCTCGCCAACGTGCTGAGCACGAAGATCGATCAGGCCCACGAGGCGATCGCCGCGCTCGATGCGCGGAACGGGCTCCAATCCGCCGCGACCGTGAGCGGTCCTGAAGCGAACAAGCATTGAAACCGAGACAGATCGAACACGCACGACCGGGGCGCTGAGACGCACCGGGACCGGAAATACCAAGAGGCGAGACCAAATGGCGCAATCCTTCGACTATGAAGCTGCATCTGCAACGGGAGATGCCGAAACGTCTCCGCTGGAGCGGTTGGCGGAAATTGCCGCGCGCACCGCGGAGGAGACCGGCAAGTTCGCCAATGTCGATGCGATCCTGCGCATTCCCGTCACCATGCAGGTGGTGCTCGGGTCGGCCACCATTCCGGTGGCGAACCTGATGAAGCTGGGCCGCGGCGCCGTGGTGCCGCTGGATCACCGCGTCGGAGAGCCCGTCGACGTCGTGGTCAACGGCCGCGTGGTTGCCCGCGGTGAGGTGGTCGTGGTCGAAGAGGACAATTCCCGCTTCGGCGTTTCGCTCACCGAGATCGTCGGGCCGCTGGGGCAGGGTGATACCTGACCATGGCGGCACAGGTCGGCATCGCTCCCATCAAGCAGCGAGGCGTTGCCACGTTGCGCGGAACGGACAAGGTCGCGGCGCTCCTGCTGGCCATGGGCCGTCAGGCGGCTGCGAGCGTGCTTCAGCAGTTCGAGCCGCAGGATATCCGCATCGTCACCAAGGCCGCAGCCGAGCTGCGGCCGATCACGGCACAGGAGCTGGAGGGGATCGTCGAGGAGTTCGCCCAGCAGTTCTCGATGGGCGCCAACATCCTCGGTACGATCGGCGGGCTCGAGGCCGTGCTCGGCGACGTGCTTCCGGCCGACCAGGTCTCGGCGATCATGTCGGACCTGCTCGGCAATTCGAGCCGGTCGGTGTGGGATCGCGTCTCGTCGGTGTCGGAAAATTCGCTGGCGACCTACCTCTCCAAGGAGCATCCGCAGACCGCGGCGCTCATCCTGTCCAAGGTCAAGCCGGCCTGCGCGGCCAAGGTGATGAGCCAGCTGCCGTCGAGCCTGCGCAACGAGCTGATGCGGCGCGTGCTCAGCCTCAAGCCGATCGTCGACGACGCGATGAAGGTGCTCGAGAAGACGCTGCACGAAGACCTGACGCTGAACTTCGCCCGCAACCTCGGCGCGGACACCTATGCCCGCGTCGCCGACATCATCAACAAGATGGAGCGCGGCCACATCGAAGACATGCTGAAGAGCCTCTCGGAGAAGCGGCCGAAATCGGCCGAAGTTCTCAAGGAACTGCTGTTCACCTTCGACGACGTCATCCACTTGACGCCGAAGGCGCGCACCATGATCTTCGACCAGGTGCCGACCGATCGCATCGTCGTCGCGCTGAAGGGGACCGACAAGCACTTCCGCGAACTGATCCTGTCCTCGGTCGCCTCGCGCGTCCGTCGCGTCGTGGAGCACGAACTCGCCATCGGCGAACCGTCGAACCAGCGCGACGTGCTGGAGGCGCGGCGCGTCATCACCGACCTCGCGCTCGACCTGGCGGAAAAGGGCGAAATCGAGCTCAACCCCGAGCAGGAGGATGAGCTGGTCTTCCGCTGACCGCTGAACCGGCATGGCAGAATCCGACCAGGAGAGCAAAACAGAAGAGCCGACCGAGAAGAAAGTCCGCGATGCGCTCGACGAGGGCAAAATCCCGGTCTCTCGGGAGGCGTCCATCTTCGCGTCGATGGCGGCGCTGATGGTGATTCAGATGTTCCTGATCAGCAATGGTGTGCAACAACTGACGCCGACGCTGAGGAACCTTCTCGACGATCCTGACGGCTTCCCCCTCAACAACGGGGCAGACGCGCAGAACCTCCTCACGGTGGTAGGGCTCGAGGCGTTTCGATTCCTGATTCCCCTCGTCGTCGTCCTGGTCGCATTCGGGCTGGCAGCGTCGCTGCTGCAGAACGCGCCCAGCCTGGTGCTCCAGCGCATCATGCCGGATCCTTCGCGAATCTCTCCGGTCAGCGGCTGGAACCGGCTGTTCGGAACGCAGGGATGGGTCGAATTCGGGAAGTCGCTGTTCAAGCTCGCTTCGGTGACCGTCGTCGTCGCGTTCGTGCTCCGCTCGTCCGAAGCAAAGGCATTCGAGGCGATGTATACCGACCCGGTCGCGCTTCCGGAAATGATTCTCAACATCGCGATGCGGATCGTCTCGGCGATCTGCATCGCGACGATCGTCCTTGTCGCGATCGATCTTGCCTGGGCGCGCTTCCACTGGCGGCGCGAGCTGCGCATGACCAAGCAGGAGATCAAGGACGAGCACAAGCAGGCGGAAGGCGATCCGATGGTCAAGGCGCGCCTGCGTTCGCTGGCGCGCGATCGTTCCCGCCAGCGGATGATCGCCTCCGCCTCGCGCGCGACGCTGGTGATCGCGAACCCGACGCACTTTGCGATCGCGCTGCGCTACAAGCGCGAGGAAAACGCAGCGCCCGTCGTCGTCGCCAAGGGTATGGACGTGGTCGCGCTGAAGATCCGCGAAGTCGCCGAGAAAAACCGGATCCCGGTGATCGAGAACAAGGCGCTCGCGCGCGCTCTCTATGAAGCGGTGCAGGTCGACCAGGTGATTCCCGCGGAATTCTTCCGGCCCGTCGCCGAGCTCATCTACTTCCTTCAGTCCAAGCAGGCGCCGCGGCCCGAGAACGTTCAGTAGATTTCCGAGGACTGCGTCCGCTCCATCAGCCTGACGAAAGCTTGCGCCCCTAAGCTTCTCTACCAATGGACCAGAATGGGGCTGTCGTGGGACCGCTGTATCTCTTCGAACTCGCATCGTCGCAGGCGCGGTATCTCGAACTCCGCCAGTCGACTATTGCCACCAACGTTGCCAACGCCAATACGCCGGGCTTCAAGGCGCGCGACGTCGAACCCTTCAACAAGGTGCTCGACAGCACGCCGGTCAGGCTCGCGACGACGTCGCCCTCGCACATGCAATTGTCTGCGGCCGAGACCGACACGCGGAAGACCGCGAAGAAGGACAGCTGGGAAGTGGTGCACTCCGGCAACTCGGTCAGTCTCGAGCAGGAGATGATCAAGGGCAGCGACGTCAGTCGCGACTACTCGATGAACTCGGCGGTCGTGCGGTCGTTTCACCGCATGCTGCTGTCGAGCGCGAAGAGCTGAGGTGAATTGAAATGCTGGACTCACTGCAAGCGTCATTGACGGTCGCGAGCTCAGGGCTCGAATCGCAGTCGACGCGCATGCGCATCGTCTCGGAAAACCTCGCCAACGCGACGTCGACGGGGCGCACCGCCGGTGCCGATCCGTATCAACGCAAGACCATCACGTTCGACGCCGCGCTGGATCGCGCGTCGGGCGCGCAGCTCGCGAAGGTCAAGGAGATCGGGGTCGACACCACGCCGTACCGCGTCGAGTACGATCCGGGGCATCCCGCCGCCGACAAGGCCGGTTACGTCAAGCTGCCGAACGTCAACATGATGATCGAGATGGCCGACATGCGGGAAGTCAACCGGTCCTATGAAGCCAATCTACAGGTCGTGAAACAGGTGAGGTCGATGCTGGGCATGACCATCGACCTGCTGAGGAGCTGACAATGCTTGAGGCAATTTCATCCACGGCGATCTCCGCAGGCCAGGCGGCGTCCCGCGCAACCGAGGCGCAGGCCATCTCGCCCGCGTCCCCGACCGCGATCCAGTCCACCGACGACGTCGGATTCGAATCGGTGATGAAGCAGGTGACGACGGATGCGATCGGGACGCTGAAGGCGGGTGAAGCGGCCTCGATCTCGGCGATGCAGGGCAAGGAATCGACGCGTCGCGTCGTGGAGGCGCTGATGTCGGCCGAGCAGGCCTTGCAGACGGCGGTCGCGGTTCGCGACAAGGTCGTGCAGGCCTACCAAGAAGTCGTTCGTATGTCGATTTGACCTGAAGGAATGACACTGTGAAATCGCTCGCCATTGCGGCCACGGGCATGAATGCCCAGCAGACCAACATCGAAGTCATTGCGAACAACATCGCCAACATCAACTCGACGTCCTACAAGCGGGCTCGCGCGGAGTTCACCGATCTGTTCTACCAGATGGATCGCATGCAGGGCGTCACGAACGTCAACGGCTCGTCGCCGATTCCGGAAGGCGCCAATCTCGGACTTGGCGTCAAGTCGGCGGCCATCCGCAAGCTTCACATCCAGGGCGCGCTGACGCAGACCGGCAACCCTTACGACATGGCGATCAACGGTCGGGGCTGGTTTCAGGTGCTCGGCCCGAACAACGAAGTGCAATACACCCGCGCAGGTTCGTTCAACACCAACGCCAACGGCCAACTCGTCACGATCGACGGCTATCTGCTGGATCCCGCCATCACGGTGCCGCAGGGAACCGTCGAGGTCACGGTCAACCAGACCGGACAGGTGTTCGCCAAGCTGGACACCGAAATCAATGCGCGGCAGATCGGCCAGCTCAACCTCGCCAATTTCGCCAACGAGGCGGGCCTCGAGCCGCTGGGCAGCAATCTCTATCGCGAGACCACGGCGTCTGGCACGCCGGTCGTCGGACTCCCGGGCGATTCCGGTTACGGCAAGATCAACCAGAAATATCTCGAAGCCTCGAACGTCGATCCGGTCAAGGAAATTACCGAGTTGATCTCCGCCCAGCGTGCCTACGAAATGAACGCCAAGGTCATCCAGGCCTCGGATGAAATGGCCCAGACGGTCTCGAAGGGCATGCGCTAGTTCCGGTGTCTCGATGTTGAACAGGGTGGGCTTGATGGTGCGCGGGTTGGCCGCCGTGCTGCTGGTTCTGGTCTCGGCGCGTCTCGCTGCGGCCGAGGAGAAGCGGCTTCCCGTGCCGGCCGTGTCGATCCGCGCCGGCGAGCTGATCCGGGACGACATGATCACGGAACGCGCCTTCGCGCCGAACGTGCTCGGCGTTGCCATGTTCATCGAAGGACGCCAGGTCCTGGTCGGACGGATGGCACGGCGCACGCTGCTGCCGGGTCAGCCGATCCCGAGCAATTCGGTGGAGGACCCCTGGACTGTCGCGCGCGGCGCCATGGTGAAGGTCGTGGTCGAGGATAGCGGCCTGTCGATCGTGACCTACGGCTCGGCGATGCAGTCGGGCGCGCCCGGCGCGCTCATTCCGATACGAAACACAGACACCGGCGTGATCATCAGGGGCGTCGTCCAGCCGGACGGCACCGTCAAGGTCGTGGACGGATCATGACCAGAGTCCTGCTTGCGCTCGTCCTCCTCGTTTTCGCCGCCAGCGCCCAGGCCGCGGTCCGCATCAAGGACATTGCGGACATCAAGGGACTGCGTGAAAACCAGATCGTGGGCTACGGCCTCGTCATCGGCCTGAACGGCACCGGCGACACGCTCCGCAACGCTCCGTTCACGGAGCAGTCCCTGCAGTCGATGCTCGAGAACATGGGCATCAACGTCAGGAACGAGACCACGAGCACCAACAATCCCCCGCGTCCGACCACGCTGCGTACGCGCAACGTCGCGGCCGTGATGGTGACCGCGGACCTGCAGCCCTCGATCGGAGCGGGTGAGCGCATGGACGTGACCGTGTCGTCGCTTGGCGATGCGACCTCGCTGCTCGGCGGCACGCTGGTGATGACCTCGCTGCGCGCGGCCGACGGTGCGGTCTATGCGGTCGCGCAGGGCGCGGTCACGGTTGCCGGCTACAGCGTCGGCGGCCAGGCCCAGAATGTCAGCCAGGGCACGCCGACCGCAGGGCGCATCCCGAACGGCGCGCTGGTCGAGCGCGAAGTGAAGGGAAGCCTCCACGAGATGGAATTTCTGGTGCTGGAGCTCAAGAACCCCGATTTCGTCACCGCGACGCGTATCCTCGATGCCATCAACCGCTTCGCCGGCGGCCGCTATCGCGCGCAGATCGCCTTCGAACGCGACTACCGCACCATCGTGCTGTCGAAGCCGCGCCATATCGGGCCGGTTCGCTTCCTGGCCGAAATCGGCGAGCTGACGGTCGAGCCTGACACGCCGGCGCGGGTGGTGATCAACGAACGCACCGGCACGGTGGTGATCGGGCGTGACGTGCGCATATCGACCGTTGCCGTGACGCACGGCAATCTGACGGTTCGTGTTACCGAGCTTCCCGTGGTGTCGCAGCCGGCGCCGTTCTCGCAGGGCCAGACCGTGGTCGTTCCCCAGACCATCGTCGAAGCCAACGAGGCCGGATCGCAGGTGGCTATCCTGAGCGGCGTCGATCTCCAGCGCCTGGTGCGTGGACTGAACCAGATCGGCCTGAAGCCGTCCGGCATTATCGCGATCCTCCAGGCGATCAAGACGGCCGGCGCGCTCCAGGCCGACGTCATCGTGCAATGATGCACAAGCGTCGAGCAAGCTTGGTCGCTCAATGCTCTGGTCTCGACCGAGAATCGCACGCGACCCGATGCTGAAGCTGGATCACAAAGCCAAACTCCTCCTCCTGATCGCGGTGTCCGCGCTCGCGAGCGCTTCGCCCGTGCTCGCGCTGGACGAGGCCAAGCCGTCCAGGCCGCTCAACCTGCTGTCCTTCGCGCGTGCCCGCGCGGCAGGACCGCAAAGGCCGTCCTCGCCGGTCATGCCGGTACCAGGTGACAACGCGTCGATCCGGGCGACGGCGTGGGCGGCTGAAGACTCCGGACCTGCGATCACCGGCGCGGTGCCGGCGTCCGAAACGCGTGCACAGGCCCCAGTGCCCGCGCCCGCAGCCGCGCCCGTGCGCCCGGCCAAGCCCGGCAGCGTCACGGTCCCGCCGAAGCCCGCGCCGGCGCAGGCGGCTGCGCCTGCGGACAGCGACGTTGCCCTGTTCTGCAGCAACGTCGCCGACCCAGCCGTCGATGCGAGACTGGCCTGGCAGCTCAAGGAGCTGGAAAAGGCCGAGACCCTGCTTCGCGAACGGATCGCCGAGGTCGAGGCCAAACGCGTCGAATACGAGAAGTGGATGGCGCTGCGCGACGATTTCCTGAAGAAGGCCGAGGCGCAGGTCGTGGAGATCTATTCGCGCATGAAGCCGGACGCCGCGGCGACCCAGATCGCCGGCATGGCGGACGAGACCGCTGCGGCCGTGCTCGCCAAGCTCAGCCCGAGGAATTCGAGCGCGATCTTCAACGAGATGGATACGGCACGCGCGGCGCACCTTGCCGATCTGCTCGGCGGAATGCGTCGCGTGGATGACGGAAAGACCAAGTAGATGAAAAATCTAATCCTCATCCTGCCGCTCCTGATGCTTGCCGGATGCGTCGGCGATCCCGCGGAGGTCCTGACCGGTCCGCGCCTGTCGCCCGTCGGCAGCGGGCTGAGGACACAGGCCGATCCGATCCCGGTGACGCCACGGTTGCGCTCGCCCGTCAGCTATCGCTCGACCTGGGACGACGGCACCGACCTCTACCGCGACCCCCGCGCCCGGCGCACCGGCGACGTCGTGACGGTGATCATCTCGATGCAGGACAAGGCCAAGCTGGACAACAAGACCGGCCGCTCGCGCGATTCGCAGGTCAAGTTCGGCCTCGACTGGCTGATGGACGTCGCCGGATGGCAGGACAAGGGCTCGACCAGCGCCAATCTCAGCACCAATACCCAGATCAAGGGGAACGGCCAGATCGATCGCACCGAGGACATCAAGCTGTCGATCGCCGCAATCGTCACCGACGTGTTGCCGAACGGCAATATGATGATCAGCGGGTCGCAGGAATTCAAGGTCAACACGGAGATGCGCGTGCTCAATGTCGGCGGCATCGTGCGTCCGCGCGATATCTCGCGCACCAACACGATCTCCTACGAGAAGATTGCCGAAGCGCGCGTCTCCTACGGTGGTCACGGAAATCTGTCTGACGTGCAGCAGCCTGGATGGGGACATCGGATCTATGACGCCGTGGCACCATTCTGAGATGCGCAGCCGTCGGGCCGCTTTGCGAGGGCATGGGACGTGATGCGCCTGATTGCGGCCATTCTGGTGCTCACCCTCGTCGCGATCGGCGCGGGTGCGCTTGCCGGCCTGCATCTGTTTGCGGCTGCCGAGCGCGTCGCGGACGCGAAGAAAACCGCGACGCCGCCGCCCCTTGCCTCGAGCTACGCCGGCAGCGCGCGGTTGAGGAAGCTGTCCCCGATCGTGACCAATCTCGCCGCGCCGGCCAACAACTGGGCCCGTGTCGAGGCTTCCATGGTGACCGACAGCATGAGCGACGAGGACGCGGGCATCCTGGCTGCCCACATCAGCGAGGACATCGTGACCTATCTGCGCTCGGCGACGGTTGGCCAATTCGAGGGATCGCGCGGGCTGCAGCATCTGCGCGACGACCTCGCCGAACGCGCCAACATCCGCTCCTCGGGCAAGGTCCGCGAATTGATCATTGAGACGTTGGTGATTCAGTGAGAGTGAAAGTCCTGCTGCTCGCGTTGGTTCTGGTCGTCCTGCCCGAAGTGGCGCTCGCCCAGATACCGGACCTCAACTCGTTGCTGCCGCCCGGAAACGGCTCGACCAGTGGCCGTATCATCCAGCTGATGGCGCTGATCACGGTGCTGTCGGTGGCGCCGGGTCTGCTCATCATGGTGACGAGCTTCACGCGATTTGCGGTTGCGCTGTCGTTCCTGCGCTCCGGTCTCGGCCTGCAGACCACGCCGGCCAATCTCGTGCTGATCAGCCTCGCGCTGTTCATGACCTTCTACGTGATGGCCCCGACCTTCGATCGCGCCTGGGAAACCGGCGTCCAGCCTCTGATGAAGAACGAGATCTCGGAGGAAGAGGCTTACGTGAAGATCACCGATCCGTTCCGCGAGTTCATGCTGGCTCACGTTCGCGACAAGGATCTGCAGACCTTCGAGTCGCTCGCCGCGGAGAGCTTTCGGAAGAAGTTCGACGACAAGCGCATCGATCTGCGCGTCAT
Organism: Bradyrhizobium betae; assembly: GCF_008932115.1. Lineage (NCBI taxonomy): Bacteria > Pseudomonadati > Pseudomonadota > Alphaproteobacteria > Hyphomicrobiales > Nitrobacteraceae > Bradyrhizobium > Bradyrhizobium betae. The sequence goes on from NZ_CP044543.1 coordinate 4,670,413, forward strand.
CATTCCGGCCTTCATGATCTCCGAGCTCAGGCGCTCGTTCGAGATCGGCTTCCTGATCATGCTGCCGTTCCTCGTCATCGACATGATCGTGGCGACGCTGACGATGTCGATGGGCATGATGATGATGCCGCCGACCATCCTCGCGCTGCCGTTCAAGATGCTGTTCTTCGTGCTGATCGACGGCTGGAATTTGCTCGCCTCAGGCCTCGTGCGGTCGTTCTCGTAAGGTCTGCTGTCGGCCGGCCTGCCGGTCATGGTTAGCGAGAAGTAGCGCGATATGGTTAGCGGAGGGTTCCGGTAACCATATGATATTACAGCGAAATTCAGGCGGATCTTAATCCGTGCGCAAGATTCACCGTGCTAGCAATGCGGCACGGCGGGTTGGACCCCACCCACATCAGTCCAAAGGCATGATGCCGCCCCTCCGTACCGGTGAAAGCCCGGTATGTCCCCTCGTGAAAATGTAACGCGTACATCAAAGGGACATACGCAATGTCAAGCCTGCTTACGAACTCGACCGCCATGACCGCGCTCCAGACCCTGCGGTCTGTCAGCTCGCAGCTCTCCACCACGCAGAACCGCATCTCCACCGGCCAGCGTGTTTCGACCGCTTCCGACAACGCCGCCTACTGGTCGATCGCCACGTCGATGCGCGCCGACAACGCCGCGCTCTCCGCCGTCTCCGACTCGCTCGGTCTGTCGGCCGCGACCGTCGACACCGAATATACCGGTCTGACCACGGTTGTCGGTGACAGCAGCTCCGGCCTCACGAAGCTCCAGTCCCTGCTGGTGCAGGCCAAGACCGCCGGTATCGACCGCACCAAGATCCAGGCGGACGTCACCCAGATCCAGCAGCAGATGAAAGCGACCGCCAGCGCGGCGACGTTCAACGGCGTGAACTGGCTGAGCGCGACGGCGACCACGCCGGCGACTGTGAACCTGGTGTCGTCGTTCTCCCGCGTCGGCAGCACGCCGACCACCGGCTCGATCAGCCTGACCACCGCGACCTACTCGCTCTATACCAGCACCCAGACCGGTATCCTGGACAAGGTGAGCGGCACCGCTTCGGTCGACACGATCAACATCGGCGCGCTGACCGACTCGGCGGCCGACCAGACCACGCTCGATGGCTACATCGCGCAGGTCACGACTGCGATCAACTCGGTCGCCGCGGCCGCCGCCGACCTCGGCGCCGTCAAGAACCGTATCTCGACCAACACGGGCTTCGTGAAGTCGCTGATGGACTCGGTTGACCGCGGTATCGGCCAGCTCGTCGACGCCGACATGAACCAGGAGTCCACCCGCCTGGCGGCTCTCCAGGTCCAGCAGCAGCTCGGCGTGCAGGCGCTCTCGATCGCCAACAACAGCAGCCAGAGCATCCTGTCGCTGTTCCGCTAAGCCTGAAAACGAACTGAGGAGGGCCGCGCTTCTCGCGAAGCGCGGCCCTTTCGTTTGGCGTGGCGCCGAGCGTCCGCCACAATTTCGGCTGCCCTGTTGCGGCCAAGCCACAGAGCCACAAGCCCCGCACAAGCTTCGTCCGCTAGCCTAGTCGCTACGACGGGTTGGGCCTAACCGCATTTGCGCAGCCCAAAGGCATGACGCCGCCCTGTCGTACCGGTGCAAGTCCGGTATGTCCCCAAATTCAATCTGCTTTCAAAGGGACATCAAAATGGGTTCTAGCCTTCTCACCAACTCGTCTGCAATGACCGCGCTGCAGACCCTCCGCAACGTCAGCTCGCAGCTTGCGACCACGCAGAACCGGATCTCCACCGGTATGCGCGTCTCGACGGCTTCGGACAACGCTGCCTACTGGTCGATCGCGACCTCGATGCGCGCCGACAACGCCGCGCTCTCCGCCGTCTCCGACTCGCTCGGTCTGTCGGCCGCGACCGTCGACACCGAATATACCGCTCTGACCGCCGTCGTCGGCGACAAGACCGGCGGCCTGACCAAGCTCCAGGCGCTGCTGGTCGAAGCCAAGACCGCCGGTATCGACCGCACCAAGATCCAGGCCGACATCACCCAGATCCAGCAGCAGATGAAGGGCACCGCCAATGCGGCGACATTCAACGGCGTCAACTGGCTGAGCGCGACCGCGGCCACCCCGGCGACCTTCAACCTGGTGTCGTCGTTCTCGCGCGTCGGCGGCACGCCGACGATCGGTTCGATCTCGCTGACGATCGCCAACTACTCGCTCTACACCTCGACCCAGACCGGCATCCTGGACAAGGTCAGCGGCACGGCCTCGATCGACACGATCAACATCGGCGCGCTGACCGACTCGACCGCCGACATGACCACGCTCGATGGCTACATCGCGCAGGTCACGGCTGGGATCAACTCGGTGGCTTCGGCCGCCGCCGATCTCGGTGCCGTCAAGAACCGCATCTCGACCAACACCGACTTCGTCAAGACCCTGATGGACTCGGTTGATCGCGGTGTCGGTCAGCTCGTCGACGCCGACATGAACGCGGAATCCACCCGCCTGCAGGCTCTGCAGACCCAGCAGCAGCTCGGCGTTCAGGCGCTCTCGATCGCCAACCAGAACAGCCAGAGCATCCTCTCGCTGTTCCGCTAAGCCTTCACTCATCTTGGAAGGGCCGCGCTTCTCGCGAAGCGCGGCCCTTCCTATTTAATTCGGCGCGCGCCGGTCGAGCCGTGACCGCGACCTGGCTCAGTCTGTTGCGGTCAAGTCACAGAGCCGCAAGCCTCGCGCAGCCTTCGCGCGTTATTGTCGCCGTACGACAAGTTGGGCCTGCTTTTTCCGCCGCCCAAAGGCATGAGGCCGCCCTGTCGTATCGGTGCAAGCCCGGTATGTCCCAAAAATCAATTCAATCCGTTTCAAGGGGACGTCAATAATGAGCTCCAGTCTGCTCACCAACTCTTCCGCGATGACCGCGCTGCAGACCCTCCGCAACGTCAGCTCGCAACTCGCGACCACGCAGAACCGGATCTCGACCGGCCAGCGCGTCTCGACGGCATCGGACAACGCGGCCTACTGGTCGATCGCGACCTCGATGCGCGCCGACAACGCCGCGCTCTCCGCCGTCTCCGACTCGCTCGGTCTGTCGGCTGCGACCGTCGACACCGAATATACCGCTCTGACCGCGGTTGTCGGCGACAAGACCGGCGGCCTGACCAAGCTCCAGGCGCTGCTGGTCGAAGCCAAGACCGCCGGTATCGATCGCACCAAGATCCAGGCCGACATCACCCAGATCCAGCAGCAGATGAAGGGCACCGCGGACGCGGCGACCTTCAACGGCGTCAACTGGCTGAGCGCGACCGCGGCCACCCCGGCCACCTTCAACCTGGTGTCGTCGTTCTCGCGCGTCGGCGGCACGCCGACGATCGGTTCGATCTCGCTGACGATCGCCAACTACTCGCTCTACACCTCGACCCAGACCGGCATCCTGGACAAGGTCAGCGGCCCTGCGTCGGTCAATACGATCAACATCTCCGCGCTGACCGACTCGACGGCTGACCAGACCACGCTCGATGGCTACATCACGCAGGTCACCGCCGCCATCAATTCGGTGGCTTCGGCCGCCGCCGATCTCGGTGCCGTCAAGAACCGCATTTCGACCAATGCGGACTTCGTCAAGACCCTGATAGATTCGGTGGATCGCGGTGTCGGTCAGCTCGTCGACGCCGACATGAACGCGGAATCCACTCGCCTTCAGGCTCTGCAGACCCAGCAGCAGCTCGGCGTGCAGGCGCTCTCGATCGCCAACCAGAACAGCCAGAGCATCCTCTCGCTGTTCAAGTAAGCATCGGCCTTGAAAACGACCGTGCTCCCTCGGGAGCACGGGCCCGCCGTGAACGGCGGATGTGACGGCACATGACGTGCCCGTATTCGATCTCCTGACGCCAGCCCTCATCCGACACGCCGCAGCCGATCGCGCTGCCTTGCGTCCGCGCGCCCGCGTGTCGCTGCCGACTGCGTCACCCGGCCTCTTGTAAAATTGCAACGCCTCGCCTGCGAACCGACACATTCGCGTTTGCGCGCAACCTTCAGACAAGGTTGGCAGCGGAGTGTCGCATACGTTCGCATTGGTACGAGGTCATATGCTCAGTCGCGCGCAGGTACAGCAACTGCTCAACAATCTGCTGGAGCTTGGGCCGCGACGCCTGATGGCCTTGGGACTGATCGGCTTTACCGTTCTCGTCACCGTCGTCGGCGGCGCCTATTACCTGAGCCGGCCCGAGTTCGAGACGCTCTACACGGGCCTCAGCCGCGAAGACGTGACGCGCATGGGCGCGGCGTTGCGCGAGCAGAACATCACCTTCGACGTCAATACAGCCGGCGACGCTCTCTCGGTGCGCCCGAGCCAGACCATGCAGGCGCGGATGCTGCTGGCCGAGAAGGGGCTGCCGACCAGCGCCAATTCCGGCTACGAGCTGTTCGACAAGATCGGCTCGCTGGGCCTGACCTCGTTCATGCAGGAGGTCACCAAGCTCCGGGCGCTCGAAGGCGAGATCGCGCGCACGGTGCAGCTGATGAAGGGCGTGAAGGCCGCGCGAGTCCATATCGTGCTGCCGGTGCGCGGCTCGTTCCGGGCGACGCAGCAGCCGCCTTCGGCGTCGGTCGTGCTGCGCACTGACGGTGCGATCGAGGCGCGCACGGCACAGTCGATCCGTCACCTCGTTGCCGCGGCCATTCCGGGCATGAGCAAAGACAAGGTGACGGTGTTGGACGCAGACGGTTCGATGCTGCTCGCCGAGGAGGACGAGGCCACTGCAGCTCCGACCAAGATGGCAAGCCTTCAGAAGACGGTCGGCGGCATGGTGCAGGAGAACATCCGCAAGGCGCTGACGCCGTATCTGGGCCTCGACAATTTCGAGGTGAGCGTCGCATCGCAGCTCTCGACCGACAAGCGGCAGACGAACGAGACCGTCTACGACCCGGAGAGCCGTGCCGAGCGTTCCGTCCGGAACGTGCGCGAGAAGGAGTCCTCGCAGAACGCGGACCGTTCGACTCCGACTACGGTGCAGCAGAATCTTCCGGATCAGCAGGTGAACTCCGGCGGCACCAAGAATTCCAACGAAGACAAGACCCGCCGCGAAGACGTCACCAATTTCGAGGTGTCGTCCAAGACCACGACGACGGTGAGCGACGGCTATTCGGTCAAGAAACTCTTCATCGCCGTCCTGGTCAATCGCGCGCGGCTCGTCGCCGACCTCGGCGACAAGAGCAATCAGGCCGTCGTCGACAGCAAGCTCGCCGAGATCAGCCAGCTCGCGGCGACCGCCGGTGGGCTGGACAAGACGCGCGGCGACCAGATCCAGGTGACGGCCGTCGACTTCATCGAAGGCTCGCGCGAACTGGCTCCGGTGCCGCCGATCAGCTTCGTCGAGATGATCAACAAGCAGCTCGGCAGCGTCATCAACGCGGTGACGATCCTGGCGGTTGCGTCGATGCTGGTCTGGTTCGGCCTGCGACCCGCGGTCAATGGCATCCTCACCCACCGTGCCCAGCAGGAGCAGACCGAGGCGGCCGAGGCCGCTGAGCTCGAAGCTGCCGCAGCCCTTGCCTTGGGTGACAGTCAGGATCCCGAGCTCAACCTCGTGGAAGACCTCGAAGGCAAGATGCAACGAACACCGCAGAAACGGCTCGAGCAGATTGTCCGGCTCGATCAGGCGCAGGCGGCAGCGATCCTTAAAGACTGGATGCGACGCGAGGAGGCGGCATGAACGCGGCTATCGGAAAACTTCTGACGCAGTTCGATGCCAACGGCCGGGCCAAGGCGCCACCGCCTCCGCCGCCGAAGGTCCAGGACGTGCTGACACGGCCGAAAGAGGTCCGGCGCGAGCCGCAGCCCCAGCCTCAGGCCCAGCCGCAGCGTCACGCTCAAGCGCAGCCTCCTGCGCCAGAGGTGGAAGCTCCGTCAGCCAACCTTCTCGAAGATGCTTATCGTCGCGGCCATGCCGCCGGCGTCGCGGAAGGCGATTCCAGGGTTGCCGAGGAGCGCGTCCGCAGCGCGATCCGGCTCGGCGAGGAGCGTTCAAAATGGTCTGACCAGCAGGCGGTCGCGATCGTCAACGGGTTCGAGACGGCCTGCCGCGAGATCGAGACCAACATCGCGAGCTCCGTCGCGCGGATCTTGCTGCCCTTCCTCGCCGATGCGGTCCGCGACAAGGCGATCGAATCGCTGGTCGAACAGATTGCGGCTCTGACCGGCAATTCGCCGGCGCCGGTGTTCAAGGTCACCGGTCCGGGCGAATTGCTCGATCTCGTACGGACGCAACTCGAGGCCAGCAGGCGAACGGGCATCCAGTACGAGGCCGCCGAGACGTTCGAGGTTCGCGTCGTGGCCGACCAGACCGTGATCGAGACGCAGATCTCGGCCTGGAGCGAGCGCCTGAACGAGGCGCGCCGGTAGCCCGCCATGAATGAGGTCAAGCAAGAGCTGGTGATCATCCGCCGGCGCAGCGCCTTCGCCGAGGAGCCGCATCACGGCGGCGTCTGGAAGATCGCCTACGCGGACTTCATGACCGCGATGATGGCGTTCTTCCTGGTCATGTGGCTGCTGAATGCGCTCAACCAGGACCAGAAGCAGGTGGTCGCGAGCTATTTCAACCCGATCAAGCTCGCGGAGAACGCGCCCGCGCCGAAGGGCCTCAAGGATCTCACCAAGAAGGAGCCGTCCACGACCGAAGGCCAGGATGGCAAGCGCCAGCCGGCCGGGCCGAACGAAGAACGTCGCGGCGATTCCCCGACGGCCGAGAAGCCGGCGTCCTACGAAGAGAAGATCCTGTTTCGCGATCCCTATGCGACCCTCGCGGAGATCGCGAACAGCGCCAACCAGGCCTCGGGCCAGCGTCGCGCCGGCGCGCTGACCTCTGTCGAAGAGGAAGGCCTCAAGGGAGGCGATGCCTATCGCGATCCGTTCGATCCCGGCTATTGGAAGCTGGCGCCGCAGACGTCCAAGGATGCGGATCGTTTCGTCGACAGCGAGCCGAAGCCGAATGCGTCCGCGCGCGACAACGCGTCCGGAACGGGGCAGGGCGAGCCGCAGGCTCGCCGCGCCAGGCAGGACGAGGCCGGCGGAAGCGTGGCCCAGAACGCGGATGCGTCGTCAGCAACCCTGTCGCCCCTGCTGCCGCCAGGACCTGCGCCGTCACAGGCTCAACGCGATGGCAGTGCCCAGGCGAATGTGCAGCCGGGCGCTCAAGCCAGTGCCCAGGCCAATGCCGCCGCGCAGTCACGTCCCGGCGATGCGGCGAAGGAGTCCGAACAGCGCGACGCGGCGCAGACCCAGCAGCCGACCGTCAAGCAGCTTCAGTCCGCGATCGCGGATGCGCTGTCGGACATCAAGGCCGGCGCGGGACCAGTGGCTGAGGTACGTCAGGTCGAGGAAGGCCTTCTGATCAGCCTGACCGACGACGCAAGCTTCGGCATGTTCGCGGTCGGCTCGGCCGAACCGCGGCCCGAGCTGATCCGTGTGATCGACAAGATCGGGCCGCTGCTGACGAAGCGTCCCGGCATGATCATCGTCCGCGGTCACACCGATAATCGGCCGTACAAGTCGGAGAACTACGACAATTGGCGGCTGTCGACCGCCCGCGCGCAGATGGCCTATTACATGCTGGTCCGCTCCGGCGTCGATGCACAGCGGATCGAGCATGTCGAAGGTTACGCCGATCGGCGACCGAAACTGCAGAACGATCCGGCCGCCGCGCAGAACCGCCGGATCGAAATCCTGATCCGGGAGAAGCGCCCTTGATCAGGCTGCTCCGCCGCGCCGCACTGCTGTTGCTGCTGCCGCTCACGGCGGTCCGTGCACTGGCCGATCCAGCCCCGGCTCCGGCGCCGGGCGCGGGCGAGCCATATGAACTCGTGCGCACATTGCAGGCGGTGCAGGACGGCATCGCCAATGGCGATATGGCGGCACATAGCGGCCACGTCGCGCTGATCCGCCAGATCGGCGAGAAATTTCTGGCGGCCGACGCCAGCGTGTGGAGCAATGCGCAGAACGGCCAGGCCGTTGTCATTTATCTGCTCAGCGGCGGCGGACCACAGCTGGTCCGCAAGCTGCCCAAGCCGAACGTCGACGAGCGGCTCTTCAACGGTGCGCTCGCCTATGTCGAGGGTCGCCAGGACGAAGCGCGCGAGCTGCTCAAGGACGTCAAGCCGCGCACGCTTCCGTCGGGACTGGGCGGACAGGTCGCGCTGGTCCAGGGCGCGCTGTTCGCACGCTCGGAGGCAACGCTGGCGATCGAACGCCTGGACGATGCGCGCCTGCTGTTGCCGGGTACGCTGGTGGAGGAGGCGGCACTGCGGCGCGAGATCCTGCTGGTCGGGCAGGCCGAGGATTTCGACAAGTTCGAGTTCCTGACGCTGGCCTATATCCGCCACTACCGCAACTCGGTCTATGCCGGGGACTTCTGGCAGCGCTTCTCCTCGGGCCTGACGCAATCGAGCCTCGCGCTCGACGAGCGTCGCTTCGCGCGGATCGTCACCCTGCTTGAGCAGATCGACCGCGCCAGCCGCCTCAAGCTCTATTTCGTGATCGCGCGCAGCGCGATGGTGCGTGGACGGCTGGCCGTGACCGAGCTTGCCGGCGAGCGCGCGCTGGCGCTCAGCGCCGATGCTTCCGCGGATCGCGAGCGTGCGCATTTCTTCCGCGGCGTCTCGCGGGCGCTCACCGACGAGTACGACGGTGGCCTCGCCGAGCTGAAGGCGCTCGACCGGTCGAAGCTGCCCGAGCGCGATATTCCTCTGCTGAATGCAACGGTCCAGCTCGCGCTCGACGTGCGCAAGCCGTTCGCGGGCGGTTCCGCTGCCACAGCCGACAAGCCTCCGGTCACGCCGGCGCGTCTCGATCTCGCGTCGTCGACCGCGACACTCGCCCGCGCGCAGAAGCAGCTGGCAGAGCTCGAACGCCTCACCAAGGATCGCCGTCCATGACGAAGCTCAGTGGAACCTCGGGACAGGTGTTTTCGGGGCTGGCCGAAAGCCTCAATATTCGCGGCACGTCGCGATCCGGCAAGAGCGCCGGGACGAAATCGTCGGCGGACTCATCGTTCAACGATCTGCTCCACACCGTCTCGAACCTCGCGAAGAAGGCCCTGAAAGACGACGGCAGTGACACGAGCGTGAAGGCCGCATCCTTGCGGACGCGTCTGGCGCACCCGACCGGGAAGGACAAGACGAACGACGAGACGGTGAACGAGCGCACCGAGACTGCCGACGAGCCCAAGTCCGGTCACAAATCGTCCGACCAGAAGCTGGATGAAGCGCCGCAGAATCCGGGTCCGGTCGACTCCGCCCCGAAGGCGGACGTTTCGAACAGGTCGAGCATTCCCGCGATCGTCGGGCAGGAGTTGGCTGCCGTACCGGTGGCAAAGCCGCAGACGCAATCGGCGGGCGCCGACAAGAAAGATGCGGCGGCGCGCGACGCACGCTCGTCGACGGCGCCGCGTGAAGTTCAGGCGACGGGCACTGCGAAGGTCGGCACCGCCGATTCCGCGCCAAGCACGCGCACATCGACTGCAACTTCGCAGGCCTTGGCAACCGCGCAGCAAGGCAACGAGGCATCGTCAAAGCCAATGCCCGCGACGCAAGGCTTCGAAGCCGTTACCGCCAATGTCGAACGCGCCGTCAAAGCCTCGGCACGGGAGACCTTGCCCGAGACGACCAAGGTCACCGTCGTTCAGCAGGAAACTCATCTGCCGCCGGCGCAGTTCGGCCCCACGCAGCAGGTCGCCAACGCGGTCGTCACCGAGCTCAGGGAATCGTCGGCGCCGACGGCGTCGGCCGCTGCAGATCTCGCCACGTCGCAGACCAACGCGCCTGAGCCGCTCAAGATCCTGACCATCAATCTCGAGCCGCCGTCGCTCGGAAATGTCACCGTGCGCCTTCGCCTGGTGGGTTCGGAGGTCTCCGTCCATCTCGCGGCCGAGCGCAAGGACACCAGTCTGATGTTGGACCAGCAGCGCGACTCGATCCGCGATCTCATGCAGTCCGCGGGCTATGTCGCCGACGTGGCGCCGGTCCAGCACGGTTCGCTGGACGGATTCCAGAGCGGTTCCGGGCAGTCGCAGCCGCAGTTCGCGGGCCAGCAGCAGCAACCGTCGTCGCAGTCGCAAGGCTCGTTCGACGGCGCGAGCAGTTCGTCCGGCCAATCGGACGGCGGTGCGGGCCAGGCTCGGCAGGAGCGCCAGTCCAACCAGGAGACGCGTCATGATCAGGACGTGGGCCCGCAGATTCGTCGCGGCCCTGTTTATCTGTAACGCGGGCGCTGCGGCAGCGGCGACCGACAACGCGCGCCCCTGCGAGCGCGAGATGGCGCGTGCGTCCCAGCAGCACGGGATTCCGCTCGGCATTCTCTATGCCGTCGGCCTCACCGAGACCGGGCGGCGCGGTGCGCTCTATCCTTATGCGCTCGGCGCCGACGGCCAGACTGTGTTCGCCAAGGACATGAACGACGCCATTGCGAATTTCGAGGCGATGCGGAGCAAGGGGATCAAGCTGATCGATCTCGGCTGCATGCAGATCAACCACTACTATCACGGCGACAAATTCGCGTCGGTGCGGGCGATGTTCGATCCCGCCAGGAATGTGGAATATGCCGCGCGCTTCCTCAAAGAGCTCAAGCAGCGCGAGGGAAGCTGGACCATGGCTGTGGCCCGCTACAACGCTGGCCCGAACAATCAGCCGGCACAGAAGCGCTACGTCTGCCACATCGTTGCGCATCTCGTCTCGAGCGGCTTTGGCGCCTGGACCGACAAAGCGCGCTCGTTCTGTCAGCCGAAAACGACGTGACCACATGAAGTTGTGCATGGTTCCAAACCATCAGCTCCGCGCAAGCAAGAACCCTCATTGTAACTACAACCTTTCAAAGGAGCCCTCTCGATGAGCCTCTACGGCATTATGCGCACCGGCGTTTCCGGGATGGCCGCGCAGTCCAACAAGCTGTCGACGGTCTCGGACAATATCGCGAACGTCAACACCACCGGTTACAAGCGGGCTTCCACCGAATTCTCCTCGCTCATCCTGAAGAGTGGCTCGGGCAACTACGATTCCGGAGCTGTCGAGACGACCGTCCGTTACGCCATCAGCGATGCCGGGCATACGCAGTTCACCACGTCGAGTACGGACCTCTCCGTTCAGGGTAACGGCTTCTTCGTGGTATCGAACGCAACCAACACACAGCAGTACCTGACGCGCGCCGGCTCGTTCGTGCCTGACAGTCAGGGCAATCTGGTCAATGCTGCCGGCTACTACCTGCTCGGTCAGCCTGGGAAGGTGACCAATTTCTCGCAGAACAGCCTCGCGGGAATGCAGATTGTGAACATCGCCCAGGTCTCGCAGGTGCCCGTGCCGTCGACGGCGGGGACGCTCACGACCGGCAACCTGGACCCGAAAGCGGCCGTTATTGCCGGTCCGCCCGGCCCAGGCGCATATTCATCAAAAAGCTCGATCGTGGCCTACAACAATATCGGCCAGGCCGTTACGCTCGACGTCTACATGTCCCACACCGCGACGGCGGCAGGCCTGGATACGTGGCAGGTCCAGGTTTATGATTCCGCGTCGGGTACGTCGCTCGCGCCCGCCACCACTTTCACTTTCGACACCACGGCGGCCGGAAAGGGCGCGCTGGCTGCGGCGAGCCCGACGGGCCTCACCGTGACCGTCCCCGGCGGCGCGGCGCTGACCATGGACCTGTCGAACATGACGCAGGTCGGCACCGACTTCTCCTTCAAGGCGACCGTCAATGGCAGCACGCCTTCCGCCATCGACAAGGTCGATGTCGACAATGCGGGCCACGTGACTGCCGTGCTCAAGAACGGTCAGCAGCTGACGCTGTACACGCTCATGCTCGCCGACGTCGCGAGCCCCGACAATCTGACGCCCGAGCCGGGTAACGTCTATTCGACCAACCAGAACTCGGGCAATGCGCAGGCCGGAAATGCCGGCACCGGTGGGCTCGGCACGATCCAGTCCGGCTCGCTGGAAGATTCCAACGTGGACCTCGCGGACGAACTCACCGGGATGATCGAGGCGCAGCGCGGCTTCACCGCCAACTCGAAATCGTTCCAGACCGGCGCCGACCTGCTCGACGTCGTCGTCAACCTGAAGCGCTGAATTCTTCAACGTTCATCCCGCGCAAGAGTAGATCATGTCCCTTACTGCTGCTCTCGACTCCGCTCGCGCGTCGCTCATGGCGTCAGGCATCCAGTCGTCGACCATCTCGCGCAACATCGCCGGCGCCAGCGCCGCCGGCTATTCGCGCAAGATCGCGGTGCTGGACAATCTCCCTGGGGCAGGCGTCTATGTCGCGGCGATCCAGCGCGCCGCGAGCTCCGGTCTCTACGATAACGTCTTGATCGCGACGTCTGCGTCCGCCAAGCAGAATGCGATCCTGAGCGGTCTTCAGACGATATCCGCCTCGACCGTGGACGATCCCGAAGCCGGGCAGTCGCCGACTGCCCAGCTCAACAAGCTGAAGCAGGCGCTCCAGCAATATGCCAACGCCCCGGACAACACCACGCTGGCACAGGCGGCGGTCACCTCCGCCAAGGACATGGCGACGGCGCTCAACCAGGCCACCAAGACCGTGCAGACGGTGCGCGAGGGCGCGGACGCCGATATGGCGACCTCGGTCGCGAATATCAACCAGCTGCTCACCCAGTTCGACAAGGTCAACACCGCGATCGTGAAGGGAACGATCACCGGTGACGACGTCACCGACTATCTCGACCAGCGCGACACCATCGTCTCGAAGCTGTCGCAGGAGGTTGGCGTCTCGATGACGCTCCGCGCCAACGGCGACGCGGCGCTCTACACCGACAGCGGCGTCGTGCTATTCGACAAGCAGGCGCGCTCGGTCAGCTTCGCCGCGACCAACATCTACTCGCCCGGGACCACCGGCAACGCCGTCTATATCGACGGTGTCCCGGTCACCGGCGCCAATTCCGTGATGCCGATCAAGACCGGCAAGCTCGCGGGTCTCTCCCAGCTGCGCGACAACGCCACGGTGACGTATCAGAGCCAGCTCGACGAAATCGCGCGCGGCCTGGTCGAAACCTTCAAGGAAGTCGACCAGACCGCAGCGGCGCTGCCGGACGTGCCAGGTCTTTTCACCTATCCGGGTGCGCCGACGATGCCCGCGAGCGCCACCGTTTCGGTCGGCCTTGCCGGCCTGATCGGTGTCGCCGCCTCGGTCGATCCGGCGCAGGGCGGCAACCCCAATCTGCTGCGCGATGGCGCGATCAGCGGCAACGTCGCATACCAATACAACACCGCCGGCAGCGGCGGTTTCTCGGCCCGGCTGCAGCAGCTCATCGGCGGCATGGACGCGTCGCAGCCGTTCGACGCAACCACGCAAGGCAAGCCGAACGGCAACCTGATCGACTACGCGGCATCGTCGACCAGCTGGATCGAGAACCAGCGCAAGGCCGCGGACGATAGCGCCACCTACCAGAACACGCTGCTCGACCGCAGCAACGCGGCGCTGTCGAACGTCAGCGGCGTCAACATTGACGACGAGATGTCCTTGATGCTCCAGGTCGAACGTACCTACTCGGCGTCGTCGAAGATCATCTCGACCGTCGACCAAATGTTGAAGAGCCTGCTGGCCGCCGTGGGGAATTAAGTCATGATGAGCGCCAACTACATCTCGACCTTGATGTTGTCTTCGTCGTTGAGGTCCTCGATCACGAACAATCAGGCCGCGTTGAGCAAGGCCTCGAAGGAGGCCACCACCGGCCGCTTCGCCGATGTCGGCCTCCAGCTTGGTGCCACGACGGGAAGCGACGTCACCCTGCGGGCAGACCTGAGCTTCGCCGATCAGCTCGTCGATACCAACGGGCTCGTCTCCGGACGCCTGGACATCACGCAGAGCCGGATCACCCAACTCGGCTCGACCGCAACGGAGTTTCTCAAGGACCTGATCGCGGCCCGCAGTACCGACGGTGGCGGGCGGATCATCCTGCCGCCTGCGTCCTCCAACCTCCAGGATCTGATCGGCGCGCTGAACGTCTCCTATAACGGCTCGTATCTTTTTTCGGGCATCAACACGCAGAATACGCCGATCACGGCTTACACCGCGGGCTCGGCCAGCAAGAATCAGGTCGATGCGGATTTCCTCGCGGCTTTCGGCTTTTCGCAGTCCTCGCCGTCCGTGAACACCATCACGCCGGCCCAGATGCAGACCTTCCTCAACACCACGTTTGATGCCGAGTTCGCGAGCCCGGCCTGGAACACCAATTGGTCAACGGCCACCGACCAGGTCATGCAAAGCCGTATCTCCACGACGGAGATCGCCGATACTTCCGTGAGCGCCAACCAGACCGGCTTCCGCAAGCTCGCCGAAGCCTACACCATGATGGCCGATCTCGGGAACGTGAACCTGGACCAGGCGACGTTCCAGGTCGTCGTGGACAAGGCCATCGGCCTCGTCGGTAACGCCATCACCGACCTCGCTACGCTCGGCGGCAGCGTCGGTACGGTCCAGCAGCGGGTCACCGGCGCCACCGAAAAGCTCAAGATTCAGCAGGACATTCTGAACAATCAGATCGTCAAGATGGAGGCCGTCGACCCGACCGAGGCCTCGGTCCGGGTCAACACCCTGCAGACCCAGATCAAGACGGCGCTCGCGCTCACCTCGCAGCTCCAGCAGATCAGCCTCGTCAACTATCTCTGAGCCTCGCCTCCATGCGTAAGGCTCGTAACCTTTGTCGTGTTGTTCAGTCTCCTGCGCAGAGTGGTTCTGATGACGTTTGAAGCCTATGGATCGGTCGTCGACGATAGCGGCTATGAGGCGCGGGGCCGCGAGCGGCAGGCGCTCAGCCTCGGCATCGACCGGCTCGAGCGGCTCCAGAAGGGACGCTTCAGCTTCGAGGACCTGGTCGAGAGCCTGCTCTACGTGCGGCGGCTGTGGACGATCTTCATCGAAGATCTCGCGCATCCGGAGAACGGACTTCCCGAGAAGCTGCGTGCCGACATCATCTCGATTGGCCTGTGGGTGGTCAAGGAAGCCGATCGGCTTCGCGAGGAGAGGTCGAACGACGTGATGCAGCTGATCGAAATCAACCGCCTGATCCGAGACGCGCTTTAATGAAGATATCCCTGCGGGCCGGCGAACGCATCTACATCAACGGAGCGGTACTGCGCGTGGACCGCAAGGTCTCCGTCGAGCTCGTCAACGACGTGATGTTCCTGCTCGAAGGGCAGGTCATGCAGGCCTCGGACGCCACCACGGCGCTGCGGCAGCTCTATTTCATCGTCCAGCTCATGCTGATGAATCCGACGGACGTCGTCGCCGCGGCTGCGCTCTATGGCGAGCATCACGCGGCGCTGCTCGCGGTTTGCGAGAGCCGCGAGATGCTCGACGGGCTCGCCGCGATCGACGAACTGGTCAAGACGACACGTTATTTCGAGGCGCTCAAGCGGATCCGGGCGCTGTTTCCGGTGGAGCAGGCAATCCTGGCTGACCTGGCCCGCGCCACCGCCGAAATCCCATTCGAGGCTGCCTGACAGCGGAGAGGCAATATGAACGTCACCAGCGCGACCGATACCAACAGCAAGTCCAGTTCGACCAGCTCCACCACGAACACGGCGAGCAACACCGTCGATTACAATACGTTTCTTCGGCTCCTCGTCGCCGAGATGAAGAATCAGGATCCGACCAATCCGATGGATACGTCGCAATATATGAGCCAGTTCGCCCAGCTCTCGACGGTCGAGCAGGCCATGCAGACAAATACCAAGCTGGATGCGCTGCTGTCCTCGCAATCGTTGTCGCAGGCCGACGGGCTGATCGGAAAAACGGTCAGCTTCACCGACTCGACCGGGGCGACCTTCAGCGGCAAGGTCAAGTCGATCTCCATCAACAGCGACGGCTCCGTCGCGACCCTTGAGAACGGTACGAAGGTGGCGGTCGGGCCCGGGCTCACGATCAGCCAGTCATGAACGAGAGGGACGCCCTCGACATCGTCCAGGCTGCGATCTGGACCATCATCGTGGCCTCCGGCCCCGCGGTCGGCGCCGCGATGCTGGTCGGCACCCTTATTGCGCTGATCCAGGCCCTGACCCAGATCCAGGAAGTGACGCTGACCTTCGTCCCGAAGATCATCGTCATTCTCGTGGTCGTCGCCATCTCCGGCTCCTTCATCGGTGCGCATCTCTCCACCTTCACGGAGATGGTCTATTCGCATATCGAGCGCGGCTTCTGATCCCAGGGGTCATCGGCCACCACCCTCGCGTAAGCTTTGCACGGCAGATTGCGGGTCGGACCCTCTGCCGGTGAACCATGGCCGATACGTTAGCTGCTAGCCTGCCAAGCCCGCGCCGCTTCGGGGCGGATGCCTTTTTCGCCGGCGGGATCGTGGCCATGCTCACGATCCTGTTCCTGCCGATACCGCCGATCCTGATCGATCTCGGTCTCGCATTCTCGATCGCGCTTTCGGCGCTGATCCTGATGGTCGCGTTGTGGATTCAGCGGCCGCTCGATTTCTCCGCCTTCCCGACCGTACTGCTGATCGCAACGATCCTGCGTCTGGCGCTCAATGTCGCGACGACACGCCTGATCCTGTCGCGAGGCGGGGAGGGGGAAACCGCCGCGGGCCATGTCGTCGCCGGCTTCTCGAAGTTCGTCATGGGCGGCGACTTCGTCATTGGCCTGATCATCTTCGCGATCCTGGTCACGGTGAACTTCGTCGTGATCACCAAGGGTGCGACGCGTATCGCCGAAGTCGGCGCCCGCTTCACCCTGGATGCGATTCCCGGCAAGCAGATGGCGATCGACGCGGACCTGTCCGCGGGCCTGATCGACGACAAGGAAGCCCAGCGCCGGCGCCGGGAGCTCGAAGAGGAAAGCTCCTTTTTCGGCGCGATGGACGGTGCCTCGAAATTCGTCCGCGGCGATGCCATCGCTGGCCTGATCATCACCGCGATCAACATCTTCGGCGGCATCATCATTGGCGTCACGCATCACGGTCTGACGCTGTCGCGCGCCGCCGACGTCTACACCAAACTCTCCGTCGGCGACGGCCTCGTAACGCAGATGCCGGCCCTGATCGTGTCGCTGTCGGCGGGCCTTCTGGTCTCCAAGGGCGGCACCAGGGGGTCGGCGGAGCAGGCCGTGCTGCGGCAGCTCGGCGGCTATCCGCGCGCGGTGTCGGCGGCGTCGTTGATGATGTTCGTGCTCGCCTTGATGCCGGGGCTGCCGATGGCGCCGTTCGTGCTGCTGGGCGGCGTCATGGCCTTCGTCGGCTACTCGCTGCCGAGGCGGCAGGCGGCGCGGGAGAAGAAGGAGCACGCGCGCAAGGCCGACGAGCGCGCCCAGGCCGATGCCAAGGAATCGGTCAAGGAATCGCTCAAGACCGCGGAGATCGAGCTGGCGCTCGGCGGTCACCTTTCCGTCCATCTGCTCGGCTCGCGCAACGAGCTTGCGCATCGGGTCAGCAAGATTCGCAAGAAGTTCGCCAAGCAGTATGGCTTTGTCATTCCCGAGATCAAGCTGACCGACAATCTGTCGATGGATCCCAAGGGATATCAGATCCGGATCCACGACACGCGTATCGCCCATGGCGAACTGCGGCTGGGCGAGGTGCTGGTGCTTGTCGACAAGGACGGCAAGCCCGACGTGCCCGGCGAAGAGGTGGTCGAGCCCGCCTTCGGCATGAAGGCGCTTTGGGTCGCGGAGGCCTTCACCGACGAAGTCAAGCGTCAGGGCTGTAAGCCGGTCGACAATCTGTCTGTGCTGCTCACGCATCTCAGCGAAGTGATCAGGGCAAACCTCTCGCAGCTGCTGTCCTACAAGGACATGCGCGGGCTGCTCGACCGGCTCGATCCCGAATACAAGCGCCTGATCGAGGATCTCTGCCCCTCGCAGATCTCCTATTCGGGTCTGCTGGCGATCCTGAAGATCCTGCTCGCCGAGCGCGTGTCGATCCGCAACCTTCATCTGATCCTCGAGGCCATTGCCGAGATCGCGCCCCATGTGCGGCGCTCCGAGCAGGTCGCAGAGCACGTGCGGACGCGTCTTGCGCAGCAGATCTGCGGTGATCTCTCCGACAACGGTGTGCTGAACGTCATCCGTCTCGGCAACCGCTGGGACCTGGCGTTCCACCAGAGCCTGAAGCGCGACGCCAAAGGCGACGTCGTCGAATTCGACGCCGATCCGCGCCTGATCGAACAGTTCGCGACCGAGGCCAGTGCGGCGATCCGCAAGTTCACCGAGAACGGCACCAGTGTGGTTCTGGCGGTGACGCCCGAAGCCCGTCCCTATGTCCGGATGATCCTGGAGCGGGTATTCCCGACCTTGCCGATCCTGTCGCATGTCGAGGTCGCGCGCAGCGCCGAGATCAGAGCTCTCGGAGCGATATCGTGATCAGCGGCCTTGCCGACAGCGTGCTGGTGACGTTCATCGTGTTCTGTCGCATCGGCGCCTGCCTGATGCTCGTGCCAGGCTATTCCAGCGTCAACGTTCCCGCCCAGATCCGCCTGTTCGTCGCGCTCGTCACGACGTTCGCGCTGACGCCGATCCTGATCGCAATCCTGAAACCTCTCACGGACAACGCCGCGCCGCTGACGCTCGCGCTCCTGATCTGCTCCGAAATCGTGGTCGGTAGCGTCATCGGGCTCGGAGGGCGCGTGTTCTTCCTCGCGCTCCAGACCATGGCGACCGTGATGGCGAGCGCGATCGGGCTCAGCAACATCCCGGGGACGCCGGTCGGTGACACCGATCCGGCGCCGGCCCTGGTGCCGCTGATCATGGCGTCCGTCACCACCCTGTTCTTCATCACCGACCAGCACTGGCAGGTCCTGCGGGGGCTGATGAACTCTTACGATGTCTGGCATCCCGGCAGCAGGCTCGGCGGAAGCATGGCGCTCGACCTGCTCGTCAGTCGCCTGTCGGAGGCGTTCGTTCTGACGCTGCGCATCACCAGCCCCTTCATCGTCTACTCGGTCATCGTCAACCTCGCGGTCGGCCTGATCAACAAGCTGACACCGGCGATACCGGTCTATTTCATTTCGGTACCCTTCGTTCTGTTCGGCGGCTTCCTGCTGCTCTACCTCACCAGCGACGAACTATTGACGCAATTCATGCTCGGCGTCTCGTCGTGGCTGGCGGAGTGACGGCCATGACGTCGCGCGCGGACAAGCTCGGCCGGATGGTCTCGCTCGTGAAGCTCCAGCTCCGGCTGTCCGAGTGGCAGCTGGCGCATTTGCGGCAGCAGGAGCGCAGCTTGCAGGACGAGCAGGAATGGCTGGTCGGTACGCTGAACGAGGGAAATCCGCCGGCGGGTTCGTCGAGCGAATCGATCGCACGCCGCCTGAACAGGACGAGCGTTGGTGCGCGCGCGGTTCAGGAGCAGGCATCGCAGCAGCTCGACCAGGTTCGCTCGCAGAGCCGCCGTGTGAAGCAACTCGAGCAGGTCGCGAATGCGGCGCTCGCCGACAAGCGTCGCGACGCGGAGAAGCTTTCGCTCGAGGAGATGACGGGAATAAGCCCTGCCGTGCGCGAGTGGACGCAGCGGCCAGCCAACCGGAACAAGACATGATCGTGACAGCGACGCCCGACCTCGTCCTCGACGTCCTCGATGCCGCCGATCCCGTGGCGCAGCGCGCAGCGACTGCGAAGCTCGATGCGCTGAAATCATCCGACGCCGATTTCGCCGCGACGATGGATGCCGAGGTCGGTAAAGCCAAGGCAGCGACCGGCGATCAAGCCGCGGCGAAGGTTGCCGAAGCGCAGTCGGGTGTGGTGAACGGGCCGCCGGTGCAGGTGATCAAGGCGCCGGCGTCCGGAGAGGTGTACCGGAAGTTCGAGGCATTCATTCTGCAGACCTTCGTCGAGACGATGCTGCCGAAGGAATCGGAGGAGGTCTTCGGCAAGGGCACGGCCGGCGGCGTCTGGAAGTCGATGCTGGCGGAACAGCTTGGTGCTCAGCTCGCGAAGGGCAAGGGCATCGGCATTGCCAAGCAGCTCGCCGCTGCGCATCCGGCGGGGCCGGACGTTACGGGCAAGGTCGGATCATGATCCGGGAATGGGCGACAGAAGTTGAGGGGTGAATTTCCAATGCAGGCACAAGAAGGCGCGGCGGCCGTGGTGATGGAGCAGCCGGGCGAGGATACCGAGGCGATGACGATGGAGGCCGCATCGGGCGATGCGCTGTTGCCCGTGCTGCTGCCGAATGTCGGCAACGAGGCGGAGATCGATGGCGCCGACGGGGCGAGAGCCGACGAGATGCGCGGCCTGCTGGCGGCGATCCGCCGGCTCGAGAGCATCGTCGAGGAGGAGACGGCCGCGCTCGCGACGGGCAAGAAGGTCGATTTCGACGACTTCAGCGCGCGGAAGAGCCGCAGCATGCTCGAATTCGTCCGCCTGATGCGGGCGCGGATGCATCTCGGCAGCGAGGTCGAGATCACCGAGGAGATACAGCGGTTGCGCCAGAAGCTCGAGCGGAATCGTTCCATCCTCGAAATGCACTACGATGCGGTGCGCGAGGTCGCGACCATCATCGTCAAGGCGATCAAGGATGCCGAATCCGACGGCACCTATACGGGTCGCACAATGCAGGACGGAAAATGATCAGACTCGTGCTGGCCGGGCTCTGGGTATGCATCCTCACCGCGGGCACGAGCTATGGCGTGGCCTATTGGAAGGAGAACGGCACCCTGCTGCCGGCAAAGGACGAATTTCTCGACGGGCTTCAGTATCAGAAAACACGCGCGCTGAGCGTGCCCATGGTCGAGGGCGGCGGTGTGCAGGGCTATATCGTCGCGCGCTTCGTCTACACCGTCGAGGCGCGGACCATGCACCAGCTCAGCGTTCCGCCGGAGCCGTTCGTCGTCGACGAGGCTTTCCGCAGGATCTATGCTGACGATCGCCTCGATTTCAGGAAGCTCGCCCGCTACGACCTCTCCATCCTCACGACCGCCATCAAGCAGCGCGTCAACGAGCGGATGCAGGCCGACGTCGTCCAGGACGTTCTGATCGAGGACTTCAACTACGTTTCGAAGGAAGAATTCCAGCAGAAGCCCTGAAGCGTTTTCGAGCGAGGCGGATACCGGTTCGCTTCAAGACGCGTCAGGACGAGACTCTGGAGCCATGGCGGCTGCCGCGAGAGAGCGGTAGCCATATTCTGCCGTGTCTGCCGCTGAACGTGCAACGGCCTCTGCGAAGGGTACTTCGCAGGGGCCGTTGTCGTCAGTGCGTGTCGGTGCCCTGCCGCGTCAGTTTCCGGCCGGGTACGCCGCCGGAGCGGCATGCGCCCTGTTCAGGAGGATGCCGACTTCGTCGAGGTCCTGCATCGGCACGTCGATGGTCTCGCCAGCCGGGATGTTGATGCGGTATCCGACGTAGCGCCGGGCCACGATCGCGTCGAAGCCGAGGCGGTCGCGGAGTTTCTTGCGCAGCTTGCTGACGTGGCTCTCGATCACGCTCTCGTCGAAGGTCGACTCGAAGATGCCATAGACCGCGTTGAAGATCTGCGTCTTGGTGATCCACTTGCCGTGGTTGCTGACCATATATTCGAGAATGCGCAGTTCGCGGCGGGGCAGGGTGAGGGCGTGGCCCGCGATCTCGGGGTCACGTCCGTTGAAGAAGACCTGGATCCTGGTCTCGCACGGCCTCGGTAGCTCTCCCACCCGGCGGCGCGCGATCGCGGCCGTTCGGGCGAGGATCTCGCGCAGGTGAATCGGCACGTGCACGACGTCGTCGACGCCCGATTCGAACAGCTCAAGCGTGTTCTTGAGCATTTTCTGGCTGCTCATGGCGATGATGGGAGCCGAAGAGCGCTTGCGCATCGCCCGCGGCAAGCTTCCGCGGGAATCGCAATCCCCGAGGAGGAACGCGTCGACCGCTGCCAGATCCGATTCACTCGCAGATTGCAGCCATTCCCAGAATTCTCCGGAGGAGAATCCGATCGACGATACGCCTTCGCGAACAAGCCCTGCAACGTAGCTGTTCGTGACGCTCTCGCGATCATCAACGATAATATACATCAGTCTTCGCCCCTGTTTCGCACTTGTTGCGGCCGGCTGGTTGTTGTGATGACCCGGCTCGGCAACGATGCTGTTTGACGACATTCCTTTCCCGCGTACCGTTATTATGGCTTCGATGTTCGCGGGCAGCCCTACGCATTCAGTGCCTGCGTGCGCAGGCCTGCTACTTCGACTCGATACTGAACGCTTACTGTGAGGCCCGGCGGGTGTCTTACGGATCACCTCGCGGAGCGGATTGAGACAGCGACCTAGAACAGTTGCGCCAAGTTGCTTATTCGAACGCTACTGAACTCTGTCGATCCCCTCGCCAACTGGCGAGAATCACTTGAGTAGGACCGTAACAATTGCCGATTTCCGATCAAGCGCGCGCAACAAAGCGATTGCTATGTGTGTTTGATGCTGTTGATTCGTTTCGGGTTGTTTCTTTGTATATCCAATCGCATCAGTTGATTTTAAATCCGAACTAGTTTTGCACCGCGGCGGGCCTAAAGTTCCGCATCCCCGTATAATCACAGCTATTTTGCGTTGTGTCGCGAGTGACGTGCATGGAGGGGTTTTCAACCCCGAATTGACTCTCGAGCCCGTTTATCCACATGCGACAATTCGACTCATGTACGGAACGGCGACTCCAGCTTGGCGAAATCTTGGCGAGTGTGTGTCTTTCGAGTCGCACTATCGCCACGTGCATGACGCGTTGGACTCATGTCGCGTCGCGTTGCGCGTGATGAAAGGTTTTCGCTGCGCACGTTTCAGGCAAGCTTCGGCAACTAACTTCACCGTTCAATAGACCGAACCGAACGGAGCATTTTCACATGTTGTCCGATGGACAAGCTCGTCCCGGCGAGACCGCTGATGTTTCCGCGGCAGCGAAGCCGGCTCCGGAAGCGCGCGATAACAAGGACAATGCGGCGCGAGCGACCACCAAGCCTGCTGCGAGCTCGAGGCGAGCATCGGCAGCGGCGAGCGATGAAACCCTGGCGAAGGAAGCGCTCGAGGGGCTGAAGCGCATTCGTGCAAAGGCGCGCCTCGACAAGATGGCGATACCCAAGCCTGCGCCAGTCGTGATGAAGCCCGCGACGATCGTGGCCAAGCCGCCGCCGCCCCGTCCGACCTGGGTGGCGCCGCTCGCGACATTGGCGGTGGCCGCTATTCTCGTTGTCTGCGCCTGCACCGGCGTGATCGCCTATCTCACCACGCAGCCAGCCCAGAGCAACGTCGCGGCCAATATGGAGATCAGGAATCTGCGCGAGACCGTCGCGCAGCTGCGCAAGCAAGTGTCGGGCGTGTCCGAAAATCTCGACGGCCTGCGAACCGCGGTCGATCAATCGAGCAAGGCGACCAACGACCGCTTTGGCCGTTTCGCCGAGAACCTGGATCGTATCGAACGGGTCAGCTCGTCCTCGACGGTGAAGCTCGACAAGCTCGCGCAGGCACAGGTCCAGGCTCCGGCGCCCGTGGCCTCACAACCGCAGCAGCCGATGCCGGTGATGGCCTCGGTCACCGCGCCCGAGATCACGGGTTCGGTGGCTCCATCCGAGCGCATGACGGCGCCGCGCAAGGTGATCAAGGGCTGGTCAGTTCGCCAGGCCTATGAGGGGATTGCGATCCTGCAAAGTCCGAACGGCGTCATAGAGGCCGTGTTGGGACAGCAGGTGCCCGGCCTTGGCCGCATCGAGGACATCAGGAACGAGAACGGCCGTCTGGTGGTGGAAGCCAGCGGCGGCGTCATCTACTCGTCACGCAAGGCAGCGCCCTGACGAGGGGAGCCTTCTACTGGCGGTGATGCTCGAAGCTGGTGCATAGCAGGTCGATTTCCGGCTCCGCGATCGGTGCGCGGAACAGGCGGCAGCTGAACTCGACCGTCGCCTTGCCGTCGGCAGCGGCACGATCTTCGCGCAGGAAGATGCAGCGCTTGCAAACGTCGGTATGGTGCCGCTGCTCCGCCGCGTCCGACTGATCCAGCACGTGCCGGAGCGTGTCGCGAAAGCGGATCTTGCCGTCGTCGTCGAGAACGGCGATCGCCTCGACGAGCACGTTGACGGGGTCGCGCACCAGGAACTTCTTGCCCTGCTGCGTGACGCTGAGCAATACCGAGCGCTTGTCCGTGGCGGAGCGCTTGCGCTCGATATAACCGAGCCGTTCGAGTTCGCCGATGATGAAAGAGGCGGTGCCGCGCGTGGTGCCGACATAGCTCGCGAGCGCCGAGGGCGTCCGCGAGAAACGGTTGGCGCGGGAGAGAAAGCGCAGGGCCATCCATTCGCGGTCGCGCAGGCCGTGCTTGGTGCCTTCGAACCACAGGATGCGGGCCATCTGCCCCAATAATTCAATCGCTTCGCGAGCTAAAATCATCTCAAGTCCGGATCGGAAAAAGCCATATTCAATTGGGTCTTTGGTCGTGCAATCCGGGCGGGCGAGAATGAAGCTGTCGAGCGATGCTTCACTCGAAACGGGACGACTGGCCGCGCTTGGAAGACGCTTCTCCGTTCTGGAGATCGAAGGTTCGGATGTGGAACTAGAGCGTCACAAAGAAAGTTCGAGTAAATAGTACGGCTCAACTCTTCTGAAAATTTCAGTCAAATGACCGGGGTACGTGTGCAAGATTCCGATAGCGCGCGGTATCAGAGCAACATGATGTGTCGTAGCAGCCACTGCGGAGCCCATTTGTTGCCGCATGCTGTTTCAAATCGCGCGGACGTGTGAGGCGCCTGCAACTCGGGTCACGCGAATGACGACGGGAGAACCACCATTTTCGGTTAATGGATGTTGCGCTGCGATGTACCTAGACGGTTAAATCCAAAATACGATCGGTCCAGGCATCGAGGACCGACATGCGTCGCCGATCCCGGGTATCGCATCGCCCGTCGACAACGGCTTCAGATCGTCGTTCGCCGATCGGCTCTGGCGCGCTCGATCGTCAGGGCATGGCGCTCGCAGGCTGGTGATTTGCGTTTCGCCTGCAATTATTGGCGAATGCGTCGCCTGAAGGAACAGGGCCAGGCATCAGGAAGGACAGACCGATGAGCATTGATACCACCATGACATCCGACGTCGTCGGGCTGACGAAAGTCGCCCCGGTCTCGCGCCGCGGATTCATGAGCGCCACCGCGGCCGTCGCCGCCGGCTACACGCTTGCGGCCGGTCCGGTCCGCGCCGAGGTGGTCACCACCGATACCAGCGGCCTCCAGGCCGGCGAGGCCAAGGTCAAGGTCGGCTCGGAAGAGATGCCCGTCTACTTCGCCCGCCCGGCCGGCAACACCAAGGCGCCCGTGATCATCGTGGCGATGGAGATCTTTGGCCTGCACGAATACATCAAGGACGTGACGCGGCGCCTGGCCAAGCTCGGTGCATTCGCGATCGCGCCCGATTATTACTTCCGCAAGGGCGTCGATCTCACCAAAGTCAGTGAGATCAAGGATCTGCTGCCGGTCGTCAATGCCAAGCCGGATGCCGAGCTGCTGTCCGACCTCGATGCGACCGTGGCGTGGGCGGGATCGCAGGGCGGCGACACCGCCAGGCTCGGCATCATCGGCTTCTGCCGCGGCGGTCGCACCGTCTGGGAATATGCCGCCCATAGCGGCGCGCTCAAGGCGGGCGTCGCCTTCTACGGCACGGTGGTCGACCCGGCGAATCCGCTGTGGCCGAAGAGCCCGATGCAACTGGCGCCCGAGATGAAAGCACCGGTGCTCGGCCTCTATGGCGGCGCCGACACCGGCATTCCCGTCGCCCAGGTCGAGCAGATGAAGGCGGCGCTCGCGGAGAACAAGAAGACGGCCGAGTTCAAGATCTATCCGGAGGCGCCGCACGGCTTCCATGCCGACTACCGCGGCAGCTACCGAAAGGATGCGGCGGAAGATGCCTGGAAGCAGGCCGAGGCCTGGTTCAAGAAGTATGGCGTCCTGAGCTGACGACGAATTTCGGAAGGGCGGCCCGAGTGGCCGCCCGCTTCATTTCAGGGCGCGAGTCTCACTTCACCATCGCGCCGTAGACGATGTCCTGGACCTGCTCGCGGTAATATTTGCGCAGCTCACCCGGCGCCGCGGTTCCCACCACTACGACGAGACGTTCCTTCGGATCGCAGAAGAACTGCGTTCCGAACGCACCGTTCCAGCTGAACTCGCCGGGATTGCCGGGAACTGATGACAGGCCTTCGCTGGTGCGGACCGCGACCGACAG
This sequence comes from Bradyrhizobium betae, assembly GCF_008932115.1. Lineage (NCBI taxonomy): Bacteria > Pseudomonadati > Pseudomonadota > Alphaproteobacteria > Hyphomicrobiales > Nitrobacteraceae > Bradyrhizobium > Bradyrhizobium betae. The sequence continues at coordinate 4,696,544 of NZ_CP044543.1, forward strand.
TCCAAAGCCGAAGCCGGCGCGATGCGGCTCGATGGTCGCCACGTTGTTCTTGATTTCAGGGCCAAGGTGGTTGGTCGTCATGTGATGCACGGTCTTCGGAGAGAGGATGCGCTGGCCGTCGAGCTCGCCGCCGTTGAGCAGCATCTGCCCGAAGCGGATGTAGTCGCCGACCGTCGCAAACGAGCAGGCGCCGCCGCAATCGAACTTGGTCGCCGTGTCGAGCAGCTTGATGGCTTGCGGCTTGCCGGTCAGCGGATCGTTGGCAAACGGGCGGGCGAGCCGTGGGCGCTGTGCGTCGGTGGGATGGAAGGTCGCGTCCTTCATGCCGAGTGGCTGCCACACATTGCCGGCGAGATACTCGCCGAGCTTCTGCTCGCTCACCTTCTCGACGACAGCACCAAGGACGTCGATCGAAAAACCGTACTCGAATTCCGTCGAGGGCTGATGCGCCAGCGGCAGTTTCGTGATGCGGTCGATAAAGGCCTGGGTGTCGCCTTCCACCGCGGGCGCGACGCCGTCAGGATATTGCCGCGCGACCGGGCTGGAGCTGTCCGGGCGACCGCCATACATCAATCCGGACGTATGCCGGTACAGATCGTGGATGAAGATAGGCGAGGCCTGTGGCTCGAGCTTGAGCGAACCGTCGGCCTGGGTCACGCCGACCTTCATGTCGGCGAAGCCCGGATAGTAGTCTGATAGCTTGGCCTGAAGCGGCAGCCGGCCTTTCTCCATCAAGGTGAGGCCGGCAACTGCCGCCATCGGCTTGGTCATCGAGGCCAGCGCGAAGATCGCGTCGACGGGCATCGGCGTGCCCTTGTCCGGATCGAGCATGCCGTAGGCCTTGTAGTGGACGAGCTTGCCGTCGCGCGCCACCGCGACGACCGCGCCCGGAACGCGCTTGGCGGCGGCCTCGCGGGCGAAGAAATCGTCGAGCCGGGTGAGACCCTGCTTTGAGAAACCGGTGTCGTCGGGACTTGCTTCGGGCAGCGGCGCGGCGCGCGCTGTCCCGAACGTGATGACGGCAGCCGCCGCCGCGATCATGACGATCGTCTTGTTCATTGCATCCTCCCAAGGCGAGCTCGTTATGCGAGTGGCTCGCGCGATGCCTAGATCACGTCCGCGCCAGAGCGAAGTCAAGCGCGGGCAGGGCATGTCTGGGACGCGCCGGAGATGCCGGACCCTATCGTCCTTCTCCGGCGCGCCACAGCGCGTCGAGACCGTGCCGATAGGTCGGGTAGTCGAGCGTGACGCCGAGCTCGCGCTTCAATTTCGCGTTGGAGACGCGGGCGCTGCTGGAATAGAAGCTGCGCGCCATGGCCGACATCTCCGCCGTCGCGAACGCTTCCTCTTTCGGCGGAGCGATGCCGATGAGTTCCGCGGCGTAGGTGATCACGTCCTGGGGCGGCGCAGGCTCATCGTCGCAGACGTTCCACGTGCCGCCGCTCTGATGGCGTATCGCGGCCATGATCGCGCTTGCGATGTCGTCGACATGGATGCGGTTGAAGACCTGCCCCGGCTTGATGATGCGCCGGGCCGTGCCGGCCCGCAGCGTCACCAGCGCGTTGCGGCCGGGCCCGTAGATGCCCGCAAGCCGCAAGATCGCGGCATCGCCATGTGTCGCGTCGGTCCAGGCCTGCTCCGCCGCGAGCCGCATCCGCGTGCGGTCGAGAATGGCCTGTGGCGGCGTGCTCTCGTCGACCCATCCGCCGGCGTGATCGCCATAGACGCCGATGGTCGAGAGATAGACGATCTTGCGGCGGCCAGCCGCCAGTGCGTCGCCGAACGCCGCGATGGCGGGATCGCCGGCGCTGCCGGGTGGGATCGACACGACAAGGACGTCGGCGTCGCGGACATGTTCGAGCGTCTCGCGCGTGGGGTCGCCGGAAAAGGCGTGCAGCTCGATGCCGGAAAGCTCGTCCCGCCTGGCGGGATCGCGCACCGTGCCGGAGATGTGCGAGAAGGTGCCGCCGAACTTGCGGACGAAGTGCCGGGCACTGTAGCCGAGGCCGAGGATGAAGAGCCGCATGCGTCTCCCGTGCAGGTTCCAGCTCGCGCGAGCTGCGCGCCCTCCGCTCATAAGAGATTTTTGGGTCCGACAAAAGATATTGCAATTTTACTCGCCCGCCGCCCCGGGCGATTGTCGGGCGTCATTGGGGCATCGGTCATGCAGGCAGAGGGCGCAGCAGAGCTGATCCGGCGCGCGGCTGCGCTGATCTTCGATGTCGACGGCACGCTGGCCGAGACCGAGGAGCTGCATCGGCAGGCCTTCAACCATGCCTTCGTCCGCTGTGGTCTTGGTTGGCATTGGGACCGTGCCGTCTACAGGGACCTGCTGCGGGTCACTGGCGGCAAGGAGCGTATGCGCGCTTATCACGCAAGGCTTGGGACCGCCCTGCCATTGCCGGATCAGGACGTCGCCGCGCTCCACCGCGTCAAGACCGCGCATTATGCCGAGCTGATCGAGACCGGCTGCTGCCCGTTGCGGCCGGGCGTGACGGATCTCCTCATGGCCGCGAAGGCGCGCGGCCAGCGGCTTGCGATTGCGACGACGACGTCGCACGGCAATATCGATGCGCTGCTGTCGCGGGCGCTGGGGCGCCGCTGGGCCGCGGATTTTGACGCGATCGTTGCCGGCGATGACGTCCGCCACAAGAAGCCGGCGCCCGACGTCTATCTCGAAGTCCTGGCGCGGCTGAAGCTGGATGCATCGGACTGCATCGCGATCGAGGATTCCGCCAATGGCCTGATCGCGGCCTCACGCGCGAACATTCCGGTTCTCATCACCCGCAGCATGTTCTTCCGGGATGATGATTTCAGCGAGGCGCGGGTGGTGCTGAATGATCTGTCGGAACTCGGGGTCCAAACAAAAAGCGAAAAACAACCCCATGCACAGTAGAACGTGCCGCCGGGCCCGGCGCGGTCAATGGACGCGGTGACTCGTTCTATCGTCCTCTGCCTGCTCGACAATCTGCGCAATCGGGCTCGACTGATGGTGAACCAGGCGCCAGCCGTCGCCGACGCGGCGAAAATGGTTCGCGGCGGCCAAAGCGGTGCCGTCGACGATCTCGATGCAGAGCACACGGGCGCTGTCGCCGTCGACGATGGCCTGCGGTTCGGCACAAACGATCTGCGGTCGCTCCGGATTTTGCAGGATATCGCGCCAGCTTCCGATCACGGTGGCGCGGCCGATGATCGCCGGCCAGCCGGGATGGATACAGGAGATGGCGTCGTCATCCGCCCACATCTGCTCCATGCCGTCGAAGTCGCCCCTCGAAAAGGCGGCGTAGAAGGCCGCATTCGCGGCGATGACCTTGCTGTCCTTTGCCATGGCTCTCGGGTGGGGCAATGACCGGCAAAAATCAAGCGCGACTTCCGTTCGATTTTGCGTTCGTTTTTGACCGCAGTGCAACATGGTTGCCTGCTTTGTAGTCACGCCGAGATGAGGGTCTCAACAGCCTGCCGCGCACTCTTTGTATAGAGTTGGCCGAGCGCCGCGGTGACGGCCTCGCGCAGGCGCGGCTCGGCGCCCAGCGGTCCGAATACTTTTTCGACGCCGAGCAGCGCCGGCGCCAGCCGTTCGGCGACGGGACCTGCTTCGCGCGCCAGCGCCGCAAATTCGCCGGCGAGCGGATCGCGCACGTCGATGGCGCGGCCCTGCTCGTCGAGCGCGGTGACGTAGCGCATCCAGCCGGCCACCGCGAGCGCATGCGTCGCGATCGGCAGGTTTTTGGCGAGGCGATCCTGCATCGCGCCGAGCAGGCGCTGCGGCAGCTTTTGCGAGCCGTCCATCGCGATCTGCCAGGTGCGGTGATGCAGCGCCGGATTGGCGAAGCGCTTCAGCAGCGAGGCGCGGTAGGCGGAAAGATCAGTGCCTGATGGCATCGTCAGCGTCACCGCGGCCTCTTCCATCACCTGCGCGGCGAGGCGGGCGAAATGCGGATCGACCATGGTGTCGGCGATGGTCTCGTATCCGGCGAGATAGCCGAGATAGGCCAGCGCGGAATGGCTGGCGTTGAGCAGCCGCAGCTTCATCAGCTCGAACGGCTTGACGTCGGTGACGAGCTCAACGCCCGCGGCGGCGAGGTCGGGCCGGCCCGCCGCAAAACGGTCCTCGACCACCCATTGCGTGAACGGCTCGGTCATCACGGGCCAGGCGTCGCGCATGCCGAGCGCGGATGACACCGCATCGCGGTCGGCATCCGTTGTTTCCGGCACGATGCGGTCGACCATGGTCGAGGGGAAGGCGATGTTGTCCGCGATCCACTTGCCGAGGTCCCTGGAGCGCAGCGCCGCGAATTGCGTCACGATCTGCTGCACGGTGTGGCCGTTGGCGGCGAGGTTGTCGCAGCACAGTACGGTGAACGGCGCCAGCCCCTGCGCCCGCCGGCGTGCCAGCGCCGCCACGATGAATCCGGGCGCCGAGCGCGGCGCGTCGAGATCGTTGAGATCGTGCACGACGTCAGGATGCCGTTCGTCGAGATCGCCGGTCTGCGGCGTGTGGCAATAGCCCTTCTCGGTGACAGTCAGCGAGACGATGCGAATGGCGGGATCCGCCATCCGCTCGACCAGCGCGACCGGCTTCTCGCGCGCGACGACGCTGTCGAGCAGCGCGCCGACGACGCGGTGCTCGGTGCCCTCGGCGGCACGTATCGCGACCGTATAAAGATGATCCTGCGGGGCGAGGGCGTCGCGGGTATCCGGACTGCGCAGGCTCGCGCCGATGATGCCCCAGGACAGGCTGCCTGCCGCAAGGCAATCGTCGATGACGACGGCCTGGTGGGCGCGGTGAAACGCGCCGAGACCAAGATGCACGATGCCGGGCGTCACACGCGAACGGTCAAAGGCCGGGCGGCGGATGGTTGGCGGCAGCCGGTCGAGATTGGCGCGGCCAAGGCGTGTTGAACTAAGCCGCATGGTCGTCTCTCCCTGTGTTTGGCCGCTGCTTGACATGGCGCCCGACCTCGGTCAATGCTCCGGTCAATTGGTAAGACCAATTTTCCAAAAATTGGCGGACGCGGGTCACGACGACCCCGCGGGACCTTTTCGGGAGGACCAGCGTGCCGCTGGAAGCTGTGGAGGCGAGACGGCTCTATCGCCAGGTCGCCGATCAATTGCGAAGCCTGATCGACAGCGGCGAGTACGCGGTCGGCAGCCGCTTGCCGACCGAGCGCGAACTCGCCGAGCAGCTCAAGGTGTCGCGGCCGACGGTGCGCGAAGCCCTGATCGCGCTCGAAGTCGAGGGCCGCGTCCGTATCCGCGTCGGTTCGGGCATCTACGTGATCGAGCCCGCGGCCCCGGCGATGGCCGTACCAGCCGCCGCCGTCATCGAAGGCCCCTTTGAGCTGCTGCGGGCCCGCGAATTTCTCGAAAGCGCCATTGCCGAGCAGGCCGCGCGCGTGGCGACGACGGACGATGTCGCCCGCATCGACGCTGCCCTCGTCGCGATGGAGAATGTCGCGCATCCCGGCGAAGCCTCGATGGTCCATGACCGCGCATTTCACGTCGCGATCGCCGGTAGCCTCGGCAATGCGGTTCTGGTGCGCGTGGTCGGCGAGTTGTTCGACCAGCGTCTCAATCCCTATTTCGCGCAGCTTGCGCATTATTTCGAGAGCCCGGGCACCTGGCGCACCGCGCTCGACGAGCATCGCGCCGTGCGCGACGCCATTGCGGCACATGATCCCAATGCCGCGCGCGATGTCATGCGCGCTCATCTGGTGTGTTCACAGGAGCGTTTTGCGCAGAATTTCGGCGCCGAGAGCACCGCAGGATTGCCGGCGGAGCGCGTCGGGACGGCGGAAGATCAGGCAAAGCCGGCAAAACCGGAGAGAGCGCCGAAGACGCAGACCAAAGGCGGCAGAGCGCGACGACGATGAGATTGGGCGGCCTGTTTCCGTTTCGGGGCGGGCGAACAAGAAGCAGACTTCAGTCAGTGGAGGATAAGTCAGTGTTGAAGAAGATGACGATGGTGCTGGCGACTTCGGTCGCGGCAATGTGCGCGGTGGCCCATCCCGCGATGGCGCAGACCAAGCTCAAATGGGCCCATGTCTACGAGACCTCGGAGCCGTTCCACAGCGCGTCGGTCTGGGCCGCGCAGGAGATCGGCAAGCGCACCAACGGGCGCTACACGGTCGACGTCTATCCGGCCTCGCAGCTCGGCAAGGAAGCCGACATCAACCAGGGCCTCTCGCTCGGCTCGGTCGACATCATCATCTCCGGCTCGAGCTTCGCGGCCAAGAGCTTTCCGCCGATCGGCGTGACCTACTATCCCTACACCTTCCGCGACTCGGACCATCTGCTCGCCTACACCAAGAGCGACATCTTCAAGGAACTCGCCAAGGGCTACGAGGACAAGAGCGGCCACCACATCGTCGCGGTGACCTATTACGGCGTGCGCCAGACCTCGTCGAACAAGCCGATCAAGACCTGCGCCGACCTCAAGGGCCTGAAGATGCGCGTGCCCGACGTTCCGGCCTATCTGGCGATGCCGCGCGCCTGCGGCGCCAACACCGCGCCGATCGCCTTCGCCGAAGTCTATCTCGCGCTCCAAAACGGCACCGTCGAGGCGCAGGAGAACCCGCTGACCACGATCGAGGCCAAGAAGTTCTACGAGGTGCAGAAGCACATCGTGTTGACCGGCCACATCGTCGACCACCTCAACACGGTGGTTGCCGGCGCGCTCTGGAAGAAGCTGAGCGACGAGGACAAGAAGATCTTCACAGACGTCGCACAGGAAGCCGCCGCCAAGGCGACCGCGGAGATCAAGCAGAACGAGGCCAAGCTGGTCGCCTTCTTCAAGGAGAAGGGCCTCACCGTGACCGAGGTCGACAAGACCGAGTTCCGCGACATCGTGCTGAAGAACGTTCCGTTCGAGACCTTCGGCTATCGCAAGGCCGACTGGGAACGCATCCAGGCGGTGAAATAACCAGGCGCCCGTCGTTCCGGGGCTCGCGAAGCGAGAACCCGGAACCTCGAGATTCCGGGTTCGGCTCTCCGGGCCGCGCCTTGCGCGGTCCCGTCGAGCCGCCCCGGAATGACGATCGAGACACTCAAGGAGTACCCCCATGTCCACCGCCGAAACGCACCGGCAGATCACCGCGGACGAGATTGCCCATACCTTCGAGGAGGAGTCCGCGCCGAAGGTCGATCTTTCCGTCTACGCCTTCGAGGACTGGGTGGCGCTGGCGATCTTCTGGGTGATGGCGCTCGCCGTCTTCCTGCAGTTCTTCACCCGCTACGTGCTCAACGACAGCTACGCCTGGACCGAGGAGATCGCGACCTACTGCCTGATCGGCGTGGTCTTCATAGGCTCCTCGATGTGCGTGCGGCTGTCGCGGCACATCCAGGTCGATTTGATCTATCGCTATCTGCCGCACCCGGCGGCGAGGGCGCTTTCGACCGCGATCGACCTGATCCGGATCGTCTTCTTCGGCTACGCCATCAAGCTGGTCTGGGTCTACATCCAGATCATCGGCGACGAGTCGATGACGACGATCAACCTGCCCAAGGACTACGTCTACTACGCCGTGCTGGCGGGCTTCGTGCTGATGTTCGCGCGCTCGGTGCAGGTGGCGATACAACATTTGCGACAGGGCTACTCGATCCTCGAACGTCCCGGCGCCTACGACGGTTTTGAAGGGTAAAGTCATGCTGCTGTTGCTTGGAGGTTTCCTCGTCCTGATGCTGCTCGGCGTTCCCGTGGCAATTGCCATGGCCGCGTCGTCGCTGCTCTACATCCTGGTCAGCGGCGTGACGCCCGACGTCACGCTGGCGCAGCGCATGATCGCCGGCGTCGAGAGCTTCCCGCTGCTCGCCGTGCCGTTCTTCATCCTGGCCGGTAATCTCATGAACATCGCCGGCGTCACCGGGCGCATCTACAAATTCGCGGTCGCGCTGGTCGGCTGGATGCGCGGCGGGCTCGGCCACGTCAACATCATCGGCTCGGTCATCTTCTCCGGCATGTCCGGCACCGCGATCGCGGATGCCGCCGGGCTCGGAACCATCGAGATCAAGGCGATGAAGGACCACGGCTACTCCACCGAGTTCTCGGTCGGCGTCACCGCGGCCTCCGCCACGCTCGGGCCCATCATCCCGCCGTCGCTGCCCTTCGTGATCTACGGCATGATGGCGAACGTCTCGATCGGCGCGCTGTTCCTGGCTGGCGTCATTCCCGGCATCGTCATGACGCTGCTGATGATGGCGACCGTCACCTATTTCGCGTACAAGAACAAATGGGGCAGCGATACGCCGTTCTCCTGGCCGCAGCTCGGCTCGGCCGGTCTCGAGATCGCCATCGTGCTGGCGTTCCCGATGGCGATCTGGCTGATGGTGGTTGCCGGCATGTCGGTCAACATGGCGGTGGTCATCGGCCTCGGCACGCTGCTCCTGATCGACTGGTATTTCGACTTCTCGGCGGTGATGGCGCTGATGGCGCCGGTGATCCTGATCGGCGGCATGACGCTCGGCTGGTTCACGCCGACGGAGGCCGCCGTTGCCGCCGTGATCTGGTCGCTGTTCCTCGGCCTCGTCCGCTACCGCACCATGACGCTGAAGACGGTGGCGAAGGCGACGTTCGACACCATCGAGACCACGGCCTCGGTGCTGTTCATCGTCACGGCCGCTTCGATCTTCGCCTGGCTGCTGACGGTGTCGCAGGCCGCGCAAATGCTGTCCGACTGGATGCTCAGCATCACCCACAACAAATGGGTGTTCCTGGCGCTCGCCAACGTTCTGATCCTGTTCGTCGGCTGCTTCATCGACACCACGGCGGCGATCACCATCCTGGTGCCGATCCTGCTGCCGATCGTGCTCAAGCTCGGCATCGATCCGATTCATTTCGGACTGATCATGACGCTCAACCTGATGATCGGCCTGTTGCATCCGCCGCTCGGCATGGTGCTGTTCGTGCTCGCCCGCGTCGCAAAACTCTCGGTCGAGCGAACGACGGTCGCGATCCTGCCCTGGCTGGTGCCGCTGATGATCGCGCTGATCGCAATCACCTACATCCCCGAACTCACCCTCTGGCTGCCGAAATACATGGGACTCTCCAAATGACCTCGACTGCTCTCGCCGCAACCCTGTTCGGCCCCGAAGATCTGCGCATGGTCGAGCATCCGCTCGCCAACCTCGCCGACGGCATGGTGCGTATCCGCTTCGGTGCCGGCGGCATCTGCGGTTCGGACATGCACTATTTCCGTCATGCCCGGACCGGCGATTTCGTAGTGAAGTCGCCGCTGGTGCTCGGCCACGAGATCTCCGGCGAAGTCGTGGAGATCTCCGGCGCCGCGGCAAATCTGAAAATCGGTGACCGCGTCGCCGTCAACCCGTCGCGCTGGTGCGGCCATTGCGTCGCCTGCCGCGAGGGGCGGCCGAACCTCTGCGAGAACATCTACTTCATGGGCTCGGCCTCGAAGACGCCGCACATGCAGGGCGGCTTCGCCAATTACTTCGACGCCATCCCGGCGCAATGCGTGAAGATCCCCGGTCACGTCTCCTATCAGGCCGCAGCGCTCGCCGAGCCGCTCGCGGTCTGCCTGCACGCGGTCGCGCGCGCCGGCAACATCGAGGGCAAGCGGGGCATCATCTTCGGCGCCGGCCCGATCGGGCTTCTGACCATGCTCGCCGCGCACCGCGCCGGCATGGCCGACATCACGGTGGCCGACATCGCGCCGGCGCCTCTGGCATTTGCGACCAAGCTTGGTGCATCGCATGTCGAGAACGTCTCAGCTGGCGAGGAAGGTCTGAAGGCGCAGGCCGCATCGCGTCCTTACGATGTCGCGTTCGAAGTTTCGGGCACGGCGGCGGGCCTTGCGAGTGCGATCGGGATCGTCAGGCGCGGCGGCATTGTGGTGCAGATCGGCAATCTGCCGGGCGGCCAGATTTCGGTGCCGGCCAATGCGGTGATGGCCAAGGAGATCGACCTGCGCGGCTCGTTCCGCTTCGGGCTCGAATTCATGACAGCGGTCGAGTTGATCGGCGCCGGCAGCGTCGACGTGCTGTCGCTGGTCACCGCCGAACGGCCGCTGTCCACGGCACCCGACGCGCTGCGGCTGGCGCTCGACCGCTCGCAGAGCGTCAAGGTCGTGCTGACCGCAAACTGATCGGAGGAAACGTACATGATGCTCGAGGGATGGCGCTGGTACGGGCCCGATGATCCGGTGTCCTTGGATGACGTCAGGCAGGCCGGGGCGAGCGATATCGTCTCGGCTCTGCATCAGGTGCCGATCGGCGAGGCCTGGACGCGCAAGGCGGTCGAGGAACGCAAGAACTTCATCGAGAACGGCCAGCCCGGCCGTTCGCAATTGACATGGTCGGTGGTGGAATCGATTCCGATCCCCGACGACGTCAAGCGTCTTGGGGCTAAGGCGACGCAGTCGATCGAGGCGTGGATCGCGAGCCTGGAGGCGGTGGCCGCCTCGGGCATCAAGATCATCTGCTACAATTTCATGCCCGTGGTCGACTGGTGCCGCACTGATCTCGAATGGGAGCTGCCGAACGGCGCCCGTGCCATGCGCTTCGACCAGGACCGCTTTGCCGCGTTCGAGCTGCATATCCTCAAGCGTCCGGCCGCCGCACAGGACTATTCGCCGGAGCAGCAGGCGCGCGCAAAGATGCTGTTCGACAAGATGAGCCAGGCAGACATCGACTACCTCATCATGACGATCGCCAGCGCGCTGCCGGGTTCGACCACCGAGCCGATGACGATCCCGCAATTCCGCGACCGGCTGGAGACCTATCGCGACATCACGCCGAAGATTTTGCGGCAGCACCTCGCCGAGTTCCTGGCGCGCGTGACGCCGGTGGCCGAGCAGCTCGGCGTGTCGCTGACGCTGCATCCGGACGATCCGCCGCGCCCGTTGTTCGGTCTGCCGCGCATCGCCTCCAGCGCCGACGACTATCAGGCGCTGTTCGACGCGGTGCCGTCTAAGGCCAACGGCATCTGCCTGTGCACGGGCTCGCTCGGTGTGCGCGCGGAGAACAATCTGCCCGAGATGGCCGAACGCTTCGGTCCGCGCATCGCCTTTGCGCATCTACGCGCGACCAAGCGTGATGCTGACGGCCTGTCGTTCCACGAATCCGACCATCTCGATGGCGACGTCGACATGGTGGCGGTGCTCAGGGCGCTGTTGAAGGAGAATGCGCGGCGCGCACCCGACAAGCAGATCGTGTTCCGCCCCGATCACGGCCACCGCATGCTCGACGATCTTGCCGCAACCAAGCGCACCAATCCCGGCTACACCGCGATCGGCCGCCTGCGCGGCCTTGCCGAGCTGCGCGGTGCGATCCGGGCGATCGAGCATCGGTGACGGTTTTCCTCGGATAAGAGTCGTTGGATCGGCCAGGCGAATGGTTTCGCCGAGCCAGCCCGTGTCTGCGTCGCAAACCTCGCAAGTTGCCCGCACCGAGCTGCTCTTTTCTTCCGCAAGCTCAGACTCTTGTCCGGGAGTCCATTCCTTGACGCGTTGAGGGGCGGGTGCATCGCGCCTGTTCGCCGCGCATCGTCCCAATGAGGATAGGCGCAAAGTTTTCCGCGCCGCTTTCGCTTCGTGGTCCGGATTGCCTTGCGGAGGCCGGCGAGCTGTGAGCAGATATCCGAATTACAGCCTAAAGTTTTATTTCGTAAGAACGCACATATTCATAGGAGTTTGCACATGCACCCATTGCGTGCTGTTGCCGTTGCTTGCCTTTCGTGCGCCTTTGGTCTGGCAGGACCGGAGCACATGACAAATGTGTTGACCGGGGCAACCCATGTTCTCGGCGACACGGCGCTGGCGATCGAGGCGCAAGTCGATAGCGCGGAGCCGGACGTCATCGTTCCGGAACCGCAAAGATATGAGGCCATTACCAAATTCACCAAGGAGGGCGTTCTTCTTGGGGCCGGCTACAACACCTACACCAAAGAGATTCTCGGCGACTGCGTCGGCAAATGGTACATCCCGCCGGCTGGATTTGTCTCCACTTCGACCTATGAGATGAAGCTGCTGAGGTCTCTTGACGAGTTCAAGCAGGAGACTGCGGTCGAAGCGCGGCTGGACACGTCGTTCGGCGCGTTCCAGGCGAGCCTGTCATCGAAGTACAGCGAATCCTCGTCGAGTTCCTCGTCGCGGACTTACCTGATGGTGCGCAAGAAGGTGATCCTGTCGCCAGGGCTCGTCCTGGCGGCAAAAGAAAAGTCGCTCCTTCAGCCGCTGACCGACCAATCACCTCAATCCATGAGCGATTTCTTCGCGCAGTGCGGCAATGCCTACATTTCGGAGGTCATCCGGGGCGGCGAGTTCGTCGCGTTGCTCACCGCGCAGGAGAGCTCGAATCAACTTGCCACCGAGCTCCAGATCCAGGCCGACGCCTCCTATGCCACCACGAGCGCGCAGGCGAAGTTCGAGTCCACGATGCAGCGTATGCGCCAGGAGGCGTCGCTCGAGGTGAGCATGTATCGGATGGGCGGCAAGACCGAGGTGCCGGCGTTCCAGACCGGCGCGCAAGGCGTGGACATTCTCTTGAAGTATGCGGCGGGCTTCGCCAGCGAAGTCGTGGACGGCAACGCCGTGCCGATCGGCCTCAAGACATCGGGTTATCCGCAACTGGTTCGCGGTTTTCACATCAACGATTACGCCGCGGGCCACTATAGTTTGATAGCCCGGAAGCTCGATGACGTGAACCGTGTGCTGACAAGGCTCGATCTCGACATCAAGGCCTACGACACATTCAGGATTCCGAACACGTCCGCGAGCGGGCGTGACAAGGAGGCGCGGCGCCAGGTCGCGGCCCAGATCGAGCCGCTCGTGGGGTGGATGGACCGATGCGGCGCATCGTTCTGGGACGAGGCCGCCTGCAAGGACGGCGCGCGACTGGCGGCGATGACCGTGATGACTCCGAAGCCGGTCGTCTTGCTGCAACTCAATCCGCGCGAGCCGCAGCCCGCCATGTTTTCGCCGAGTGAACGCATGCAAATGGTCGTTCGCGGCCGATATTGCTGGGAGGGCGACGGCCGATGCTCGGCCGGCTTCGACGGTGTTACACCCGGGGACCAGGGTCTTGCCTACATCAACGTGCGAACCAAGAGCGAACAAGGCGCGATCGACGTCCGCTACGTCGGCGACCCGCTTGTTGTCGGTCCCGGCATGACCGTCGCCGTGGTCTGCAAAGACACCGACTACAGCGACAATTTCTATCCACCGGACGGGCTGTACGCGATCTTCTACACGCCCTGACAGGTCGCGCCTGCAGGATTCCGGTGCTGACCGCAATCGTCGTCGATGCGATCAGCGCCTTCAAAAACATGCTTTCATTCAATGGAGATTGCGATGCGTTTCACCACGCGCAGGAATGTCGTCTCCGGATTAGGCTTGTCAGGCGTACTGGGTCTCGCGGGAATCCGGCCCGCTGCCGCGGATGTCGTCACGATCGATCAGTTCAAGGAGTTGATCGACGGAATCCTGGCCACGAAAGGATCCTTGATCGCAGCAGGCGCGACCGTCGAGAACGGTTGGGAGAAGTGGCTGCAGAAGGCGATCATTGATACTCTGGCAGAGAAGCACATCACCTACGATCTCGCTCCGGAGCAGCACGTCTATGACAATCGGGATGCCACTGCGGATTTCGTCGGCAATGGACCCACCAAAGACAATCCGAACGTCGCTGTTACGGACAAGACGTTCGTGGTCGAACTCAAATGCCAGGGGCGGAATGCCAGTCTGTTCAAGGCAGGCCTGGAGATCGATTGCAACAAGCTGCGCAAGAGGGAGATGAACGCTGCCTATCAATCGGCACGACGTTACGTTTTCGGTGTGGTCGTCGCCTGGGAGCCGTCCAAGGGAACGGTCGAGTCTCAGTTGCTGCCGAAAGGGCACGGCTTCCAGAAATATGTGCCGATGAAGAGTCGCTTCCAGGACCAGAAGCAGGCCGCCAACGACAAGAGTACGGATCGAGGAGGCGATCTCTACTGGGTAGAGGTCACGCAATGATCGTGCGGCGACCGGGACCAGTCGCTCCCTTCGGCCCAAGCCATTGCCTCGTGCCGGCCCCCGCTCAATAACACGCCGCCATCGCGCCGAGCTTCGGGTAGAGCCGGTCGATCGCGGCGATCTCGCCTTGCATCTGCGCGATGATCCAGTCGCGGATCTCGGCGGCGATGGGGCGCATCACGCGGTTGCGCGGAGGCAGGAATTCGCAGATGCGGCGCGTGGTGGTGAGCGTCTCTGACGCCGGCACCAGTGCGCCGGTCAGCAGCCAGTGCGAGGTCACGGTCAGCCAGCCGAGCGCGATGCCCTGGCCGAGCAGCGCGGCCTGCACCACGACGGCATAATCGGTGAAGCTCAACGCCTTGGCCGCGCCGCGGCGCCCGGTGAGCAGCGAGGCGTAATCCGTGGCCCAATCGCCCGGGGTCTCGGCGAGACGAATGATGGTGTTGCCCTCGGCAGGATCGGTCTCGCCGAGATAGCCGGGGCTGCACATCGGCAACGTGACTTCCTTCATCACCAGCGTGCCACCCGACGACGGCTCGTCGCGATCGCGAAAACGCATGCCGAGGTCGACATTCTCCACCGGGCCGCGTAGCGCGCCCGAGATGAGCTGAAAGCGCAGATCCACTTGCGGAAACTGCCGCTGCAGCTTGTCGATGCGCGGCATCAGCCAGTGCGTGGTGAAGGCGGAGGAGACCGACAGCGTCACCGTCTCGGTGCCCTTGCGCCGCCGCTCGATCTCGACGAGGCCACTCTCGATGCTGCGAAAGCCTTCGAGCACGCGGCGATAGAGCAGCTCGCCTTCCTCGGTGAGCACCGCGCGCCCCGCCTTGCGATCGAACAGGCGCACGCCGAGATGCTCCTCGAATTGTCCGAGCATCCGGCTCACCGCCGGCTGCGTGACGTTCAGTTCGGCGGCGGCCGCGGTGAAGCTGCCGTTGCGCGCCGCTGCGTCGAACACGAACAGGGCGTTACTGGAGGGCAGCATCCGGCGGAGCTCAGGCATAACGCCATGTTATGAGGCCCGTAATAATTTGGCAATTGCCGGATTCTGCCAAGTCTGTTGTCATTGGCATCACAGCCTAAAGACAGGGTGTTCGTGAGAATATTTGGTGCGGCGCACGCTTCGCCGCTGAATGCTCCAAAACGCTGTCTATAAAGCAGGCTTATGGCGCGCAGTGAGGCACGCCATTGCAGGGGCACAGGCGAGGTCGATCGTTGGACAAGCGAGCGGAAAGCGTCGAGATCAGGTCGGCCAGCAAGGCCTACGGCGCCGTTCGCGCCCTCGACGACGTTTCCCTCAATGTCGGTGCAGGCGAGTTCGTTTCGCTGCTCGGCCCTCCGGCTCCGGCAAGACCACGCTGCTCGGCATTCTGGGCGGCTTCATCCTGCCGTCGAGCGGAACGATCCTGTTCGGCGGCCGCGACGTCACCTGGATGCCGCCGCACAAGCGCGACATCGGCGTCGTCTTCCAGAACTACGCGCTGTTCCCGCATATGAGTGTCGGCGAGAACGTCGCCTTTCCCTTGCGCGCACGGCGCCTGCCGAAGGCGAGTTGGCCTGACAAGGTGCGCGCCGCGCTCGGCATGGTGGGACTTGCCGGCTATGAAGAGCGCGGCATTGCGCAGCTCTCCGGCGGCCAGCGCCAGCGCGTGGCACTGGCGCGCGCCATGATCTTCGAGCCGCGCCTGATCCTGATGGACGAGCCGCTCTCCGCGCTCGACAAGCAGCTGCGCGAATCCATGCAGATCGAGCTGCGCGCGCTGCACCGGCGCATCGGCGCCACCATCATCTACGTCACCCACGACCAGCGCGAGGCGCTGACCATGAGCGACCGCGTCGCGGTGATGAAGGACGGCCGGCTGATCCAGATCGACGAGCCCGAACGGCTGCACGATCATCCCGCCGATTCCTTCGTGGCGAGCTTCATCGGTGAGGCGACGATGCTGCCGGTTCGGCGTGTCGATGCCTGCAGCGTTGCGCTCGGCAATGCCCTGCTGCGCAGCGCCCGCGCCATTCCCGATGGTGATGCCCTGATGCTGGCCGTGCACAGCGAAAAGCTGCTGATCGACGACGGCGCACAGGAGGCCGGCTGCAACCGCCTGACCGGTACGGTCACCGACATTGTCTATCAGGGCGAGAGCCTGCGCATCTTCCTGGTGCTCGAAGGCGGCGTCGCGCTCAGTCTGCGCCAGCCGGCCTATCACCAGGCCTACAGCCGTATCCCGCCGCTCGGCGGCAGCCTCACCGTCACCCTTCACCCCGAGGACACCATCGTGGTGCCGAGAGTGGACTGAAGAGAGTGGACTGAACTCAAGCCTTGTTTAACCTGAGAGAAGAAACCAACATGTCGACCCAAGCCGCGTTCAGCAATTTCAAGGTTCTCACCTTCGACGTCGTCGGCACCTTGATCGATTTCGAGGCCGGCGTGCTCTCCGCGGTGCGCAGGATCTCGGGCAAGACGCCGGCCGAGCTCAGCGACGAGCAGATCTTCGAGCCCTACAAGCGCGGCCGTGACGCGCACTACGAGCGCTCCAGCGAGGCGATGTTCCACGTCTATCGCCATCTCGCCAAGGAGCTCGGATTGCCGTCCGACGACGCGTCCTGCGACACCTTCCAGCTCTCGGTGCTGCGCTGGGGTCCGTTCGCCGATTCGGCCGAGGCGCTGAAGCGGCTGCGCACGAAGTTCCGCCTGGTGGCGATGACCAATGCCGATCGCGTTGCGCTGTCGGCTTACGCGCACGCGCTCGGCAATCCCTTCGACGACACCGTCTGCGCCGACGACACCGGCGTTGCAAAACCAAATCCGGAGTTCTTCGCCTACAACAAGGGCCGCCAGTCCGCGTTCGGCTACAAGCAGTCCGATATCCTGCACGTCGCGCAGAGCCAGTACCACGACATCGGAATCGCGCGAAAGCTCGGCTACAAGGTGTGCTGGATCGAGCGGCGCCAGGGTGTCGCCGGCTTCGGCGGCACGCCCGCCGTTGAGGCGCTGACCAAGCCGGACTTCCACTTCCCGACGCTGAAGGCGCTCGCGGACGCCGCCGTCGGCCCGGCGGCGTAACGCATGAGCGCGGGCATGACACGGGACTGGAGCGCGATGCCGTCGGTCAACTCGCTGTGGGAAGCCACGGCGGAGCCGGCGCGCGACTTTCCCGTGCTGTCGGGCGAGCATCAGGCGGATGTGGTGATCATCGGCGCGGGCTATACCGGCCTGTCCGCCGCGCACCACGTCGCGAAGGACGGCCTCGCGCCAATCGTGCTGGAGGCCAATCGTCCCGGCTGGGGCGCCAGCGGCCGCAATGGCGGGGTGATCACCGCAAAATTCCGTCTCTCGTTCCGCGAGATCGACGCCGCCCATGGCCGCGCCATGGCGAAGCGCATGTACGAGATCGCGCATGAATCGACCGATATCGTCGAGGAGCTGGTCTCCGAATTCGGCATCACCAGCGCGAACCTGACGCGCACCGGCCAGGTCAAGGCCGCGCACAACGAGACCACGCTGAAGGCCGCGATCGACGAAGCCAACTGGATGACGCGCGAGATGGGCTCCGCCGAGGTCCGCATCCTCGACAAACAAGGCGTGCGCGACGAGACCGGCTCCGACATCTTCGTCGGCGGCGTGCTCAATCCCGGCTCCGGCGGAATTCATCCGCTGAACTATCTGCGCGGCCTCGCCGATGGCGTCGCGCGCCGCGGCGTGCCGGTTTTCCAGCAATCGCCGGTGATCAGGCTCCGGCGCGAGAAGGACGGCATCGTCGCCGAGACGCCGCAAGGCATGGTGCGCGCCAAGCAGGCGATCATCGCCACCAACAGTTATTCCGATCTCACCGGTGAGACCTCGCATCTGCAGCGCACGCTGATCCCGTTCCGCAGCGCCATGGTCGCGACCGAGCAGCTACCGCGCAATCTCGCTGGAAAGCTGATGCCGACCGGGCGGACCTACACCGAGACCAAGCGCATGATGCGCTGGTTCCGCATGGTCGACAATCGCGTGATCTTCGGCGGCCGCGGCGCCTTCGGCAAGCAGGATTCGGAAGCCGCCTTCGACGCCCTGCGCAAGGCGATGGTCGGCATCTTCCCGGATCTGGCCGACGTCCCGCTCGCCTACAGATGGTCGGGCCTCGTCGCGATGACGCTGGACTCGGTGCCGCATATCGGCCGGCTCGACGACCGCACGCTGTTCTCGGTGGGCTACAACGGTGCGGGCGTCGCAATGTCGAGCCTGATGGGCCGCTATCTGGCCGCTTTCGTGCGCGGCGAGATGCCCGAGGTCGGGCTACTCGATGCGAAGCGCATGAAGACGATCCCGTTCTATCCGTTGCGCGAGCCCGCCGTGCGCATGGTCGCCGGCTGGTACCAGTTTCTCGATGCGATCGGTCAGTGAGATTTTTGTGGCGACAGAGGAGGCGAGGATGACCACGAAGCGAAATCTTGGATATGGTTATGCGGTGTTGGGCGCCATTGCGCTCAGCGGCACCGCCGCGAGCGCCGCCGAGCAGATCACCTTCGTCTCGCAGGGCGGCGCCTATCAGCAGGCGCAGACGGTGGCGATCCTCGATCCCTCCGCCAAGAAGCTCGGCATCACCATCAACCAGGATTCCATTCCGGACGCCTGGCCCGCGATCAAGACCCAGGTCGGCAGCGGCAAGCCGATCTGGGACGTCGTCGATACCCCGACCGGCTATTGCCTGCGCGGCGGCGAGCAGGGGTTGATCGAAAAACTCGACTTCTCGAAGATCCCGAACGCCGCGGCGATGCCGGAGGCGTATCGCAGCCCCTATTCGATCTCCTACGAGTTCTATTCCAGCGTGCTGGCCTACAGCCAGAAGACCTTCCCGAAGGACGCGCCGAACAGCTGGATCGATTTCTGGGACGTGAAGAAGTTTCCCGGCCGCCGCGCGCTGCGCAACCATCCGATCGCCACACTCGAGGCGGCGCTGATGGCCGACGGCGTCGCGCCCGACAAGCTGTATCCGCTCGACGTCGATCGCGCCTTCAAGAAGCTGGAAGAGATCAAGCCGAACATCACGGTGTGGTGGACCTCGGGCGCGCAATCGGCGCAGCTGCTCAATGACGGCGAGGTCGATATGGAGATGGCCTGGAACGGTCGCGTCAGCGCCGTCGCCAAGGAGGGCGCTAAAGTCTCCTTCACGTACAACCAAGGTATCCTGCAGAGCACCTCGCTGTGCATTCTCAAGGGTGCGCCAAATCTGGAGACGGCCGTAAAATTCCTCAACGAAGCCGTCGATCCCGTGCACCAGGCCAACCTGCCGCTCCACATCGATTACGGCCCGGGCAACCCCAAGGCATTCGAGACCAACGTCATCAAGCCCGAGCGCGCGACACAATTGCCGAGCGAGCCGGCCAATGCGGCCAAGCAGGCCCTGATGTCCTACGCCTGGTGGTCCTCGCCCGCAGGCGAAGCCGCCGAGAAGCGCTGGGCGTCGTTCATGCAGAAGTAAGCGAAGCGAGGCAGCGTTGACGACATCCGTGCCCGATTCATCGCAAAAGCATCAGCGCCGCGAGCATGCGCTGATGCTGGCATTGGTGTCGCCGGCGCTGCTGGTGATCCTGGCTCTGATCGTGCTGCCGGTCGGCTGGCTCGCCTGGCAGTCGATCTATCATGACGGCTTCACGCTGGAGAACTATCGCCGCGTCTTCACCGAGGACATCTACTGGCGCAGCTTTGCGCTCACTTTCGAGATCAGCCTCGCGGTGACGGTCGTCGCGCTGCTGCTCGGCTATCCCGTGGCCTATCTCGCCAACTCCGTGCCGAAAGGGTGGAGCATCCTCATCCTGTCGCTGGTCGTGCTGCCGTTCTGGACCAGCGTGCTGGTGCGCGCCTATGCCTGGCTGGCGCTGCTCCAGCGCACCGGGGTGATCAACCAGTTCTTGCGCTATCTCGATGTGATCTCCGAGCCGCTCGCGCTGGTCCACAACACCTTCGGGACGGTGGTGGCAACCGTGCACATCCTCTTGCCGTTCATGGTGCTGCCGCTCTATGCCACCATGCAGAAGATCCCCGGCGATTTGATGCAGGCCGGCGCCAGCCTGGGAGCGAGCCCGTCGCTGACTTTCGTTCGCGTCTTCCTGCCGCTGTCGCTGCCGGGCGTGCTCGCCGGCTGCACCATGGTGTTCGTGCTCTGCCTCGGCTTCTACATCACGCCGGAACTGCTCGGCGGCGGCCGCACGGTGATGGTGTCGATGCTGGTGAGCCGCAATGTCGAGCTCTACAACCAGTTCGGCGCCGCGAGCGCGGTCGCCGTCGTGCTGCTCCTGAGCGTGCTTCTGATCTTCTTCGCCGTCAGCCGCTTCATTTCGCTCGATCGCATCCTGGGGCAGAAATGACGCGCCTCTCGCCCGCACGGATTGCCCTCTACGTGATCAGCGCGCTGGTGCTGCTCTATCTGATCCTGCCGGTGCTGATCATCGCGCCGATCTCGTTCTCCAGCGCGCGCTTTCTGACCTTCCCGCCGCCGTCGTTCTCGACGCGCTGGTATCAGCAATATTTCGCCAATCCAGCCTGGATGCAGGCGACGCGGGTGACGCTGACGATCGCGCTGCTGACCGTCGTGATTGCGACGCCGTGTGGAGTCGCGGCAGCCTATGCCATCAGCCAGTCCAGGCTGCGGATCATGCGCGTGATCCACATGGCGCTGCTGCTGCCGCTGGTGGTGCCGATCATCATCACGGCCGTCGGCATCTTTTTCGTCTATGCCAAGGTCGGCCTGGTCGCGACCCTGCCCGGCCTTGTGCTGGCGAACGTGATGCTGGGATTGCCTTATGTCGTCATCTCGGTGCTCGCAGGCCTGCAGAGCTTCGATCCCGCGCAGGAGATGGTGGCGCGCAGCCTCGGCATGAACCGCCTGCGCAGCTTCTTCGCGGTGACGCTGCCGCAGGTCAAGTCGAGCGTGGTCGCCGGCGGCATCTTCGCCTTCATCTCGGCGATGGACGAGACCATCGTCGCGCTGTTCATCTCCGGCGGCCAGTATCAGCCCCTCACCAAACGCATGTTCACCGCGCTTCGCGACGAGATCGACCCGACCATTGCCGCGATCTCGACGCTGATGACGGCGGCGTCGTTCATGCTGGTGCTCGCGGCGGGCGCGCGGCAGAAGAAGAGCGGGTGAGGGCGACATTCTCGGTGTCATCGCCCGCGAAAGCGGGCGATCCAGTACTCCGAGACTGCCGTGATTGAATCGATGGGCCGCGGCGTACTGGATTCCCCGCCTTCGCGGGGAATGACAGCGCGTGTGTGGCGGCTGTTAAGCCTTTGCCCCCAGCCACGCCAAAATCATCTCTACGATCTGGCTCCTGCTCCTCGCCAGCACCTTGGGCTCGCTGAGATCGCGGTCGAACAGCGCGCCGAAGGTGTGGCGGTTGGCGACGCGGAAGAAGCAGTAGGAGCTGATGGCGAGATGCAGATCGATGGCGTCGACGTCGTCGCGGAAGGCGCCTTCGGTGCGGCCGCGCTTGAGGATGCCGTCGAGCGTGGCGATCACGCTGGCGTTGAGCTGGCGCAGTTGAAGGTTCTGCTTCAGGTGCTTGCCGTGGTGGATGTTCTCGATGCTGACGAGGCGGATGAAGTTCGGGTTGCGCTCGTCATGGTCGAAGGTCGCCTCGATCAGCCGGCGCAGTCCCTCGCGCGCGTCGCAGCTTGCAATGTCGAGCTGGTCCTCCAGCGCGCGGATGCTGCGATAGGCCTCTTCCAGCACCGCGAGGTAAAGCTGCTCCTTGCCGCCGAAATAGTAATAGATCATGCGCTTCGAGGTGCGCGTGCGTGCCGCGATCGCATCGACGCGCGCGCCGGAATAGCCTTCCGAGGCGAATTCGGCCATCGCCACTTCGAGGATGTCGCGCTTGGTGCGCTCGGGGTCGTTGGTGCGCTTCGATGGGGGCGGCATGCGCTCGAGCATCACTGTTTCTCCCGCCAGTTTCCACGGATCACCTTGAAGGTGAAAGCAAATTTCACCCGCTGGGGCGGTGATCCAATGCGTATTGCATAAACGTACCAGTTCGTACATTATTGTGTCAAACCAAGGTTGCGGCAACCACAACAACAATACTCGCGCGCGGCGGACTGCCTGACGCGAGCAGCAACCGGACACATGGGGAGGAGATTCAGATGACGTTGACGTCAGTCGCACCGCTGCATGCATCGCCCAGTGCCGATGCCACGCCGAACAGGCTGCCCAAGCGCGCCGCGCTGGTCAGCTTCGTCGGCAGCATGCTCGAATACTACGACTTCTTCATCTACGGCACCGCCGCCGCGCTGATCTTTCCAAAAGTGTTCTTTGCCAATGTCGACCCGGCGACCGGGACGCTGCTCGCACTGCTGTCGTTCGGCATCGGCTACGTCGCGCGTCCCGTCGGCGCCGTCATCCTCGGTCATTTCGGCGACCGTATCGGCCGCAAGACGGTGTTGCTGTTCACGCTGGTGCTGATGGGCGGCTCGACGCTTGCGATCGGCCTGCTGCCCGACGCCAAGTCGATCGGCAACGCCGCGCCCGTCATC
This sequence comes from Bradyrhizobium betae, assembly GCF_008932115.1. Lineage (NCBI taxonomy): Bacteria > Pseudomonadati > Pseudomonadota > Alphaproteobacteria > Hyphomicrobiales > Nitrobacteraceae > Bradyrhizobium > Bradyrhizobium betae. The sequence goes on from NZ_CP044543.1 coordinate 4,719,020, forward strand.
CTGACGCTGCTGCGCCTGTTGCAGGGCCTGTCGGCGGCCGGCGAGCAGAGCGGGGCGAACTCGTTGACGCTGGAGCATTCGGCCAATTCCAACCGCGCCTTCTTCACGAGCTGGACGCTGAGCGGCACCCAGGCCGGCGCAATCCTTGCAACGCTGGTGTTCATTCCGGTGTCGAGCCTGCCGGAAGATCAATTGCTGAGCTGGGGGTGGCGCATTCCGTTCCTGTTGTCGTTCTTCGTGCTCGTCGTTGCCTATCTGGTACGGCGGACCATGCCGGAGACGCCCGTGTTCGAAGACATCAAGGACAAGGCGCAGGTGGCGCGCTTTCCCGTCGTCGCGCTGCTCCGCGACTATTGGCCGGACGTGCTGCGGGTGATCACCTGCGCGCTGATCGCCACCGTGAGCACGATGACCGCCGTGTTCGCGCTGGGCTACGCCACCAGCAAGTTCGGCGTCGCGCGCCCGACCATGCTGTGGGCCGGCGTGCTCGGCAATGTCACGGCGCTGATCACCCAGCCGTTCTGGGCCCTGCTCGCCGACAAGATCGGCCGCAAGCCGGTGTTCATCGGCGGCGTGCTCGGCTGCGCGGTGCTGGTGTTTCCCTATTTCATGCTGGTGACGTCGGGGAATACGATCGCGATCTTTGCCGCCGCGATGATCCTCTCCGGCATCATCTACGCCGCGCCGAATGCGATCTGGCCGTCGTTCTATGCCGAGATGTTCGAAGCCCGCGTGCGCTATTCCGGCACCGCGATCGGCACGCAGCTCGGCTTCCTCGCCGCCGGCTTCACGCCGCTGGTGAGCGCGAGCCTGGTCGGCGAGGGGCCGAACGGCTGGATTCCCGTGGCGATCTTCGTCGCCTGCTGCTGCGTGATCTCGGCAGCATCGGCGGCGACGGCACGCGAGACCCACAAGGTCGATATCGCCGATCTCGGCAAGCGGCGCGCTTGAGCAAGGACAGAGTGACGATCGCATGTTGACCAACGCAGTTTTCACTACGAGCGGTCCGGTCGTCGGTACTGAAACGAACGGCGTACGCGCCTTCAAGGGCGTGCCCTTTGCGATCGCGCCGCGTTTCGTCAGGGCGACACCGCTGCTCGCGTGGCCGGAGCCGCGGCAATGCACGGACTACGGCGCTTACGCGCCGCAGCCCGGGCATCTCGATCATGCTGACGAGAACACCTGCCTCAGCCTGAACATCTTTGCGCCGGCCGGGGCCGATCGTCCGCTGCCGGTGTTGTTCTTCGTCCATGGCGGCGCCTTCATCACCGGTGGCGGCGCCGATTATGACGGCTCGTTCCTTGCCGCGCACGGACCGGCCGTGATCGTCACCATCAACTACCGGCTCGGCCCGCTCGGCTTCCTGCAGCTGCATCGCCACGGCCTCGATGAGGCCAACAACCTTGCGATTTCGGATGCGCTCGCCGCGCTCAACTGGGTGCGCGCCAACATCGCGAATTTCGGTGGCGATCCGGATGCGATCACACTGTCCGGCCAGTCCGCAGGTGCCTCCATGGTGATCGCGCTTGCCACCTTGCCGGCGACCAAAGGCAAGTTCATCCGCGCCCTTGCGCTGAGCGCGCCCGGACGAAACATCATGAGCGCCGATCATGCCGACGAGGTCGCGCGCCGCGTGCTTGACGAGCTCGGGCTGGCGCACGATGTGGGTTCGATCACGTCCGTGCCGCTACCAAGCCTCTTCGCGGCGGTCGAGCGCGTCGGCCGCATGATCGCGGACGAGACCGAGCAGGGCACCGTGTTCGGCCCGGTCCTCGACGGCGCGGTGATTCCGCGCGAGCCGCGTGATGTCTTCGCCGCCGGCAGCTTGCGCGACATTCCGCTCTGGCTCGGCTCCTGCCGCGACGAGATGGCGATGTTCCTGAAGAGCACGCCGCCCGCCGCGATGATCCGCACCACCGAGCGTCAGGTACGCGACGCCTTCGGCGATGCCGGATGGTGTCGCCTGTTGTCCTACTACCGCGCCACCGCGCGGCTCGACGAGGATCCGTATGAGGCCCTGTTGTCGGATGCGTTCTGGCATCGTCCGATGGCCGATCTTGCCCGACTCCATGCTGCGGCCGGCGGCGCGGTGTGGCTGAGCCGGTTCGACCATCGTCCCGCACTCGAGCCGTTCCTGTCGCAGGGGCCGACCCATGGCGCCGACAATGCGTGCCTGTGGGCGCATTTGCCTGATTTCGTCGATCGCCCGATCCTCAAGCGCAAGGGCGGGCCGATGACGCCCGCCGACATCGACGTGGCGGCGCGGTTTCAGGCGGGCGTGCTGCGCTTCGTCACGACAGGCGCGCCCGACGTCGCGGAAGCCTGGCCGCGGTTCGAGCCTGCCAGGGAATCTCTCGCGATCTTCGCCCAGCCGTTTCACATCGTGCCGCTCAACGATGGTGCGCGCAGCCGCGTCTGGGCCGAGCTGCTCGCGCCATCGCGACCGGTCACTGCATCATCGTAGCCGCGATCTTTTCCGCCGACATCAGCACCGGAAAATTGGTGTTGGCGCACGGCACCACCGGGAAGATCGAGGCATCGACGACGCGCAGGCCCTGGATGCCCTTGACGCGGCCCTGGTTGTCGACCACCGCCATCGGATCGTCGGCCCGGCCCATGCGGCATGAGCACGAGGCATGCCACACGCCGATGGTTGCCTTGCGTACGAAGGCCTCCAGCGCCTCGTCGTCGTTGATGACATCGTCGAAAGTAAAGCCCTCGACCACGAAATTGTCGATCATGTAGTGACGCAGCGCCGCCGGTCCGTCCATCAGGGTCGCGGCGATCTTGGTCAGGATCCTGTTGGTGTTGTTGACCACGCCGATCTTGCGCACGCGGTCGGTGTAGGACGCCGGGAACGGCTTGTCCGTCACCGCCTTGACCACGTCGCTCATCTGCACCGCCGCCATCTTGCGGAAGCCGCTCATCAGGCGATCGAGGTCGCGCCGGTCGGACAGCAGATTGAACTCGACGATCGGCTCGGCTGCGGGATCACGCGAGGCGAGCTTGACCTGTCCGGTCTCGGAATAGGTCTTGTTGACGAAGGTGAGCAGCGAGCCGATCTGCTCTCCCACCGCGTGCCAGGCCGACTTGCTGAGCAGGACGACGAACATGTCGCCTTTGGGCACGTCCGGCAACCCGGACGAATAGCGCAGGCCGAGCTGCATGTGGCGCCTGGTGTGCTCGTTCATGCGCGCGCCGCGGCGGACAAAGGACGACAGCGAGATCGAGGGATGATCCATCAGGCGCTGGCCGACGCCCGGCAAGCCCATCAGGACGGGAATGCCCATATCCTTGAGGTGACCGACCGGACCGATGCCGGCACGCAAGAGATGCGCCGGCGAATGGATCGCGCCGCTGGAGAGGATGATCTCGCGTCCGCGGAATTCCTGCTCGCGACCGTCAACGATGGCCTTCACGCCGACGCATTGCGTGCCTTCGAACAGCAGTTCTCGAACTTGCGTGTTGGTGGAGATCGTGAGGTTGGCGCGCTTGCGCGTATCGCGGTCGAGATAGCCCATCGCGGCGGAGACGCGCTGCTCGGCCTGGTTGGAGTGCGTCACCGGGAAATAGCCGTCGACGAACTCGCCGTTCTGGTCCGGCAGGAACTGATGGCCGGCCTGCTGGAAGGCCTCGGCGAAGGCCTGCGAATGCCGTGTCCAGTGCTCTCGCGGAATTCTGCGTACCGGAATTCTGCCGTCCTTGCCGTGGTAGGGCCCATCGAAATCGAGGTCGCGCTCGACCTTCTTGAAGAAGGGCAGCACGTCGTTCCAGGTCCAGCCCTCGGCACCACGCGCGTTCCATTCGTCGTAGTCGGTCGGTGCGCCGCGATTGGCCATCTGGCCGTTGATCGACGAGCCGCCACCCAGTACGCGCGCCTGCTCGTATTTGCGCAACGGCGGCCGACTTTCGTTCGGATTGTTGTGGCTGACGACCTGGGTCGTGACCTTGAGCTCGGTCCAGTGGAAGCGCGGGTCGAAATAGGCGGTGCCCGGATAGCTGTCCCTGATCTCGGCCGGCTCGTTGCCCGGCGGCGTGTCCTGTCCGGCCTCGCACAGCAGGACCTTGTTGGCGCTCTTCGCGGAGAGCCGGTGGGCCAGCACGGACCCCGCCGAGCCGCCGCCCACGATGATGTAGTCGTACACGATTGGCGTTTCCTCTTGTTCTTGTCCGGGAAGCGTAGCGCGTTATTTTCCCGAGGTCACGCCGGCATTGCCGTGACAGTTCGTACTCGCGTCGCTTGATCGGCCAACTCGATTGTGTATTCTTTGCGCCAGCGCCGATTTGATCCTCAGCTTGCGGGCGCTTTACCAAATGCAGCTAAAGAGACCTGACTGAAAAGACTCTACCAAAGAGACCTGTCAGTCCTGCATTCTCCCGCATAGCGAAACCGATCGGCCATTCCGAATGGGGAGGGCCATATGAGATTTGCTGCCATCGCGGACATTCACGGAAATCGTCCGGCACTTGAAGCCGTTCTTGCGGACATAGCCGCGCTCGGAATCACTGATATCGTGAACCTGGGTGACCATGTCAGCGGCCCGCTCGAAGCGGCCCGGACCGCCGATCTGCTGATGGAGCGAGGCTTTCCGTCAATCAGGGGCGATCAGGATCGAATCCTTGTGGAGCTCTGGCAGGCCGGCGGCTCGACACGCAGCGATTTTCGCGAGCTCGGGCGCAGGCACTTCGACTGGATGGCAAGCATGCCGTCCACGCTTACATATCGAGAGCGGGTGTTCCTGTGCCACGGATCGCCAGGCGATGATGCCGCGTTCTGGCTCGACCACATCGCCGACGACGGCTGCGCGCATCCGAGCAGGATCGATTTCATCGAGGCTGGGGCGGAGGGGATCGACGCCGAGATCATCCTGTGCGCCCACACGCACATTCCGCGCGTGGTGCGGCTGAGGGATGGCCGGCTGGTCGTCAATCCCGGCAGTGTCGGATTGCCCGGCTACGACGGGAAGCTGCCTGTGCCCTACGTGGTCGAGGTCGGCACGCCGCATGCGTGCTACGCCATCCTGGAGGGCGGCAGAGCAGGTTGGTCCGCGACGCTCCGTTACGTGCCGTATGACACCACGGCCATGGCCGCACTGGCGCGCACCAAGGGTATGCTGACCTGGGCGAGCGCAATTGCGACGGGGTGGGTGCGGCAGAAAAGTTAGTCGTCGTCGGCGAACGTCCCTAATGCGTCTCGTGAAACCGGGCCAGGAACGCCTTCAGCCGTTCGCTGCGCGGCTGGCGGATGGTCTCTTCCGGCGTTCCGATCTCGGCCATGATGCCGTCGTTCATGAAACCGACGCGGGTGGAGACGTCGGCCGCGAAGGCCATCTCGTGCGTGACCAGCACCATGGTCATGCCTTCGGCGGCAAGGCTGCGGATGACGGAGAGGACTTCGCCGACCAGCTCGGGGTCGAGCGCCGAGGTCGGCTCGTCGAACAGCATCACCTCGGGCTTCATCGCCAGTGCGCGGGCGATCGCGACGCGCTGCTTCTGGCCGCCCGACAGGCGGCTCGGAAAGGCGTCGGCCTTGTCGGCGAGGCCGACTTTTGCCAGTAGATCGCGGCCGAGATCCTTGGCTTCGTTCTGTCCCATGCCCTTCACCTGCACCGGCCCTTCGGTGACATTGGCGAGCACGGACATGTGCGGGAACAGATTGAAGTGCTGGAACACCATGCCGACATGTTCGCGCAGCTGCGCCAGTTGCGCGTCCTTTGGCGCGCGAGGGCCTTTGCCGAACGCAAACCGATGCGATCCGATCGCAAGCTCGCCCTGCTGCGGCATTTCCAGCAGGTTCAGGCAGCGCAGGAAGGTGGACTTGCCGGAGCCGGAGGCGCCGATCAGGGTGACGACCTCGCCGCGCGCGACCGAGAGCGAGACGCCCTTGAGCACCTCATGATCGCCGAATGCCTTGTGGATGTTGTCCGCGATCAGGGCGCTCATCGGTGCGCTCCCATCCTGAGCTCGATCCGGTCGGCGACCAGCGTCAGCGGGAACAGCACGACGAAATAAAGGATGGCAATCGTGGTGTAGACCTCGAGCGGCTTGTAGCTCGATGCGGTGATGACAGTGCCCTGGTAGAGCAGGTCGCCGACCGCGACCACCGACACCAGCGAGGTATTCTTCAACTGCATGATGGTCTGGTTGATGAAGGAGGGGATCATCACCTGCGTTGCCTGCGGCAGCACGATGCGGCGGAAGATCTTGCCCCGTCGCATGCCGATGGCACGTCCGGCCTCCCACTGGCCGACATCGACCGCCTCGATGCCGCCACGAAAAATCTCGGCGTAGAACGAGCCGGCATAGAGCGACAGCGCGAGGAAGCAGGCCATCGCCGGCGACATGTCGACGCCGATCAGGACGGGCAGGGCGTAATACATCCAGATCAGCTGCACGAGCAGCGGCGTACAGCGGAAGATTTCGATGTAGAGACGCAGCGGCACCGAGACCCAGCGCGGTGCCGTCGTGCGCAGGATGCCGACGACCAGTCCGATCGAGAGGCCCGCGACCACCGTGGTCACCGTGTAGAACAAGGTGACCAGGAGCCCTTGCCAGATCAGGCCCCAATACGGCTTGAGCGCCGCGAACTCCCAGACATACATCGTCGCGTTGCCGTCAGAACTGCACTTCGCCCGGAAGGTCGTCGGCGCTGAGGCCGACCGCCTCGAAGCCCTTCAGCATCCATTCGCGGGTCTGGCCCATCGCGCGGTTGTAGTCGGCCCAGGCGCTGAGGAAATCCTTGTAGCGGCGGTCGCTCTCGGCGCGGATGCCCATGTTGGTGGGAAGCGTCAGCAGCGGGCGCGGGATCGCGAGATCGCCGAGGTTCGGATTCTTCTTCAGGGTCGAGACCGAGAGCACCGCCAGCGAGACGTTGCAGTCGGCACGGCCGGTCGCGACCGCAAGGATGGCCTCGTCGCGGTTCTTGAAGCCGAGGATGGTCGCCTTCGGGCAGTAGCGGCGCGCGATGGTCTCATGCGTCGAGCCGATGTCGACGGCGATCTTGACCTCGGGCTTGTTGAGCTCGCCCCAGGTCTGCGGCTTGGCGAAGCCCTTCTTGGTGATGACGGTGAAGGAGTGCACCAGGATCGGCGTCGAGAAGTCGATGACGAGGGCGCGCTCCGGGGTCGGGTTCACGGCGAAGGCGAGATCGACCTTGTCGGCCTGCAGGTCGAGGATCTGGTTGCCCCAGGTCGATTCCAGCGTCTCGACCTTGGCCCCGAGCTTGCTGGCGATGTCGTTGGCCATGTCGATGCAGGCGCCGGACCACGTGCCGGTGGCGAGATCCTTATGGAAATAGGGTTCCTGACCCACGATGACGGCAACGCGCAACACGCCATTCTTCTTGATGCGGTCGAGCGTGGAGGTCGATGCGGTGTCGGCTCTGGCTGCGCTGCTCGCGGCGGCAATCGCGGCGCCCGCCAGCGCGACAGTGGTGAGTGCATCCCTGCGATTCATGGCTTGTTGCCTCCTGGAATTTGGGTCGGATCGTCTCCGGCCTCTGGACTATTTCTGTATTCAGGATAAAATGCAATACGGTATTTCGATTTGCTGACCATTTGTGCGGCAAGGCAGAGATGAGCCCAATATCCTGGCAGGATTGCGCAAAATTCCCTGAGGCGAGGGGTTGTCAATCGCATTCAAGTCTGAATACAAGACTGAACGCAATATAGAAGTGAGCTGAAGGAGAGGCCTGTGCGCGCCCTATTCGTCGATGCGAACGAGACCCTGGCGGCGGTGACCGACAAGCTGCTGGCTTCGCAGAAGCTGCCGGTCAGCATCAACCGCAACCCCGCGATCAAGCCCGACGATCTGCCCGGCCTGCTCGGCGATGCCGAGATCATGATCGTCGATCACACCGCCGTGCCGACCGCGATTGCAGAGAAATGCGCGAAGCTGAAGCACGTCGTCTTCCTCGGCACAGGCCCGCGCAGCTACATGAATCCGGACGAGCTCGCTGAGCGCGGCATCGCCGTCCACATCATCAAAGGCTACGGCGACACAGCGGTGGCCGAATGCGCGATCGCGCTGATGTGGGCCTCCGCGCGAAACTTCGGCGAGATGGATCGCGGCATGCGCGAGGGCAACTGGCTGCGCCGTGACGCGATGCAGCTCACCGGCAAGACGCTCGGCCTGATCGGCTTCGGCGGCATCGCGATGGAAGCAGCCCGCATGGCCGCGGGCTGCGGCATGAAGGTGATCGCCTGGAACAGGACGCCGAAGACGCATCCCGGAGTCGAATTCGTTCCTCTGGAGAAGCTGCTGGCCGACAGCCACGTCGTCTCGCTGCATCTGCTGCTCACCGACGAGACCAAGGGCTTTTTGTCGCGCGAGCGCATCGCGCAGATGCGCAAGGGCAGCATCCTGATCAACACCGCGCGGGGCGCGGTCGTCGACGAGGATGCGATGCTCGACGCGCTGCGCTCGGGTCATATCGGCCACGCCGGCCTCGATGTCTTTACCGTCGAGCCGCTGCCGGCGGGGCATCCCGTGACCAAGCTGCCGAACGTGACGCTGTCGGCACATTCGGCGTTCCGCACGCCGGAGGCTAGCGACAATCTCATCGGCGCGGCGCTCGATCATTGCCGCCGCATCATCGTCACCGGCAAGTAAAGAATAAGGACATCCCATGTCGGACATCACCCGCATCGACCAGAACGCCCGTCGCAGTCGCGCCTCCGTGTTCGGCGACCTCGTCTTCCTCGCCGGACAGGTCGCGGACACCAAGACGGCCGACATCACCCAGCAGACCAAGGAGGCGCTGGCGAAGGTCGACGACATGCTGGCGCGCGCCGGCACCGACAAGTCGCGCCTGCTCAGCGTGCAGGTCTGGCTCAAGACGATGGACGATTTCGACGCCATGAACGCGGTCTATGATGCCTGGGTCGTGCCGGGCGATACGCCGACCCGGGCCTGCGGCAAGGTCGAGCTCGCCGATCCCGCCTTCCTCATCGAGGTGATCGCGATCGCCGCTCGCAAGTAAGGCTCGGCCGTGACTGTCCAGGCTTCCGCATCGACCTTCCGCCCCGCCCAGCGCATCGGCGCGATCGGCGTCTCCGAGATCCTCAAGATCGGCGCGGTCGCGCAGCGGCTCAAGCGCGAGGGGCGGCCGGTGATCGTGCTCGGCGCCGGCGAGCCCGATTTCGATACGCCCGACCACGTCAAGGACGCCGCGATCCGCGCCATTCGCGCCGGCCAGACCAAATACACCAGTCTGGACGGCACGCCGGAACTGAAGGCCGCTATCGCGCAGAAATTCCGGCGCGAGAACGATCTCGTCTACGCCGCCGACGAGATCACCGCCGGTGCCGGCGCCAAACAGGTGATCCACAACGCCTTCATGGCGAGCTTAAGCCCTGGCGACGAGGTCATCCTCGCAGCGCCCTATTGGACCAGCTATGCCGACATGGTGCGCATCGCCGACGGCACGCCGGTCGACGTGCTCTGCCGCGCGGACAACGGCTTTCGCCTCGATGCCGGCGATCTCGAGCGCGCGATCACGCCGAAGACGCGCTGGCTGCTGCTGAACTCGCCGTCCAATCCAACCGGTGCGGCCTACTCCGCGGCGCAGCTTCGCCCGATCCTGGATGTGCTCAAGCGCCATCCGCATGTCTGGCTGATCGCCGACGACATCTACGAGCACCTCATTTACGACGGCATGCCGTTCGTCACCGCGGCGGCGCTCGAGCCGAGCCTGAAATCGCGCACGCTGACGGTGAATGGTGTTTCCAAGGCCTATGCCATGACCGGCTGGCGCGTCGGCTATGGCGGCGGTCCGCGCGAATTGATCGCGGCGATGGCGGTGGTGCAGAGCCAGAGCACGACCAACCCCTGCTCGGTGAGCCAGGCCGCCGCGATTGCCGCGCTGACCGGGCCGCAGGATCTTCTGGTCGAACGCCGCGCCGCATTCCAGCGCCGCCGCGACATCGTGGTCGACGCGCTCAACGCGATCGACGGCGTCATCTGCCGCCGGCCGGAAGGCGCGTTCTACATCTATGCGAGCTGCGCCGGCCTGATCGGCCGCCACACGCCGGATGGCGTTACGATCGACAGCGATGCCGCCTTCTGCCGTTTCCTGCTGGAGAGGCATGACGTGGCCGTGGTGCCGGGCAGCTGTTTCGGCCTTGCACCTTATTTCCGCCTGTCCTACGCCACCTCGGAACAAAACTTGCGCGAAGCCGTGATGCGCATCGCCAAAGCCTGCAGGGAGCTGTCATGACCATTCGTAACACCCGCACCGGGGGCCAGATCCTGATCGATCAGCTGGTCGCCCAGGGCGTCGACCGCGTCACCTGCGTGCCGGGCGAAAGCTATCTGGCGGCGCTCGATGCGCTGCATGACAGCCCGATCGACGTCGTGATCTGCCGCGCCGAAGGCGGCGCTGCGATGATGGCGGAAGCCTATGGCAAGCTCACCGGACGCCCGGGCGTCTGCTTCGTCACCCGCGGCCCCGGCGCCACCAATGCCAGCCACGGCGTCCACATCGCGATGCAGGATTCGACTCCGATGATCCTGTTCGTCGGCCAGGTCGACACCGGCATGCGCGAGCGCGAGGCGTTCCAGGAGCTCGACTACAAGGCGGTGTTCGGCACCATGGCGAAATGGGCGGTCGAGATCGATCGCCCGGATCGCATTCCGGAGCTGGTCGCGCGCGCCTTCCGCGTCGCGATGCAGGGCCGTCCCGGTCCGGTCGTGATCGCGCTGCCGGAGAACATGCTGACCGAGACCGCCGCCGTTGCGGATGCCATGCGCATCGAGCCCGCGGTGAGCTGGCCGGCGCCTGCCGATGTCGAGCGCGTTGGTGCGATGCTGGCGAGCGCCAAGGCGCCGCTCGTCATTCTCGGCGGCTCGCGCTGGACCGATGAGGCGACCAAAAGCATCGCGCGCTTCGCCGAGCGCTTCGACCTGCCGGTCGCGACCTCGTTCCGCCGGGCGTCGCTGATCGACGCCGACCATTCGCACTATGCCGGTGACCTCGGCATCGGGCCGAGCCCCGGCCTGAAGGCGCGCATCGACAATGCCGATGTCATTCTTCTCATCGGCGGCCGTATGTCGGAGATGCCGTCCTCGTCCTACACGCTGTTCGACATTCCGACGCCGAAGCAGAAGCTGATCCACGTGCATCCGGGCTCGGAAGAGCTCGGCCGCGTCTATCAGCCGGAGCTGGCGATCCAGGCGACGCCCGCCGCGTTCGCCGCCGCCGTCGAGGCGTTGAAGCCTTCAGGCGCGGTTGCCTGGAAGGGCGAGGCCGCCAAGGCGCATGCCGATTATCTCGCCTGGACCGACAAGGCGCGCGAATTGCCGGGCACGTTCCAGTATGGCCAGGTCATGACATGGCTGCGCGATCGCCTGCCGAAGGACGCGATCGTCTGCAACGGCGCCGGCAACTACGCCGGCTGGATCCATCGCCATCACCGCTTCCACAGCTTTGCCTCGCAGCTTGCGCCGACCTCGGGCTCGATGGGCTATGGCGTGCCGGCGGCGGTGCTCGCGAAACGGCAATTTCCGGATCGCACCGTCATCGCGTTTGCCGGCGACGGCTGCTTCCTGATGAACGGCCAGGAGTTCGCGACCGCTGTGCAATACGACGTGCCGCTGGTCGTCATCGTCGTCGACAATTCGCAATACGGCACCATCCGCATGCACCAGGAGCGCGACTATCCCGGCCGCGTCGTCGGCACCCAGCTCAAGAACCCTGATTTTGCGATGTACGCCAAGGCGTTCGGCGGCCATGGCGAGCGCGTCGAGCGCACCGAAGAGTTCGCGCCGGCCTTCGAGCGCGCGCTGGCTTCCGGCAAGCCGTCGATCCTCCATTGCATCATCGATTCCAGGGCGATCTCGGTCGGCAAGGATTTCACGCCGGCGGTGAAAGCGTAAGCGATGCCGGAGGGCCGCCACGTCGCCATCATCGGAGCCGGCGCGGTCGGCGTGGTCAGCGCCATCGAGGCGCTGCGCGAGGGTCATCGCGTCACGCTGATCGATCCGGGTGAGCCCGGTGGCGAACAGGCGGCAAGCTATGGCAATGCCGGCTGGCTGTCATCGCATTCGGTGATCCCGCCGGCCGAGCCGGGCATCTGGAAGAAGGTGCCGGGCTATCTGATGGACCCGCTCGGGCCGCTGGCGATCCGCTGGTCTTACTTGCCGAAGGCGCTGCCCTGGCTGGTCAAGTACCTGCTCTCCGGCTGGACCGAGGCGCGGGTCGAGAAGACGGCTTTCGCGCTGCGCGATCTGTTGAAGGACGCGCCGCTGCTGCACCGGAAGCTTGCGGAAGAGGCCGGCGTGCCCGAACTGGTCGAGCGCAACGGCGTGATGCATGTGTTCCCGTCGCGCGGCAATTTCGACAACGACCTCGGCTGGCGCCTGCGCAAGAAGGTCGGCGTCGAATGGCTGGAGCTCAACGCCGACGAGATGCGTCAGCGTGAGCCCGATCTGCATCCGCGCTACACGTTTGGCGTCGTGGTGGAGGAAGCCGGACGCTGCCGCGATCCCGGCGCTTACGTCGCGGCGCTCGCCAATCATGCGCTGGCGAGCGGTGTGAAACTCGTGCGCGCCAAGGCGACCGGTCTCAAGCTGAACGGCAACAAGCTCGTCGCCGTCATCACCGAGACCGGCGAGATTTCCTGCGATGCCGCCGTCGTTGCCGCCGGCGCGCATTCAAGGCGGCTCACCGCGTCGGTCGGCGATCCGCTGCCGCTCGAGACCGAGCGCGGCTATCACGTGATGATCGAGAACCCGGAGTCCGGGCCACGCAGCTCGATGATGGCGTCGGATGCGAAGATGGTGGTGAACTGGACCGACAAGGGTCTGCGCGCCGCCGGCACGGTCGAGATCGCCGGCCTCGAGGCTGCGCCGAACTGGAAGCGCGCCGAGATCCTGCGCAATCATCTCCTCAGCATGTTTCCGAAGCTGCCGAAGGACATTCCGGCTTCGCGCATCAAGACCTGGTTCGGACATCGTCCGAGCATGCCTGATGGCCTTCCCTGCATCGGCCATGCGCGCGCCTCGCGCGACATCGTCTATGCCTTCGGTCACGGCCATATCGGCCTGGTCGGCTCGGCCCGCACCGGCCGCCTCGTCGCGCAGCTCCTGAGCGGCAAGTCGCCGGAAATTCCGCTCGCGCCGTTCGCGCCCACTCGCTTCTTCTGAGATCGCACCATGACTTATTCTGCCAGCTCATCCTCCCGCATCGCCCGCGGCGGCAAGGCCATCTATGGCGCGCCGCTCGGCATCCTGATGCTGGAAGCGCGCTTTCCCCGCATTCCCGGCGACATGGGCAACGGCACCACCTGGCCATTTCCCGTGCTGTATCGCGTGGTGAGCGGGGCATCGCCGGAGAAGGTGGTGCTGAAGGGCGCCGCCGGCCTGCTGCCTGATTTCATCGATGCAGCGAAGGATCTGGTGCGGCTCGGGGCTGAGGCCATCACCACCAATTGCGGCTTCCTCTCGCTATTCCAGAAGGAGATCGCGGCCGCTGTCGGCGTTCCCGTCGCGACCTCGTCGCTGATGCAGGTGCCGTGGGTGCAGGCGACCTTGCCGCCCGGCAAGCGCGTCGGCCTCGTTACGGTGTCGGGCTCGACCCTGACGCCGGCCCATCTCGAAGGTGCCGGTGTGCCGCTCGATACGCCGCTGGTCGGCACCGAGCACGGCAAGGAATTCTTCCGCGTCCTGATCAAGGCGGAGAAGGACGACATGGACGTCGCCCAGGCCGAGCGCGATGTGGTCGAGGCCGGCAAGCAGCTTGTCGCCAAAAACCCTGACGTTGGCGCCATCGTCCTCGAATGCACCAACATGCCGCCTTATGCGGCAGCCCTGCAGGCCGAAGTCGGATTGCCCGTCTACGATATCTATTCCATGATCACCTGGTTTCATGCTGGACTGCGCCCGCGCGCCTTTGCCTGAAGTCCGGCAGTCGCAAAGCTCTGAACAAACGCGGCTCAGCTGTCGTTTGCATTGCAATCGCCTCGATAGCCCCGGTATATTGAACTGTGTTCGGACATGAATGCAGCGTATGAAGAGCAACGTGGAACTGGCCTCCGATAGTATCGTCGATCGCGTCTATGAACAGCTCAAGGCGATGGCCGTGAGCTATGAGTTCAAGCCGGGCGAACGGCTCAATGAAGGCGAGCTGGCAAAACGCCTCGGCGTCAGCCGAACGCCGCTGCGCGAAGCGCTCAATCGTCTCAACACCGAAGGCTTCCTGCGCTTCACGCCGGGCAAGGGCTTCTTCTGCCGCGAGCTCGATGCCCACGAGATCTTCGATCTCTACGAGCTGCGCAAGTCGATCGAGGTCGCCTCGATCCGCCTCGCCATCAAGCGCGCCAAGGACGAGGACATCGACGCGCTGCTGAAATTCCTCGAAGCCACCGGCCCCGATCCCGGCGAACGCTCTTCGGTGGAGTTGGTCGAGCTCGACGAGACCTTTCACGAGCGGCTGATGGGAATGTCGAACAATGCCGAGATGCTGCGCGTGCTGCGCAACGTCAACGCCCGCATCCGCTTCGTGCGCTGGATCGACATGGACAGCATCAACCGCTCCAACACGCAAGCCGAGCACCGTGCGGTCGTCGAAGGCCTGAAGGCGCGGAACGAAGAGGCCTGCGTCTCGGTGCTGGAGAAGCACATCGATCGCCGCCTCGATCGCATTACGTCCGCGATCAAGGAAGGCTACGCGCAGATCTACATGCCCGCTGCCGCGAGGTCGGCGGCGAATTGAGCTCCTCTTCCCTTCTCCCCTTGCGGGAGAAGGTGGCGCGAAGCGCCGGATGAGGGGTATCTCTCCGCGAATATGGAGGCGCACGAGTGCGCGGAGGCAACCCCTCACCCGAGTGAGTGTATGTCAACCCGCGGTGATGCCCTCTCCCGCAAGAGGAGAGGGCGCAGCAATGCGCACCGCGCTGTCGGTCCGCAACCGACAGCGAAAAGCCAGCTATACAATTCCTCGATATCTGATCGTCCCAGACAGTCAGAGCTTTCGCGCCCGAACATCGCTAGCGTGCCGCTCGAAATTCACGGAGACACGCGGTGCATAGCCCCAAGCCCAACCCCGAAATCGACTGGCCGAGCGAGCTCTATCGCATCCTCAAAGCCGCCGACGTCCGGCAGATGTCCTATGTCCCCGATGCCGGCCACAGCCAGCTCATCCGGATGTTCTCCGCCGACAAAGACGTCACCACCAACGTGCTGACGACGGAGGAAGAAGGCATCGCCATTGCCGCGGGTGCCTGGCTCGGCGGCCAGCGCAGCGTGCTGCTGATGCAGTCGAGCGGGGTCGGCAATTGCATCAACATGCTGTCGCTGTCGGCGATCGGCCGCTTTCCGCTGCTGATGCTGGTGACGATGCGCGGCGAATGGGCCGAGTTCAATCCCTGGCAGATGCCGATGAGCCGGGCGACGCAGCCTTCGCTGGAGGCGATCGGCTTGAAAGTGATGCGCGCGGAGACGGCGGAGGATCTGGTCGAGACGGTCGAAGCGGCCGCGGCGCTCGCCTACGACTCCGACCAGCAGATCGCGGTCCTGATCGGGCAGCGCCTGATCGGCAAGAAAAAGTGGTGATGTCGATGTCGAATGCCTCTCAACTGGATCGCCGTGCCGCCGTTGCGGCTCTCCTCAGGGATCGCAAGGATACGCTGGTCGTCTCCGGCCTCGGCTCGCCCACCTATGACCTTCATTCGGTCGGCGACCACGACGGCAATTTCTATCTCTGGGGCGCCATGGGTGGCGCCGCGCTGATCGGCCTCGGCCTTGCTCAGGCGCAGCCGGGTAAGCGCGTGCTCGCCTTGACCGGCGACGGCGAGCAATTGATGGGGCTCGGCGGCCTTGCCACCATTGGCGTCGCACGTCCGCGCAACCTCGACATTGTCGTGATCGACAACCAGCACTTTGGCGAGACCGGGATGCAGGCGAGCCATACCGGGCGTGGCGTCGATCTCACGGCGATCGCGGTTGCTTGCGGCTTTGCCGCAACCGCGACGGTGCGGACGCTCGAGGAGGTGCAGCGCCTCGCCGTGCAGATCGCGGCGCCAGCCGATGGCCCACGGCTCTTTGTCATCAAGGTTCTGGCCGAAAATCCGCCGCGTTCGCTGCCCTCGCGCGATGCCGTCTTTATCAAGAACCGGTTCCGTGCTCATCTCGGCTTTGCGGCGGCCTGAACCGGAGTCTCGTCCGGGATAGCCGCTGCCCAAGCAGCACTTCTGGAGTGAGACCCATGAAACTATCCGGCAAGGTCGCCGCCATCACCGGCGCGGCGCGTGGCATCGGCAAGGCCTGTGCAAAGCGATTTCTCGATGACGGCGTCAAGGTCGTCATCTCGGATGTCGATGCCGATGGTCTGGCTGCAACGGCCGCCGAGCTGGGGCATCCGGACGCCTTGCGTACCGTGGTCGGCAATGTCGCCAGGCGCGCCGACGTGGATCAGCTCGTCGCCACCGCCGTGAAGGAATTCGGCCGGATCGACATCATGGTCAACAATGCCGGCGTTGCCCGCAACCGGGACATCCTTGAGATTTCGGAAGAAGAATTCGACGAAATCATCGGCATCAATTTGAAGGGCGCGTTCTTCGGCGTCCAGGCCGCGGCCAGGCAGATGATCGCGCAGGGCGGCGGCGGCGTCATCGTCAACATGTCCTCGGTCAACGCGCTGCTGGCGATCCCGGCGCTGGCGACCTACGCGATGTCCAAGGGCGGCATGAAGCAGCTCACCTCGGTGGCCGCCGTTGCACTGGCCCCGCACAACATCCGCGTCGTCGCGGTTGGGCCGGGTACGATCCTGACCGATATGGTGGCATCCTCGATCTACACCTCGGAAGACGCCCGCAAAACCGTGATGTCACGCACGCCGGCCGGCCGCGGCGGCGAGCCGAGCGAGGTCGCCTCCGTCGTCGCGTTCCTCGCCAGCGACGATGCGTCCTACATCACCGGGCAGACGATCTATCCCGATGGCGGCCGATTGATCCTGAACTACACGGTGCCGGTGAAGGAGAAGTAGGGCAGCTCCATTCTCACTGTCATCGCCCGGCTTGACCGGGCGATCCAGTACGCCGTGACAGCAGTAATAGAGCCGATGAGCCGCGGCGTACTGGATGCCCCGCCTGCGCGGAGCATGACAGACGTTGGGTGGCGAACAGTTTGCCTTTCACTCCGCCGCCAGTGTCATCCCGTAGCCGAGCCGTTTCGAGATGCCGCCCGCGCAGTCGCGCAGGGCATGGGCGATCGGGCTGTCCCAGCGGGCGTCGAATGTGCCTTCCGGTCCCATCGCGGTGATCACCAGCGCGACATGGCCGGCATGGTCGAACACCGGCGCGGAGAACGCGTTGACGCCGGGCAGGGGATCGCCGAGCGCACGGGCGAGGCCGTGCTTGCGGACCTCGGTCAGCATCTCGGCGACTTTCGCGCCTTTCACCGCGCGCTTCGGATTGTAGCCGACGCCGTGGCGATCGAGGCCGCTTTCGAGTGCGGCGTTGATCGTCTTCTCCGGCAGGAAGGCGGCAAAGGCGCGGCCGGTCGCCGTCTCCAGCAGCGCCATCACCGATCCCGCGCGCATCACGATGTGCATCGGTTGGCCGGGCTCCTCCAGCTGCACCACGGTCGGGCCATGCGTGCCCCAGACCGCCAGCGAGACCGCATGTCCGATCTGGCTCGCGAGCGCGGCGATCTTCGGCTGCGCGATGCGCACGCCGGAGAGGCGGCGCAGGCTGATCAGGCCGAGCTCCAGCGCCAGCACGCCGATCTCGTAGCGGCCGGTGGTCTCGTCCTGCTCGATCAGCCCGATCCGGGAGAAACTGGCCAGATAAGGATGTGCCTTGGCCGGCGTCATGCCGGCCTCGCGGGCGAGATCGCGCAGCATCATCGGCTCGCCGCTTCGGGCGAGCGCGCGGAGCAATTCTCCGCCGACCTCGATCGACTGGATGCCGCGACTCTCTCTCTTCATGCGCCTCCGGTACGCCTCGCTTACGCCGCGTCGCGCTTGGCGGCGCTGTCGGCGAGATGACGGCCGGCAATGTAGCCGAAGGTCAGCGCCGGCCCAAGCGTGATGCCGGCGCCGGGATAATTGCCGCCCATGATGCTCGCCATGTCGTTGCCGGCGGCATAGAGCCCGGGAATCACCCGCCCCTCGGCGTCGAGCGCCCGCGCATTCTCGTCGGTGACGATGCCGGCATAGGTGGCCTTCGCGCGACACGATCGCGCCGG
The DNA here is from genome assembly GCF_008932115.1 of Bradyrhizobium betae. Taxonomy (NCBI): domain Bacteria; kingdom Pseudomonadati; phylum Pseudomonadota; class Alphaproteobacteria; order Hyphomicrobiales; family Nitrobacteraceae; genus Bradyrhizobium; species Bradyrhizobium betae. Next base: position 4,737,203 of record NZ_CP044543.1, read on the forward strand.
TGACAGTGCCGTTCTCGACCGTCAGCTCGCGCACCGGCGAGGACAGCCACATCGGAATCTTCAAATCCTGGGCGGATTTCGCAAGGCGCCCGGCCAGCGCATTGCCGTTGGTCAAGGTCATGCCGCGGCCATAGCGCAGCACGTCCATCAAATGTCGCGACAGCCGCTTGGCGACATAGACCGCCGAATTCAGCGACTTCGTCACCCGCATGAAGTGGATGATCTCCTTGCCGCTTCCCAGCATCATGCCGAACACCGTGAGTTCGGGCAGCGGCATGCCCAGCGTCTTGATCTGGTCGCCAAGCTCGCGGCCGTCGAACGGCCGCGTCACCATCGAGCGGCCGCCTTGCGTGCCGCCGGGGGCTTCGGCGTGATAGTCCGGAAACACCAGCGGCATGTCGAAGCGCAGCGCCGTCTTGCTGGTGAAGAAATCCACCGCTTCGGGACCGGCGCTGAGGAACGCATCCACCCGCGCCGCATCGAAATTGTTGCCGGCTTCGTGGCGCAGATAGGTGCGGGCCTGCTCCGGCGTCTCCGCGATGCCATATGCTTTGGCGAGCGACGTGCGCTGGTGACGCCGACGGTCGCGGTGACCGCATTCGAGGCCGGCCGGATCGGCGTGGACACGATCGACGGCAACAAGGTCGATCCGCACCTCGGCTGGTCGCCCTTCACCTGGCCGATCAACCTCGCCGGCCTTCCGGCGGCAACGCTGCCCTGTGGCTTCGATCGCGACGGCCTTCCGATCGGTCTCCAGATCATCGCGCCGTGGCTCGACGAGCCCACCATCTTCCGCATCGCTGCAGCGTTCGAGCAGGCCCAGCCCTGGTCGAAGTTCTGGCCGCAGGTGGCGTTGCGCTAGTTGGAGGGGAGAGCGCCGGCGCGCGAAAAAGCCCTTTGCAATCAAGGGCCGTTCTACTGTGCATGGGGTTGTTTTCGATCTTGCGGGCCTAGCCGAGTTCGATCGGCGCGCCGCGGCCGCTGAGTTCTTCGTCGAGACGGAGGTAGTGCGCGAGATAATCGTGCAGCGCGGTGGCGGCCTTCGAGGTGGCGCCGCTGGATTTGTAGAGCAGCAGCTCGACCTTCGGCAGCGGCGGCAGGCCCTCGTTGGGGCCGACCTCGCGCATCGCCGGCACCAGCGCGCTGCGGCCAAGGACCGTCACCGCCATGCCGGCGAAGGCCGCGGCCTGCAGCCCGCCGACGCTCTCGCTGACGCAGGCAATACGCCAGCGCAGGTTCGCGCGCTCCAGCGTGTCGATCGCGTAGTCGCGATAGATGTTGCCGGGTGGCAATAGCGCGAGCGGGATCGGGCGTTCCTGGTGCGCGGCGGATTGCTCGCCGGTCATCCAGACCAGCTGCTCGCGGCGCACCACCTGGCCGCCGGTGAAATCGTTCATGCGCGTGACCAGCGCGATGTCGACGTCGCCGCGCTTGACCAGACCGACCAGCGGCGTCGACAGCGCGCAGTTGAGCTCGACCTGGATGCGCGGGAAGGACTTTCGGAACACGCTGAGGATCGACGGCAGCATGAAGGCCGCATAGAGGTCGGGCGTGCCGAGCACGACCTGGCCCTCGATCTCCTGCGACGCCAATTGCGAAATCAGCTCGTCATGCAACCGCAGGATGGATTTGGCGTAGGTGAGAACGGTGGTGCCGTCCTCGGTCAGCATCAGCCTTCGGCCGGCATGCTCGAACAATTGTTTGCCGGCGAGCTCCTCCAGCCGCTGCAATTGCAACGTGATCGCCGGTTGGGTGCGGCCCAGCCGTCGCGCGGTCTCGGTGATGCTGCCGGTCTCGACCACCGAGATCAGCGACCGGAGCATGCGGATATCGAGGCTGATGAGATTCATGCGGCGTCCATGTCGCCCAGAATTTATGCAAGTTCCATGCTAGGGGTGATCGTCGTGAGTTTGGCGAAAGAATTGCCACCGTTGAGCGACTTTTAGAGGTTTTCGGTGCTTTGCGTTCCCGAGAAAATAACTGAGAACGAAGGCGTGCCCGCGGACACGCGAGACCTGACCGCACCGGTGCAGGGTGGTGCAGGGCCGGGAGGCTGATCGCGCGGATCGGCAATCTTGAGCAGCTTGACGATACCGGACAGATGAGGCCATTGCTGATGGTGTGATGATGCAATCAACAATAAGACCAACATCAAGGAAGTGCCCATGCGCGGGGTTATGCGACGCACCATGCTGGCCGCCTGCGCGGCCGTTCTGTTTTCCGGCGCAGCTTTAGCGCAGGATTACCCCTCCCGCCCCGTGAAGATCATCGTGCCGTTCCCGGCCGGCGGGTCCAACGACATCATCGCCCGGATCGTCGCGCAGAAGCTGACCGAACGGAACGGCCAGACCTTCCTCGTGGAAAACCGCGGCGGCGCCGGCGGCAATATCGGCGCCGAGACGGTCGCGAGCGCCGAGGCCGATGGCTACACCTTGCTGCTGACTGCGCCGCCGCCGCTGACGATCAACGGCTCCCTCTACAAGAAGCTGCCGTTCGATCCGGCCAAGGCCTTTGCGCCGGTGGCGCTGATTGCCTCGGTGCCGATCGTGCTGGTGGTCAATCCGTCGGTGCCGGCCAAGAACGTCGGTGAGTTGATCGCGCTCGCCAAGGCCAAGCCGGGCACGCTGAATTTCGGCTCGTCCGGCATCGGTTCGACCAATCATCTTGGCGGCGAGTTGCTCAAGAGCATGGCTGGCGTGGATATCGTCCACGTGCCCTATCGCGGCGCGGCGCCGGCGATGAACGATCTGCTCGCGGGGCAGATTCCGTTCATGTTCGACAACATGCCCGCGGTGCTGCCGCAGGTTCAGGGCAAGGCCATAAACGCGATCGCGGTCGCCGGCGCCAAGCGCGCCGACGCCTTACCCGACGTGCCGACGGTCGCGGAAACCATCCCCGGCTTCGAGGCTTCGTCCTGGTTCGGACTGGTGGCGCCGGCGAAAACGCCTGAGCCCGCGCTCGCCAAGTTGAGCGGCGAACTCGAGACAATATTGAAGATGCCTGACGTCAAGAAGCGGCTTGCCGAGCTCGGCGCCGAGCCCGGCACGGTGTTCGGTCCGGCGTTCGGGCAATTCATGGCGGACGAAACCACGAAGTGGGGCAAGCTCGTCAAGGCCTCCGGCGCCACCGTGGATTAGGACCGCAGCATGGATCTCAATCTGGGCGGCAAGGTTGCCGTCGTCACCGGCGGCAGCATCGGCATCGGCCGTGCCATTGCCGCCGAGCTTGCGCGCGAGCAGGCGCATGTCGTCATCGTTGCGCGCGACGCCGAGCGGCTCGCCGCGGCAGCCGCGGAGATGTCGCGGGACACCGGCCGGCGTGTGATCGCCTGTGCCGGCGACATGACCAGGCCCGACGACATCGACCGCGCCATGGCGACCGCGCGCGAGGCCTTCGGCCGCATCGACATCCTCGTCAACAATGCCGGGGCCTCGCCGATGGGCCGGATCGCGGAGACGCCGGATGCGATTTGGGCCAAATCGATCGAGCTGAAGCTGCTCGGCTACATGCGCTGTGCGCGCAACGTGCTGCCGGAGATGCGCGACCGGCGCTGGGGCCGCGTGATCAACATCATTGGCCGCAGCGGGCATCAGCCGCGCGCGGCCTATATGGCGGGTGGTGCTGTGAATGCGGCGCTGCTGAACTTCACGCTGGCGCTGGCCGAGGAGTGCGCGCCGGACAACGTGCTGGTCACCGGCGTCAATCCCGGTCCGGTGCAGACCGACCGCTGGGACAGCCTGATCTCGCAGGGCGCGGCGATCGCGGGGCAGGATCAGGGCGCGACCAATGCCGCCGCCATCGCCTCGGTTCCGCTCGGCCGCGTCGGGCAGCCGCACGAGGTCTCCGGCATCGTCGCGTTCCTCTGTTCAGACCGCGCGTCCTTCATTACTGGTACCTGCATCAATGTCGATGGCGGTGGAACGAGGTGTATCTGATGGCTAGCGAACTGCGGAAGATCGGTGTCAGCGACGATTGCGAGCTTGCGGTTCGCATCGACGATTATCTGCTGCCCTGGGACACCAAGCCGCCGGTCGTGATGCTGCACGGCCTCGCCGAAAGCGGCGAGGCGTTCCGGCGCTGGGTGCCGTACTTCGCCACGCATCATCTGGTGGTGCGCCCCGATTTGCGCGGCTATGGCGATTCGACGCCGATGCAGGGCGACTACGTCTATCGTTTTGCTGGTCTCGGCGATGACATCATCCGCATGCTGGATGCACTGAAGCTCGACCGGGTCTTCCTGGTCGGTGGCAAGATCGGCGGCACGCTGGCGATGCATCTCACCGCTAAGCATCCGGATCGCGTGATCGCGGCTGCGGCGGTTGGCGCGCCGGCTTCGCTGACCTCGTTCAACGAACGGGCGCCGACCTGGCGCAAGCAGATCCGCGAACAGGGCGTCGAGCCCTGGGTGCGCGAGACCACGGCCGGCCGGCTCGGCTCGTCGCTGCCGCCGGCGGCGCTGGACTGGTGGATCAAGCTGATGTCGAAGACCAAGGCCTCGACGCTGGAAGCGTTTCTGCAAATGGTGCCGACGGTCGATGTCACCGGCGAGCTTCCGTCGATCAAGCGTCCGGCGCTGGTGATCACCACCACCGGCTCGGGGCTCGGCGACGTCGCCTCCGTGAAGGCATGGCAGGAGACGATTCCGGGCTCGAAGCTGGAAGTTCTGCCCGGGGATTCCTATCACGTCGCCGCGACGGATCCGGATGTCTGTGCGCAGAAGGTTCGCGCGTTCTTCGACCGCATCGCGACTTAAGACGTACAGAGCGGGCCATTGGCCCGCCCGTCGTTTGGCTTTATGACTGGCGCTTCGACAAGAAACGGAAAACATCAGGGAGTGAAGCCATGACAACGACCACGCGACGCAGCGTGCTCGCGGCCGCAGCCGCCATGACCACGGCGGGCCTCAATGAGGTGACGCCGGCTGCGGCGCAGGTCGCACCGAGGCCGATCTTCCCGGTGCCGATGGTTTCGATCCCGATCGTCGGCGAGACCCAGGTGTTTCAGGTCCGCCGCATCTACTGCATCGGGCGCAACTACGCCGCGCACGCGATCGAGCGGGGTTCGGATCCGAACCGCGAGCCGCCGTTCTTCTTCCAGAAGCCAACGGATGCGATCCAGAACGTCGCGGTCGGCGAGGTCGCCGATCATTCCTATCCGTCGCTCACCAAGAACTATCACCACGAGGTCGAGCTGGTGGCAGCGCTCAAATCCGGCGGCACCAATATCCCGGCCGACAAGGCGCTCGACCACGTCTACGGCTACGCGCTCGGCCTCGACATGACCCGGCGCGACCTCCAGAACGGCATGGCCGCGGAGAAGAAACCGTGGGAGATCGGCAAGAGCTTTGACCATGCCGCGGTGATCGGTCCGATCCACCCGGCGAGCAAGACCGGCCATTTCGAGAAGGGCGCCATTTCGCTCGCGATCAACGGCGCCGTGAAGCAGAGCTCGGATCTCGGCAAGATGATCTGGAGCGTCGCCGAGCAGATCGCAAAGCTGTCGGAAGCGTTCGAGCTGAAGACCGGCGACATCATCTATTCCGGCACGCCGGAAAATGTCGGCCCGGTGGTGAAGGGCGATGTGCTGCTGTGCAAGCTCGAGGGCCTGCCTGACATGTCGATCAAGATCGTTTAATCTACGCTGCCGCCTTCGGCCGCAATCGGTCGACCGTGCGCGTGATCAGCGCGGCCACCTCAGCCACCTTCGGCCCGATCCGGAATTCCGGCCCTGCGACGACGACCGAGAGTCGGCGATCGCCGATCGGCAGCGGGATCGCGGCACCGGCGAGATCGCGGCTGTAATCGGCGAAGCTCTGGCAGTAGCCGCGTTCGATCGAATTGCGCAGCTCGGTCTCGACCGCCTCGATGCTGATCGGCGTCGAGGGGCCGTACTGCTTGAACTCGATCTTGCGATAGACGGAGTCGCGTTCTTCCGGCGAATATTGCAGCAGCAGCGCGCGGCCGCTCGCGGTGGCGTGGATCGGCACGCGGTGGCCGATGGTGGCGAAATAGCGGATCGCGGCCTGGGACTCGACGACGTCGATGAACACCGCCATCACGCCCGCGGGCGCCACGATCGACGCGGTCTCGCCGGTTTCCGCCGAGAGGTCGGCCACCAGCGTGTGCGTCCATGGCGGCAGCGGTTCGACCTCGGAGATCATCCGCGCCATCGCCAGCCAGCGCGGCGTCGGATAGAATCCGGCGCGCGGCCGCGGCTCGTAGAGATAGCCCTTCTCCGACAGCGTCGCGAGCAGGTTGAAGGTCGACGAGCGCGGCCAGCCGAAATGCTCGGCGATCTCGGCAAGCGTCGCCGGCTTCCTCGTTTGCGCGAAGAATTCCATGATCTCCAGGACGTTGGCGGCTTGGCGAACGATCATGGTGGGGCGGTTCTCGATCTAGTTCTGGCCGAGAATCTTCTTCGCGGCGCGAAGATGCGGCTTGTCGATCATCTGGCCGTCGAGCCGCAGCGTGCCGGAGTTCGGATTGCTCGCGAACGCCGCGATCACCTTTTCTGCCCAGATGCGTTCGGCGTCCGTCGGCGCGAACGCCGCGTTGACGACGTCGACATGTTTGGGATGGATCAGCGCCTTCGCCGAAAATCCGTCGCGCCGCGCCGCGCGCGTCTCCTGTTCGAGGCCCGTGAGGTTGTCGATGTCGGTATAGACGGTGTCGATCGGTGCAACTTCCGCCGCGGCCGCCGCCATCAGGCAGAGATCGCGCGCGAGGCGATAGGGACTGTGGAAGACGCCGCCCGAGGCTTTCTCGGTGGCGCCGAGCGAGGCGGAGAGATCCTCCGCGCCCCACATCAGGCCGGCGAGGCGAGGGGAGCAGCCCTTGTAGCTGCCGAGACCGAAGATGGAACTCGCCGTCTCCGTCGCGACGCAGACGATGCGCGTCGTGCCGACCGTGATGCCGGCCGCCGCTTCCAAAGCCTCGAGCCAGGTTGCGATCTGCCGCACATCGTCGCCGCCTTGCGATTTCGGCAGCACGATGCCGTCAGGCCTGCCCGGCATCACCGCGGCAAGATCGGCGAGCGTCATGCCGGTGTCGAGCGCGTTGACGCGGACATAGAGCTGGTGCGAGCCAGGGCGGCTCTTCAGCATCGTCAGCGTCAGACCGCGCGCCTCCGGCTTCTTCTCGGTGACGACGGAGTCCTCGAGGTCGATGATCAGCGCGTCGGCATTGCCTTCGCTCGCCTTCTCGAATTTGCGCGGGGAATCCCCCGGCACGAACAGCATCGAACGCATCAGACCGGCCTCTTGTGCATCATCGCCATGCGGCGGCATTTGCCGACGATCTCGTCGTTCTGGTTCAAGGCGTGGTGCTCGAACTCGACGATGCCCGCTTTCGGGCGCGATTTGGATTCCCTCAACGAAAGCACCTTCGTCGTCGCCCGCAAGGTGTCGCCATGGAAGACCGGTTTCGGAAAAGTCACGTCGGTCATGCCGAGATTGGCGACGGTGGTTCCCATGGTGGTATCATAGACCGTCATGCCGATCATGATGCCGAGGGTGTAAAGGCTGTTGAAAATGCGCTGGCCGAATTCGGTCTTTTCGGCGAAATGCGCGTCGATATGCAGCGGCTGCGGGTTGAGCGTCAGCAGGCTGAACATGGTGTTGTCCATCTCCGTGACGGTGCGGGTCAGCGGATGCCTGAACTCCTGGCCCACGGAAAAGTCCTCGAAATAAAGTCCGGCCATCGCGGTTTCCTCCCTGTGTTCTGCGATTTTGGCCCGCGCTGCCGTTAGGGCGGTGCGGCCAGGTGAACTGCCTTTTGCTCTGCGAGATGCTCGATCTCGTCCGGCGAGAAGCCGGCCTCGCGCAAAATGTCGCGGCCGTGCTGGCCGAGCGTCGGCGCTGGGCCGGCGGCTTCCGGCTGGGTCACGCTCCAGGTCGAGGGAACGCGCATCTGGCGGATGCGGCCCTCCACGGGGTGATCCACCGTCCTGAAGAAGTCGATCGCCTTGAGATGCGGGTCCTCGAGGATCGTCTCCAGCGTGTGCATCGGCATCACCGGAATGTCGGCGCGCTCCAGCAGTTCGCGCCATTCCGCGGTGGTGCGCGTCGCGAAGATCTGGCCGATCTCCTCGTAGATCTCGTCGATGTGTTTGGTACGCGCCGCGTGGTTGGCGAAGCGCGGCTGCTGCAGGAACTCCAAGCGTCCGATCGCCTCGAAGAAGCTGCGCCAGTGCTTGTCGTTGTAGATGAGGACGCAGAGATAGCCGTCGCTTGTCTTGTAGGGTTTTCGATAGCGCGAGAGCAGGCGGGCATAGCCGCCATGGTCGAGCGGCGGATCGTAAGTCAGCCCGCCGAGATGATCGACCAGCACGAACTCTGTCATCGACTCGAACATCGGCACGTCGATGCGCTGCCCGATGCCCGTGCGCTGCTGGTGCATCAGCCCGCCCATGATCGCGTTGACCATCATCAGGCCGACGATGCGATCGGCAATGGTGACGGGCACGTAGCGCGGCGTACCGTCGCCGGCGGCCGCGAGCAGTGTGGGGATGGTGGCCGCGCCCTGGATCAGATCGTCGTAAGCGGGCTTTGCGGCATAGGGACCGGACTGGCCGTAGCCGAAAGCACCGACATAGACGAGCGCGGGATTGACCGAGCGAAGCGTCTCGTAGTCGAGGCCGAGCCGCGCCATCGCCTGCGGGCGCACATTGTAGACGAGCGCGTTGGCGCGCTTGGCCAGCCGCAGCAGCGCGTCACGTCCCTCCGGCTTCTTCAGATCGAGCACGATGCTGCGCTTGCCGCGGTTGGCATTGTGGAACATCCCGCCCATGCTGGGCGTGCGACCGGGACCGATCTGGCGAACGATGTCGCCCTCGGGACTCTCCACCTTGACGACGTCGGCGCCCATGTCCGCCAGCACCTGGGTGCCGTAGGGGCCCATCAGCACCGAGGTCAGGTCGAGAATGGTGAAGCCGGCGAGCGGTCCCATGGGGCCTCGTTGAATGAATTCATATACGTGGAGTTAGAGTTCATAAAATGACGATGTCAATTCAGAGAACCGTTGCATACGCGCATAGCGCTATGCATAGTTCATATACTTGACAGATAAATTCACATATATGTACATTTTCCTCAAGCAAGAAGTGGAGCGAGGGTCGGACGGCGTTGCAGCAATTGGCTGCCGCCTTCGGCGTGGGGACGCGTCAAGGAGAACGAAATGAAGAAGAACCTGATCTGGGCCGCCGCGGTGCTCGCTCTTTCGCTGCCGGTCTCGACGCTTCCGGTGCAGGCGCTGGAGCTGAAGGTCGCCGACAGCTTCCCCGCCGGCCACTATCTCGTCCGCTTGATGCTCAAGCCCTGGATCGACGACGTCACCAAGCGCACCAATGGTGCGGTGACCTTCACCTATTATCCGAACCAGCAGATCGGCAAGGCAGCGGACATGCTGCGGCTGACGCAGTCCGGCGTGGTCGATATCGGCTACATCGGGCCGTCCTATGTCTCCGACAAGATGCCGCTGTCGGAAGTCGCGCAATTGCCGGGCGCGTTCGCGACCAGCTGCCAGGGCACGCTCGCTTATTGGAAGACCGCGCGTGAAGGCATTCTCGCCAAGCAGGAATACGCGCCGAACAAGATCAAGCTGCTGCTGGCCGTGGTGCTGCCGCCCTACCAGGTGTGGACCGTCAAGTCGAAGGTGGAAACCATCAAGGACATGCAGGGCCTGAAGCTGCGCACCACGGGCGGCGCGCAGGACCTGACGCTGCGTGCGCTCAACGCCGTGCCGGTGCGCATGGCCGCGCCCGACGCCTATGAATCGTTGTCGCGCGGCACGATGGATGGCCTGCTGTTCCCGCTCGACAGCGTCGTGTCCTACGGCCTCGACAAGCTGGTCAAGCACGCCACCGAAGGCGTCAGCTTCGGCAGCTTCATCGTCGCCTATTCCATCAACCAGTCGGTCTGGGACAAGCTGCCCGACGACGTGAAGAAGGCGATGAACGAGGCCTCGGAGGCGATCACGCCGAAGGCTTGCGCCGACGTCGACAAGGAAGGCGAAGTCACCAAGAAGCAGATGCAAGGCGAAGGCGTCAGCTTCGATCCGCTGCCGGAGGCGACACGCACCGAGATCAAGGAGAAGCTCAAGGGTGTCGGCAAGGAGTGGGCGAGCGGACTCGACAGCCGCGGCAAGCAGGCCTCCGCCGCGCTGAAGGAATTCGAAGACTTGCTTGCCGCCGGCGGCGCCAAGTAATCAGACAACCATTGGGGAGGCGTGAGAGGTGATCAAACGGGCAGGAGATGTGCTCGGCGCGCTGGAACGCGCGCTGACGGTGATCGCGGTGATGTTCATGTTCGTGATCATGATACTTGTCGTGACCGACGTATTCATGCGTTACGCGCTGAACAGCCCGTTCTCCTTCACCTATGACCTGATCGGGCTCTATCTCCTCGCCGGCGTGTTCTTCTTCACGCTGTCGGACGCCCTGCGCGAGCATGTCCATGTCGGCGTCGACATCCTGTTGTCGCGCTTCTCTCTGACCGGGCGGCGGTTGTCCGAGATCGTCACCGCGCTCGTTGGCCTGTTCGTGTTCATCCTGATTTGCAAGGTCGGGTTCGAGCGCGCGCTGGAGAACTACGAGCAGCACGACGTGCTGTCGGGCGCGATCCCCTGGCCGACCTGGATTTCGGCGGCGCTGGTGCCGTTCGGCTGCGGCGTGCTGGTGCTGCGGCTCGCGCTCCAGCTCGTCGGCAACGTGCTGAGCCTCGTCAGCGGGCGCGACCTCTATCCGCTGCCGCCGGTGACCGGCGTCGGCGAAGCCAGAAGCTTCGAGTAACGGGCGATATCCATGACACCCTTCATCGTTCTCGCCCTGCTGTTCGGCCTGCTCGCGCTCGGCACGCCCGTCGGTTTCGCCATGGCCTTCTCAGGCTCGGTCGGCCTCGTGATGGTCGGCGGATGGTCCACGCTGTTCGGCATCCTGCAAACCGCGCCGCTCTCGACCGTCTCGTCCTACGAGCTGATCACCATCCCGATGTTCCTGCTGATGGCGGATCTGGTGCTGCTCTCGGGCGTCGCGGACGATCTGTTCAAGACGGCATCTGCCTGGGTCGGCCGCATTCCCGGCGGTCTCGGCATGGCGACCGCGCTTGCGGGCGCCGGCTTTGGCGCGATCTGCGGCACCTCGACGGCCTCCGCCGCGACGCTGTCCTCGACCAGCCTGCCGGCGATGATCCGCCAGGGCTACGAGCCGAAGATGGCCGCGGGCGTCGTCGCCATCTCGGGTACGCTGTCGATGCTGCTGCCGACCAGCGTCGCGCTCGTCATCTTCGGCCTGCTGGCCGAAGTGAACATCGGCAAGCTGCTGATCAGCGGCATCATCCCGGCGATCCTGGTGACGTTCACCATCATGGCGACGATCTATTTCCTGGTCTGGCAGGATCCCTCGCGCGCACCGGCCGCGAAGTCGGTGCCGTGGCGGGAAAAATTCGCGCTGCTGTGGCAGGTCTCGCCAATGGTGGTGCTGTTCTCGCTCGTGACGGGCACGATCTATCTCGGCGTCGCAACGCCGACGGAGGCGTCCGCCTTCGGCGCGTTCGGCGCCTTCCTGCTCGCGATCGTCAAGGGCAAGATCACGCCTAGCTCACTCTACCACACGCTGCTGCGCGCCTGCCACGGCACCTGCATGATCATCATGATCCTGGTCGGCGCATCGATCTTCGGCTATTTCTTCACGCTAACCCATGTGACGCAGGACCTCGTCGCCTGGATCGGTAGCTTGCCGGCCTCGCGCTGGGTCATCATCACGCTGATCCTGTGCGGCTATATCGTGCTCGGCTCGTTCATGGACCAGATCGCGATCCTGGTGCTGACCGTGCCGATCGTGCTGCCGCTGATCAAGACGCTGGGCTTCGACCCGATCTGGTTCGGCGTCATCAAGATCGTCACCGCCGAGGTCGGCATGATCACGCCGCCGGTCGGGCTGAACTGCTTCATCGTCGCCCGCTATGCCAAGCGGCCGGTGGCGGAGGTGTTCCACGGCACCTTCCCGCACTTCATCGCGCACCTGATCGCGATCGCGATCCTGGTGGCGTTTCCCTCGATCATTCTCTGGCTGCCCTCGCAGATGGGGCGCTAGGATCGGAGCTCTCGCGGCTCCCAATAGGAGATCAACACCATGGATTTCGCGCTCACCGACCAGCAGGAAGCCATTCGCGACGCCATCGCAAAAGTTTGCGAAGACTTTCCCGACGCCTATTGGCTGAAGAAGGACCATGACGGCGGCTTTCCGCACGACTTCCACAAGGCGATGGCCGATGCCGGCTGGCTCGGCATCTGCGTTCCGGAGGAATATGGCGGCTCCGGCCTCGGTATCACCGAGGCCGCGATCATGATGCGCACCATCGCGGAATCCGGTGCCGGCATGTCCGGCGCCTCCGCGGTGCACATCAACGTGTTCGGACTCAATCCCGTCGTGGTGTTCGGCACCGAAGAGCAGCGCAAGCGCATGCTGCCGCCGATGGTCGAGGGCCGCGAGAAGGCCTGCTTCGCCGTCACCGAACCCAACACCGGCCTCAACACCACGCAGCTCAAGACCCGTGCGGTGGCCAAGAACGACCGCTACATCGTCAACGGCCAGAAGGTGTGGATCTCCACGGCACAGGTCGCGCACAAAATCCTGCTGCTGGCGCGCACCACGCCGCTGGAGGAGGTGCGCTCGCCGACCCACGGCCTCAGCCTGTTCTATACGGATTTCGACCGCAAGAAGATCAAGGTCCACGAGATCGAGAAGATGGGCCGCAAGATCGTCGATTCCAACGAGCTGTTCTTCGAGGATTTCGAGATCCCGATGGAGGATCGCATCGGCGAAGAGGGCAAGGGTTTTCAGTACATCCTCGAAGGCATGAACCCCGAGCGCATCCTGATCGCGGCGGAAGCGGTGGGTCTCGGCAAGGTCGCGCTGTCGCGCGCAAGCGAATATGCCAAGACGCGCGTCGTGTTCAACCGTCCGATCGGCAAGAACCAGGGCATCCAGCATCCGCTGGCGGTGAACTGGGTCGAGCTGGAAGCCGCCTGGCTGATGGTGATGTCGGCGGCCTGGCAGTATGACAAGGGCATGCCGTGCGGGGCCGCAGCCAACGCTGCAAAATATCTCGCGGGCGAAGCCGGCTACCAGGCTTGCGAGCAGTCGGTGATGACTCATGGCGGCTTCGGCTATGCCAAGGAGTTTCACGTCGAACGTTATTTGCGTGAAAGTCTGATCCCGCGCATCGCACCGGTCAGCCCGCAGCTCGCGCTCAGCTTCATCGCGGAAAAGGTGCTGGGACTGGCGAAGTCGTACTAGGCGGAGGGCTCGGGAAGGATCGCCATGAACCTCGCTCACCATCTCCTGCGCGCCGCCAAAGCGGATGCGTCCGCGCCGGCGCTGTTCAAGGGGGGACGCTGGTTGCCGATTACGGCCGGCTCGCCGCGACGGTGGCCTCGCTGGCCGCGTCGTTGCAGCAGCGCTTTGGTTTGATCAAAGGCGACCGCGTCGCCTTGCTGATGAAGAACGTGCCTGACTATGTCGCCTGCCTCTATGCCTGCTGGCACGCCGGGCTGGTGGCCGTTCCCATCAACGCGAAGCTGCATCCACGCGAGGTCGCGTTCATTCTCGACAATTCGGGTGCGGCAGTCGTCTTCGTGACCGAGGACATGGCGAGCGTCGCGTCAGAAGCGTTGTCGATCGCGGCAGTCAAGCCGCGCATTGTCGAGATTGGTTCGGCCGAGCATCGCGCCTTGGAGATGGCCGACGGCATCGCCATCGCCGATGTCGCGATCGCCGATCCCGCCTGGATCTTCTACACCAGCGGTACCACCGGCCGGCCCAAGGGGGCAGTGCTGAGCCATCGCAACCTGCTTGCGATGTCGTTGACCTATCTCGCCGAGATCAATCCGGTCGTCCCCGGGGAGGCGCTGCTCCACGCCGCGCCGATGTCGCACGGCTCCGGCCTCTACATGGTGCCGCATGTGATCGGCATGGGCGCGCAGATCATTCCCGAGAGCGGTCGCTTCGAGCCGAACGAGATCCTGGAGCTGACGGCGAAGCGAAACGGCATTTCCTTCTTCGCCGCGCCCACCATGGTGCGGCGCTTGACGGTCGCCGCGGAAGCAGCGGGCGCGACCGCGCCAGGACTGAAGACCATCATCTATGGCGGCGGCCCGATGTATGTCGCCGATTGCAGGGCGGCGCTCGCCGTGTTCGGACCAAAGCTTGTACAGATCTACGGTCAGGGCGAAACGCCGATGACCATCACGTACCTGTCGAGATCCATGCACGCCGATGCCGGGCATCGGCGCCACGAGGAGCGTTTGGCCTCGGTCGGCATCGCGCAAGGCGTCGTGCAAGTGCGCACCGTGGACGAAGCGGGGCAGGACGTTGCACCTGGTGAGATCGGCGAGATCATCGTGCGCGGCGATACCGTGATGTCCGGTTATTGGCAGAACCCGGATGCGACCGCGAGCACGCTGCGCGGCGGCTGGCTCTACACCGGCGACATGGGCGCGTTCGATACCGATGGGTTCCTGACGCTGAAGGATCGCTCCAAGGACGTCATCATCTCCGGCGGCACCAACATCTATCCGCGCGAGGTCGAGGAGGTGCTGCTGCGGCACGAGGCTGTTGCCGAGGTGTCCGTGATCGGCCGGCCGCATCCGGATTGGGGTGAGGAGGTCGTGGCGATCGTCGTTCCCGTTGCGGGCAGGGCGGTCACGCGGGATGAGCTCGACCAGATGTGCAACGCCTGGATCGCCCGCTTCAAGCGGCCGAAGCACTACTACCTCGCCGGCGAACTGCCGAAGAACAGCTATGGCAAGATCGTGAAGACGGAGCTGCGCACGCTGCTCGGCGAATCTTCCGCGCGCCTCGCGCTGCTGGACTGAGGCGGCGATGTCGGAGGAGACGCCGATCGACTTCTCCGGCCTGATCCGCGACGGCGATCTCGTTGTGTGCGGGCAGGCGACGGCGGAGCCCGTCACCCTGACCGAAGCGCTGATGGCGCAGGCGGCACAGCTTCCACCCTTCCGCATGATGGTCGGGCCGGTGTTCTCGGAGACGTTTTCGGCGGCGAGCGCGGCGAACGTGTCGTTTCTCAGCTACGGCGTGATCGGCAATGCGCGGCGGCTTGCGAAAGCGGGTCGGCTCGAAATGATCCCGAGCAACTACAGCGCCTTCTGCGCCGACTTCGCCGCACGCCGCCACAGTGCGGATTTCGTCCTCGTGCAGCTTGCGGAGGCCCGGGGACGGCTCAGCGCCAGCCTTTCCAACGACTATGTCATCGATGCCGCGCGTCGCGCGCGCCTCGTCGTCGCCGAGATCAATCCGGATGCGCCCTTTACGTTCGGTGCGGAATGGCCCGAGGACGTGCCGATCCATGTGCGCGTGCTGGCCCGCCGTCCGCCGGTCGAATTGGCATCGCCGCCGCCGGATGACGTCTCGCGTCGCATCGCGGCTCATGCGGCAGGCCTGGTCGTCGACGGCAGCACGCTCCAGTTCGGCGTGGGGCGCATTCCTGACGCGATCCTCTCCTCGCTGTCCCATGTGCGCAATCTCGGCATCCATTCCGGCCTGATCAACGATGCCGTCGTCGAGCTGATCGAGTGCGGCGCGGTGACGAATGCGGAGAAGGGGGTCGATGCTGGCATCACCGTCACCAACCAGGTGATCGGCACGAATCGGCTTTACCGCTTCGTGCACGAGAACAAGGCTGTCGCGGTGCGGCCGACGTCCTACACGCACGGCCAGGGCGTGTTGGCGCGGCTCAACCGGTTGGTCGCGATCAACTCGGCTCTTCAGGTCGGGCTCGACGGCAGCGTGAATTCCGAGACGCTGAATGGCGTGACCATCGGGGCGATCGGAGGCCAGCTCGATTTCGTACGCGGGGCCAATGCATCACGCGGAGGCCGGGCGATCATCGCGCTGCCGGCAACGGCGTCCGATGGCGCGAGCCGGATCGTCACGCATGTCGAGACCGTGACGACGCCGCGTGCCGATGTCGATGCCATCGTGACCGAATGGGGCATCGCCGAGTTGCGCGGCTGCGGTCTTGCCGAGCGTGCGCGCCGCATGATCGCGATCGCCGGGCCCGAGCATCGCGATGCCCTGTCGGCGCAGCTCGGAAGTTCTGCGCGATAACTCAGTTCAACATCGCGAGCGTCGGCCGCTGGCTCTCGCTGGCCCCGATGATCCCCGGGAGATCGGTCGCCTCGCCGGCGATCATGCCCGACAGCTGCCAGAACAGATGCGCGAGGCGGGAGAACACCAGCCGCTCACGTTCGGCGGGCACGGTGCCGTCGGGGATCGTCACGGTTTCCAGGCCGACCACTTTCTTGAAGTCGGGCCAGATCGTCATCGACTGCGCGATCACGGAATAGCAGTGCGGATCCTCATCGCTCTCGTCGGGTGCCGGCGGCAAACCCGGATATTGCGTCGGCGCGGCGTAGAACTTGTAGGCGCCATAGCCGAGCCGGAGCAGAAACTTTTCAGGGACGGCGACATCGGCAGCAAAGGACACCAGCCGCGCTTGGGTCAGCAGCTCCGGCGCGATGGCGCCGAGGTCCTGGGCACGCAGTGCCGAACAGAAGGCGAGGTGGCGATTGTGCTCGCGGAGCAGATTGGCCAGCGGCTGCTGCTGTTGCACGGTGTCGGTGAGCAGGATGATGGTCTTGAACATCTTGTGATGTCCGTCAGGGAAAGAGATGGCGGGCGGTCATGACTGCGTCGTCGGCCGCCTGGTGAGCGAAGAAATCGTTGGCGATGCGTTGTCCCGGCGCGATCTCCAGGATGCGGTAAGCCAACAGCCAAGCCGCAAGGACGAACGTCGCGAGCGGCGACATCAGGATCAAGTCGCTGATCACGCTGATCGATACGCTGACCGCGCTGGTCGCCGAGGAGAATGCCGAGCTTGCCAGGGGTCTGCCGGCCTCGCGCCTGAAGCAGGTCGATGAAAAGAACAAGCTGGCGGAGATTTTCGAACGGACCGTGGCCGAGTGCGCGGCGGGGACGACCGGCCTGACAGTCAGGGACCGCATGCTGCGCGAGCAGCTCCTGGAGCGCATTCTGAAGCTGCGTGCAGCGATGGACGAGAATCTGGTGCGCCTGCGCGCGGCGATCGAGGCCAGCAATCGCCGGATCGAGGCTGTCATGCAGGCGATCCGGGAGCAGATCGCGGCCGTGTCGCCCTATGGCGCGTCCGGCCGTGTGACTGCCGCCCGCGCTGTTTCCAGCGGCACCAGCTGCAGCGCCTGACGAAGCGAGGGAAGCCGTGTCGCTCGATATCGCACGATCGATCGCCTTCAGCGGATTGTCGGCGACGTCCGTGCAGATCAGCGTGACGTCGTCGAACATCTCGAACGCAGACACGACCGGCTACACCAAGAAGTCCGCGACCCAGTCGAGCAGCGTCACCAACGGTGTCGGCACCGGCGTTACGGTGACGGGCATCACCTCGACGGTCGACAAGCTGCTGTTGAAGTCGCTGGTCAGCGCGGATTCCGATCTCGGCGCGGCCGACACCGCCAACACCTATCTGACGTCGCTCCAGAAGCTCTACGGTTCGATCAGCAGCAGCGGCGATTCGTCGTCCGGGACCTCGCTCGCCAACAGCATCGCCTCGCTGGAATCGGCGCTGTCGTCGCTGGCGAGCACGCCGAGCAGCGCCTCGCTGCAATCCAACGTCATCAGCGCGCTCGACGACGTCGCGAGCCAGTTGCGGGAGACATCGAGCGGGGTCCAGAAGCTTCGATCGGATGCCGACCAGGACATCGCGTCCTCGATCGACGACGTCAATGCGGACCTGAAGCAGATCGCCGACCTCAACGCCGAGATCAAGCAGACGGCTGCGACCGGCCAGTCGACCGCGGACCTGGAGGACCAGCGTAATACCGCGCTGCAGGACCTCGCTTCCAAGATGAACGTCAGCTATTTCACGACGACGAACGGCGACCTCCAGATCTACACCACGTCCGGGCAGGCGCTGGTCGACAGTTCCGCGCATGCAATCAGCTATACCGCCGCGGCCAACGTGACTGCGGCGACGACCTATACGGCCAGCTCCTCATCCAGTGGCTTCAGCGCGATCTCGGTAAACGGGGTCGACATCACCTCACAGATCACGGGCGGTGACATCGGCGCGCTGATCACGCTCCGCGATGACACGCTGCCCGACGCGCAGTCCCAGCTCGACCAGCTCGCACAGCAGCTGGCGTCCGTGATGAACAGCGTCTCGAACGGTGCCTCTTCGGAGCCGGCACCGACCAGCCTGACCGGGACGACATCAGTGACCAGCAGCTCGGCGTTGTCCGGCTCCGGGACGGTGCGCCTGGCCGTCACCGACCAGAGCGGCAATCTGGTCTCCTATGGTGATCTCGACCTGTCGTCCTATGCCACGGTCGGCGATCTCGTCACCGCGATCAACGGCATCTCGGAATTGTCCGCCTCGGTCGATTCGGACGGCCATCTCTCGATCACGGCGACCGGCTCCGGCAACGGCGTCGCCATCAACGAGATGACGAGCTCGGTGGGAAGCTCCAGCGAGGGGTTCTCCGAGTATTTCGGCCTCAACGATCTCGTGACCGGAACGAGTGCCTCTGACATCGCGGTCAACAGCAAGATCCCGTCCGGAACGAGCGAGCTCCAGCTCGCGACGCTGGATTCGTCGTCGAGCCTGACGGTCGGCAGCTCGGTGCTGTCGTCGGGCTCGGCCACGGTGATCAATGCCTTCTACGATGCGTTGACGGGCTCGCGGACATTCGCGTCTACCGGGGGGCTTGCCGCCAACACCGGTTCGCTGGCCGACTACGTCTCGGCCGTCGTGTCGGACGTGTCGAGCAAGGCCTCGCAGGCGTCAACCAACTACACCGCCAAGGAAACCGCGCAGTCGACCTGTGCGAACTCGCTAGCGTCACAGTCCGGCGTCAACCTCGACGAGGAATCCGCCAATCTGAGCACGCTTCAGAACAAATATTCGGCGGCATCGGCCCTGATCCAGGCCATCAACGCCATGTACTCGGCGCTGCTGACCGCCGTACAATCGACGTAAGGGGCGCGCTGATGGTCGCGATGCGGGTTGCCACCTTCGCCCAGTCGAACCGGATGATCGCCGATGCCATGCGCGTGGAATCGGTCATGGCCAACATGCAGATCCAGGAATCCTCGGGCGTCGTCTCGACCGATTTCGGCGGCTACGGCTCGGACGCGCAGCATGTCGTCAATCTCCAGGTCTCGGTGACGCGTGCGCAATCCTACATCGATGCCGCCACGCTCGCCGACAGCAAGGTTCAGGTGATGTATTCGGCTGTCGGCTCGGTGACCGACATCCTCACCCAGCTGCGCTCCCAGCTCAGCGCCGCTTCGACGGGGAGTTCGACCGAGGTGAATTCCGTGATCAGCTCCGCCCAGCAGATGCTGGAGCAGATGGGCTCGCTGATGAATACGCAATATGACGGCCAGTATGTCTTCGCCGGCGGCAAGACGGACACGGCGCCGGTCGATCTCACCAGCTTTTCGTCCGGCACAGGCTCCGCCACGACGGCGGACACCAGCTACTATAACGGCGACAACGAGATCGCCTCGGTGCGGGTCGCGGCCGATGAAACCGTGTCCTACGGCGTCACCGCTAACAATTCGGCATTCGAGGAGGTGATGCGCGTGTTGAAATTCGTCGCCAACAGCACCTCGCTGTCGTCCGCGGACATCACCAGTGCGCTCGACCTTGCCAGCACGGCGCTCGACGATACTGCGGCCGCGCAGGCGAAGCTCTCCAGCGCCGCGTCCTCGATCGAAACCGCGAGCGCCCGCCAGACCGACTACAAGAGCTATGCCGAGACGCTGTCGAACGACCTCACCAGCGTCGATGTCGCCGCCGTCACGGCGCAGCTTTCGACCTACCAGGCGCAGCTCACGGCATCCTATTCGGCGCTGGGCAAGATCCTGAGTCTGAATCTGTCGAGCTACCTGAAATAGGCCGGGCTCATTCGGCGGCGATGCGCTCCATCGCCATGGCGCGAAGCCGGGCGCGCTGGATCTTGACGCCGTTGGCGCTGTCGGTGACCGGGAAGGCGTCCACGACATAGATCCGCGCCGGAACCTTGTAGCCGGCGAGCCGTTCGCGCAGGCGGGCAATCAGTGTCTCCTGCTGCGGGGGCTCCCTTGCCGGGATCACGAAGGCGACGCAGCGCGCCTGGTCCTTCAGATCGATCGCGACGACCTGGGCGTCGGCGACGCCGGTGCAGGATTTGAGCTCGTCCTCGATCTCGCCCGGCGCAACCAGGAAGCCGCCGAGTCGCATCGCATCGCCCGCCCGGGTCTCGTAGACGAAGGCGCCGTCGCCGCGCAGCCGGCCGATGTCGCCGGTGCGGAAGAAGCCGTCGGCAGTGATCGCATCGTGCGTGGCTTCAGGGTTGTTGAAGTAGCCGAGGAAGCGCGACGGCGCGCTGATCTCGATCTCACCAGAGACACCTTGGGCCGCAAGCTCGCCGGTCTCCATGTCGCGCACGCGCACTTTTGCATCGGCTGACATCGGCCAGCCGCCGCCCTCGATGCGGTCGGCGAAGGCGTCACCGGGGCGTGCGATCGAGAACAGCGCCTGCACCTCGCTCGAACCGTAGAGGCCATAGAGCGGCATGCCGCGTACCTCGGCCTCCGCGGCCAGTTCGCGCCAGCCGGGCTGAAACGCGGCGTAGCCGCAGATTTCGAGATGCGGGAAGGGGCGCGGCGCGTCGGTGAGCGCAAGGATGCGGCGGAACATCTCGTCCGAGCCGAACGAATGCGTGATCTTGTGCTTGCTGAGGATTTGGAACGCCGGCGCAGCTTCGAAGGCATCGAGCACATGCACGGTCGCGCCCGCGGCGATGAAGCCGAGCAGGCTGGTCATGCCGAACGTGCCGCAGAACGGCAGTATCGCTAGCAGCGAATGGCGCTGCGGATCGAGCTTGAGTGCTTCGGCGACGGAGGCGGCGTGCGTGGCCAGCGTTCGCTGCGAATGCGCGACGAGTTTTGGTCCCTTGGTCGTGCCCGACGTGGTGTAGAGCAGCACCGGCAGGTCGATATCGTTCTGCGCATGCGGGGCAGGCGGATAAGTCTCGTCGAAGGCGTCGAAGCGGATGCACGGCCATTGCGCGGGGATCGCATCCGCGCCGACCACCGCAAGCTCTTGCAGCGCCGGCACGTCGTCCCTGGCGATATCGGCGAGAATGGCGGCAAAATCGATCGAGCGGAACGCGGCCTCGACCACCATCAGCCTGGCGCCGGAGACCTTGAGCAGATGCGCGACCTCCGCGCTGCGGTAGCGCGTGTTGACGGCGGCGACGACTGCGGCGAGGCGCGCGGCCGCGAACAGCAGCGCGATCCATTCGACCCGGTTGACCAGCCAGACCGCGACGACGTCGCCCTGGCCGATGCCCTGGGCCGCAAGCCAGGCGGCGGTCCACTCGACCTTGGCAGAGAACTCCGCGCGCGAGACGGGCGTGCCGTCGAAGACAAAGGCGGGATCGGCGGCGGTCCCGGTGGCGATCAGCGATTGCAGCGAAAATTCATTGGCACTCATGCCAACCGGAGTAACCCGATCGCGCAAACCTGTCTACTTGGTGCCGAACATCCGGTCGCCGGCATCGCCGAGGCCCGGCACGATGTAGCCGTGGTCGTTGAGCCGCTCGTCGATCGCTGCGGTCCAGATCGGCACGTCGGGATGCTCGCTCTGGAACTGCGCGATGCCTTCGGGCGCGGCCAGCAAGCAGACGAAGCGGATGTCGCGGGCGCCGCGCGCCTTGAGCAGGGAGGCACCCGCGCAGGCCGAGTTGCCGGTCGCCAGCATCGGGTCCATCAGGATCACGGTGCGGTCGGACAGGTCCTGCGGCGCCTTGAAGTAATATTCCACGGCCTGCAATGTCTCGGGGTCGCGGTAGAGCCCGATATGGGCGATGCGCGCCGAGGGCATCAGCGCCAGCATGCCGTCGAGGAAGCCGACGCCGGCGCGCAGGATCGGCGCCAGCGTAAGTTTTTTGCCGGCGATCTTCGGGGCCTGCATCGGCGCGATCGGCGTCTCGATCTCGACCAGCTCCAGCGGCAGGTCGCGCGTCACCTCGTAGCCGAGCAGCATCCCGATCTCGTTCAGGATCTCGCGAAAGCTCTTGGTCGAGCGGTCCTTCTCCCGCATCAGGGAAAGCTTGTGCTGGACCAGGGGGTGGGCGACGACGTTGACGCTGCTGATGCTCATGAAACCGATCTACACGGTTCCGTTAAATTGCGCCAGATCGGCCGGATTGTTTCGAGGGAGACAAGCGGTCTGAAGCAGGCACCGCGCCCGGTTGTTCGGCTCATAGGCAGCCATGATCAGTCTGTGGTCGGCCGCCGTACGGAGACCTAAACCCCGAGCCCGCGTGCGAGCAGCGTAATCACGAGCGTCAGGACCGCGCCCCAGATCAGGCTCAGCGTCATGACCAGGATCGTCGTGGTGACAGCCTGCTCCGGATTTCCCTTGAGGAGCTGCATGCTACTTGTCCGAGGCCGGGGTCGCGGTGATGCGCATGCCGAGCAGCAATGCGGTCATCAATGCAACCAGGATGGCGATCTTGAGCTCGATCATGGCCGCCGCCTTGTGGTCATGCGTGCAAGGAGCCGCCTCGTTCGCTCTGCCAGCACGATCAGCGGATTGCCGCGGTTCTCGATGTCGAGCTCGAACGTCTCGGTGGGAAACACTAGGGCGCATCGCTCCGGCTTGCTCTGGCGGTTGGCGAAATCGATCGCGGAGCTCTTGAACAGGAACAGGCCGCCGATGCTGCCATTGGCTTCGCGCGCGACCCAGAGGCCGGCGGCGTTGCGGCCAATGAAAAAGGCGGGAATGGCCGCGCTGACGACATCCGGGTCGATCGGCCCTAGCGGCGTCCCAAGCGTCGCCGCCTGCTTGGCCTCAGGCCCGCCACGGGCAGCCTGCAGGGCGATCGCGGTCATGGCGGCGTCTTCACACATCAGCAAGGTCATGATGGTCTCCCATGCCCTCAGGCGTGGAGGTGCCACACATAAATGGCGGTCTTCAGCGCGATCAGCGCGGTGAGCACGCTGCCCATCGAGAGCAGGGCCAGCGCCTGAAGCCCGATGCGCTTGAGGCTGGTCTTGCGCGCCGCCGAAAGCCGCGCCGGGCGTTCCGCCGCGCCGAAAGGGCGGTCATAGCCATGAGTCAGGATCGACATTTTGGTATTCCCTCATCAGCGCGGCGACCGCGGTCGTCGCTATCTGCCTCGTAGGATGGGCGGCGCCGCATAGGATTGCGAGATGAGCGGCGATGCGGCGATATAGGAACGTCATAAGTGAGGGCCTACGCCCCGACACTATCGATCAGCTCCTCGTCGGCGATCGCGGCAAAGGCCCGCACCACCTCCCGTTGCGCGTCGGCGCCCAGCGGGACGATCGGCAGCCGCGTGGCCGGCGACATCAGGCCGAGCACGCTCAAGGCGTGTTTGAGCGCCGCCGGGCTCTCCTTGGCGAGGCACGCGATCAGCGGAATGAGGCGCTTGTGCAGGTAGCGCGCCGATTGCAGCCGACCTTGCCTGACCTGCGAGAAGATCGTACGGCACAGATCCGGGGCGATGTTGGTGATCTCCGAGATCGCCCCGTCGCCGCCGCTGGCGATGAAGCCGAACGCGGTGGTGTCGTCGCCGGATAGGAAGCGAAAGCCGGCCGGCAGGTGCCGACTCATACGCATCGGACGGGTGACGTCACAGCTGCCATCGCGCAGGCCCACGAACTGGCGGGACTCGACGAGGCGCAGCAGCGTCTCGTCGGCGAGCGGGCGCAGCGTGCGGGAGGGAGCGTCGTGCAGGATCACGGGCAGCTCGGTCGAACCGGCGATGGCCCGGAAATGCGCCAGCATCCCCTCCTGCATCGGTTTGTTGTAGGCCGGCACCACCGACATGACGGCATCGGCGCCCGCCGCTTCCGCGCGCCGCGCGAGCTCGATGGCGTGGCTGGTTGCGTTCGTCACCGCGCCGGCGATGACCCGCACGCGGCCGCGAGCGACAGCGACCGCGGTGCGGATGATCAGCTCCTGCTCGGCCGGCGAGAGCGTCGGCGCTTCGCCGGCCGTTTCGCAGACAACGAGCGCGGGAACGCCGGCTGCGACCTGGCGCTCGCAGAGGGCGGCGAACGCCTTGAGATCGATTGCGTCCGCCGCATCGAACGGCGTCGGCAGATCCGGGATGAAGCCGGTGAACCAGGCAGAGGGAGGGATGAACATGGCTTTTCGCCTGTATGCGCCGGCTCAGGCGGCGCTGCGTGCACTATTGCTGCTGGGGCTCTTGCCCATGTCGAGCTCGATCTCGCGCGGCAGCTCGACGATCGTTTCAGGGTGCTGCCCGTTTTCGAACAGCGCATATTTGACGGCCTGGGCGCGGCTGACGAACAGGCCGCCATAGAGGCCATTCTGTTCCTGGGCGACCCATTGGCTCCTGTGGTTGCGGCCGATGAAGACGATGGTCGAGGGCGAGCTGCACGAGGAAGGTTCGACGAGTTTCACGGATGTATTCCTTCCGATTGACAGAGGTGGCGGGCGCATGTCCCGCAGTGCACCGAACGCGGCGCATTCGTCCCAATGGTTGAGAGTGGCACCGAAAGGCGCCTCGCGCCTGAGAAGGGCGACAGCCGCACACAGGATGATCGACATCCAGAGCAGCGCTTTGAGGCTTCGCCCGAAGCCGATGCTGCCGAACGCGGCAAAGGCGCCGAGGAGGACGACGCGGACGGCGAAGCGTGCGATCACCCGTGACGGGCTCAGGGCCGGCGACATGTCCGAGGATTGCGGCAAGGCACGAACCCGTCCGGAATTAGCGGAAGTTCTCGCAGCCGACGGGCTCGTAGAACGGGGCCGGGGCAGGACGCACCGTGGGAACGCTCGGCCGCGATGCCTCCAAGGCCAAGGCCTGAACTTCAACGAAGGCCGACAGCAAGGCAATTGCGAGGTCGACGTGGTGTGCTTCGACCGCGGCGTCCAGCCAGTCCGGCAATTCGCGTTCGCGCGAGAGCGCGCAATGCCACTCACCCTCGTCATAGGCGATGCGGCGGACCTGCCACATCGGCAGCTCGAGCTCGATCAGCGCCAGCGCGGCATCGGCCCAGGCCTCGGCATCGACCAGGCGCACGACGCGGGCGGTCCGTTCGTTCTGCCCGAGCGAAGGGAAGCGCCGGCAGGCGTTGTCGATGATGTCGAGCATCAATGGCCTGGTCATCGTCGGTGCGGCACGAAGCTGCTGGCTGAGAGAAGGCGGGGAAAGGCGTCGGAGAGCGGCGGTCATATCAGGCCTCCTGGATTTGGCGTCGGTCAGTCGGCCGGCCTCTCCAAGATGGCTGAACGGGCATTTGAAAACGAGATGAAGGAGGGGCCGGAGATATAGGGATCTCATAAGTGGCGCGGTGGGTGGGTGAGGGGCGCAGTCGCCTCATCCCCCGCTGTCATCCCCGCGCACGCGGGGATCCATAACCACAGGCAGGATTTGCTGCGCAATTCAGGCAACTCCGAGTCTCCGCCACACCACTCCCTGTGGCTATGGATCCCGGATCTGCGCTTCGCTTGTGCGGGATGACAGTGGAGGTTGCCTCGCGAGCGTCGCGCTCACCCCGGCCTTTATGAGATTCCTATATCTTCGCCATAGCCCTCGTCTCGAAAACCTATGCCCGGGGTGGCACTTCAGCACGGTCAAAAGTCCTGCTGTCGCCCGCGGAAATGCATCTTTGCTTTGCCCCCGAGCGTCACCAGGTCCCCGAGAAAAAGTTGCGCCGGACACATGCGCGCAACGAGGAGCAATCCCATGATGGACATTCTGATGCTGGCGCTGGGCTTCGGCTTCTTCGCGCTCGCGGTCGGCTACACCTATGCCTGCGAACGGCTGTGAGGAGCGCGCCATGTTCTTTGATTATGCGCTTGCCGGCGCCGTCTCGCTCGCTCTCCTGTTCTACCTCACCTACGCGCTGCTGCGGCCCGAGCGGTTCTGATCGTGCTGCTGCTTCTCGAATTGCTGCTGGCGGACGCCGTGCTCGTCGTCTGCCTGCTGACGGTGCTCCTGCCGCTGCTGCGCCGGGCACCAAGCCTGAAGGGTTAATTCCATGACTATGATCGGTTGGCTCCAGATCATTCTCTTCTGCGTCATCATCGTCGCGCTCACAAAGCCGCTCGGCTGGTACATGACGCGCGTGTTCAACGGCGAGCGGACGTTCCTCTCGCCGGTGCTGCGCCCGATCGAGGCCGGCATCTACTGGTTCTCCGGCGTCGACGAGAAGCGCGAGCAGCACTGGGTGACCTACACGGTCGCCATGCTGCTGTTCCATGTCGGTGGCTTCCTTATCATCTACGGTGTGATGCGGCTGCAGGCGGTGCTGCCGTTCAATCCGGCCGGGCAGGGCGCGGTCGCGGAAGACCTCTCCTTCAACACAGCGATCTCCTTCATCACCAACACCAACTGGCAGAACTACGGCGGCGAGAGCACGGTCTCCTATCTCGTGCAGATGGTCGGCCTGACGCACCAGAATTTTCTATCGGCTGCCACTGGTATTGCGTTGGCGGTCGCTCTGATTCGCGGCTTCTCGCGCGCCTCGATGCGCACGGTCGGAAATTTCTGGGTCGACGTCACCCGCACCACGCTTTACGTGCTGCTGCCGATCTGCGTCGTCTACACGCTGTTCCTGATCTCGCAGGGCATGCCGCAGACGCTCGGAGACTATGTGGAGGCGACGACGCTGGAAGGCGCCAAGCAGACCATCGCGGTCGGCCCGGTCGCCTCGCAGGTCGCGATCAAGATGCTCGGCACCAATGGCGGCGGCTTCTTCAACGCCAACGCCGCGCATCCCTTCGAGAATCCGACGGCGCTGTCGAATTTCGTGCAGATGCTGTCGATCTTCCTGATCGGCGCGGCCATGACCAACGTGTTCGGCCGCATGGTCGGCAATCAGCGCCAGGGCTGGGCGATCCTTGCCGTGATGGGCGTGCTGTTCGTCGCCGGCGTCGCCGTCACCTATTGGGCCGAGGCCAACGGCACCTCGACGCTGCAGGCGCTCGGCCTGACCGGCGGCAACATGGAGGGCAAGGAGGTCCGCTTCGGCATCGTCGCGTCCTCGCTGTTCGCCGTGGTCACGACGGCCGCCTCCTGCGGCGCGGTCAACGCGATGCATGACAGCTTCACCGCGCTCGGCGGCATGATTCCGCTGATCAACATGCAGCTCGGCGAAATCGTCATCGGCGGCGTCGGCGCCGGCCTCTATGGCATGCTGCTGTTCGTCGTGCTCGCGATCTTCGTCGCGGGCCTGATGGTCGGCCGCACGCCGGAATATGTCGGCAAGAAGATCGAGGCGCGCGAGGTCAAGATGGCGATGCTCGCGATCCTGGTGCTGCCGCTGATGTATCTCGGCTGGACCGCTGTCGGCGTAGTCTATCCGGCGGCAGTGGCCTCGATGGCGAATGCCGGGCCGCATGGCTTCACCGAAGTGCTCTACGCCTTCACCTCGGCGACCGGCAACAACGGCTCGGCCTTCGCGGGCCTCACCGGCAACACGTTCTTCTACAACCTCACGCTGGCAAGCGCGATGTTCGTCGGTCGCTTCTTCATGATCATCCCGGCGATGGCGATCGCTGGCTCGCTGGCGGCCAAGAAATCGATCCCGCCGTCGGCGGGCACGTTCCCGACCACCGGCGGGCTGTTCGTCGGCCTCGTCGTCGGCGTGATCCTGATCATCGGCGGTCTCACCTTCTTCCCGGCGCTCGCGCTCGGCCCCATCGTCGAGCACCTCGCGATGAACGCCGGCAACGTCTTCTGATCGAGCTCTTTCGGAGTTACGTCCATGGAATCTGTCCTTAAGACCAACAAGCGCACGGCGGTTTCGGCGATGCTGGATCCGAAGATCGTGGTCCCCGCGATCGGCGCGTCCTTCACCAAGCTCGATCCGCGGCTGATGATCAAGAACCCGGTGATGTTCGTGGTCGAGATCGTGGCTGCGCTCACCACCGTGATCTTCCTGCGCGATCTCGTCACCGGTGGTGAGAATCTCGGCTTTACCTTCCAGATCATCCTCTGGCTGTGGTTTACCGTCCTGTTCGCCAATTTCGCCGAAGCGGTCGCCGAAGGCCGCGGCAAGGCGCAGGCGGAATCGCTGCGCAAGACCCGCACCGAGAGTCAGGCCAAGCTGCTGACAGGTGCGGGCCAGCCCTTCAAGCTGGTGCCGGGCACAAGCCTGAAGGTCGGCGACATCGTGCTGGTCGAGGCCGGCGATACCATCCCCTCCGATGGCGAAGTGATCGAGGGCGTGGCTTCGGTCAACGAGGCCGCCATTACCGGCGAATCCGCTCCCGTCATTCGCGAGTCCGGAGGCGACCGTTCGGCCGTGACCGGCGGCACCCAGGTGCTGTCTGACTGGATCCGCGTTCGTATCACGGCGGCGCAGGGCTCGACCTTCATCGACCGCATGATCAAGCTGGTCGAGGGCGCCGAGCGTGCGAAGACGCCGAACGAGATCGCGCTCAACATCCTGCTGGCCGGCCTCACCATCATCTTCGTGTTCGCCACCGTCACGATTCCGAGCTATGCCGCCTATGCCGGAGGTTCGATCTCGGTGATCGTGCTGGTCGCGCTGTTCGTGACTCTGATCCCGACCACAATCGGCGCGCTGCTCTCTGCCATCGGCATCGCCGGCATGGACCGCCTGGTGCGCTTCAACGTGCTGGCGATGTCCGGCCGCGCGGTCGAAGCCGCCGGCGACGTCGACACGCTGCTGCTGGACAAGACCGGCACCATCACCCTCGGCAACCGGCAAGCAACCGCGTTCCGTCCCGTGCGCGGTGTCACCGAGCAGGAGCTGGCGGATGCAGCCCAGCTTGCCTCGCTGGCCGACGAGACGCCGGAAGGGCGCTCCATCGTCGTGCTGGCGAAGGAGAAGTATGGCATCCGCGGCCGCGACATGGCCGAGCTTGGCGCCACCTTCATCCCGTTCACGGCGCAAACCCGCATGAGCGGCGTCGATGCCGGCGGCTCGTCGGTGCGCAAGGGCGCGGTCGATGCCATGCTCGGCTATATCGGTGGCGGTGCGACGCTGGCGGTTGCCTCCGGCAACACTGCCCGTGCCCTCCAGTCCACGGCGCTGTCCGACGTCGGCCGTGAGATCCAGACCATCGCCGACGAGATCGCCAAGGCCGGCGGAACGCCGCTTGCGGTTGCGAAGGACGGCAAGCTGCTCGGCGTCATCCAGCTCAAGGACATCGTCAAGGGCGGGATTCGCGAGCGCTTCGCCGAGCTGCGGCGCATGGGCATCCGCACCGTCATGATCACCGGCGACAACCCGATGACGGCAGCCGCGATCGCGGCGGAGGCCGGCGTCGACGACTTCCTGGCGCAGGCAACGCCCGAGGACAAGCTCAGGCTGATCCGCGACGAGCAGGCCAAGGGCAAGCTTGTGGCGATGTGCGGCGACGGCACCAACGATGCGCCGGCGCTTGCGCAGGCCGACGTCGGTGTCGCCATGAACACCGGTACCCAGGCCGCTCGCGAGGCCGGCAACATGGTCGACCTTGATTCCAACCCGACCAAGCTGATCGAGGTGGTCGAGATCGGCAAGCAGCTCCTGATGACGCGCGGCGCGCTGACGACGTTCTCGATCGCCAACGATGTCGCAAAATACTTTGCGATCATCCCCGCAATGTTCCTGGCGTTCTACCCCCAGCTCAACGTGCTCAACGTCATGAACCTGTCGAGCCCGCAGAGCGCCATCCTGTCGGCGATCATCTTCAACGCGCTGATCATCATCGGGCTGATCCCGTTGGCGCTGAAGGGCGTTGCTTACCGAGCTGTCGGTGCCGGTGCATTGCTGCGCCGTAACCTGCTGATCTACGGCCTCGGCGGCATCGTCATTCCCTTCGTCGGCATCAAGGCGATCGACCTCGTCGTCGTCGCTCTGCACCTGGCCTAAAGGAGGCCTAACATGCTTAGAGAAATCCGCCCCGCCATCGTTCTGTTGCTGGTGCTCACCGCCATCACGGGACTGGCCTATCCACTCGCAATGACCGGGATCGCCAGCGCGATCTTCCCCGCACAGGCGAACGGAAGCCTGATCGAGAAAGACGGCAAGGTGATCGGCTCCGCCCTGATCGGGCAGGAGTTCAAGGACGACAAATATTTCCATGGCCGCCTCTCGGCGACGCTGGCGCCGGACCCGAATGATTCGACCAAGACGGTGCCCGCGCCCTACAACGCCGCCAATTCGGGTGGCTCCAACCTCGGCCCGACCAGCAAGGCGCTGGCCGACCGGCTGAAGGAGGACGTGGACAAGCTGAAGGCGGAGAACCCGAACGCGGCCGTCCCGGTCGACCTCGTCACGACCTCGGCGAGCGGCCTCGATCCGGACATCTCGCCGGCCGCCGCCCAATTCCAGGTGCCCCGCATCGCCAAGGCCCGGAACATGCCGGAAGATGCAGTGAAGCAGCTTGTGGCCTCCAACGTCCAGGGCCGTTTCCTCGGCTTGCTGGGCGAGCCCAGGGTTAACGTGTTGGCGCTGAATCTCGCGCTCGACCGTACCGCCGCGAAGTAGCGGTCTAGGCTCGCGGCGTCCGGATGATTATATTCGCCTGATGGTCCAGGAGCGCCGCGATCCCGAACAACGTCCGTCTCCCGAGGCGCTGCTGGAAGCCGCGCGCCGGGAGGAGAGTGCGAGCGGCAAGCTGAAGATCTTCGTCGGCGCCGCCCCCGGTGTCGGCAAGACCTACGAGATGCTGCAAAGCGCCCATGCCAAGCGCAAGGCGGGCATCGATGTCGTGATCGGCTTCGTCGAAACCCACGGCCGGGCCGAGACCGAGGCGCTGGTGCGCGGGCTGGAAGCGATCCCGCGCCAGAGGCTCGAGTACCGCGGCCAGATCGTCGAGGAGATGGACCTCGACGCCGTCATCGCGCGGCGGCCGAAAATCGCGCTGGTCGACGAGCTCGCCCACACCAACGCGGCCGGCAGCCGCCATCCGAAGCGCTATCTCGACGTCGAGGAACTGCTCTCCCACGGCATCGACGTCTACACCGCCGTCAACATCCAGCACATCGAGAGCCTGAACGACGTCGTCGCCCAGATCACCCATGTGCGGGTGCGCGAAACCGTGCCGGATTCGGTGTTCGACCGTGCGGACGCGATCGAGCTGATCGACCTCACGCCGGACGATCTGATCCAGCGGTTGAAGGAGGGCAAGGTCTATGTGTCCCGGCAAGCCGAGCGGGCGCTGGAGCACTATTTCTCGCCGGGCAACCTCACGGCGCTGCGCGAGCTGGCGTTGCGGCGAACGGCCGAGCGGGTCGATGAGCAATTGCTCACCCACATGCAGGCGAACGCCATCGCCGGTCCCTGGGCCGCGGGCGAACGCATTCTCGTCTGCGTCAGCGAGGATCCGCGCGCGGCCAGCCTCGTGCGTTACACCAAGCGGCTCGCCGATCGGCTGCATGCGCCGTTCACCGCGATCTCGATCGAGACGCGGCGCTCGCTTCAGCTTTCAGACGAGCAGCGCGACCGTCTCGCCGATACGCTGCGGCTCGCCGAAGCGCTCGGCGGCGAGGCGCTGACCATTCCCGCCGTCGGTCGCCGCATCGCCGACGACGTCATCAGTTTCGCACAAGGCAACAACGTCACCCAGATCGTGATCGGGAAGTCGACGCGTTCGCGCTGGTTCGAACTGACGCGCGGTTCGGTCGTGCATGATCTCGTCCGTCGGGCCGGCAATATCAGCATTCACGTCATCCCGGGCGACGAGCTCGCCGAGCAGTCGCCGTCGAAGCCGACGGTGCAGACCGCCGCGCGGTCGGAGCCGTTCGATGCGCTGCCCTATCTCAAGGCGCTCGGCATCACTGTGCTCGGTCTTGCGGCGGCGGTCGTCATCAAGCCGCGGTTCGGCGTCGAGAATGTTGATCTGGTTTTCCTGACCGCGGTGGTGACGGTCGCGGTGCGCTATGGGCTGTGGCCGTCGCTGCTTGCAAGCCTGGTGTCGTCGCTGGCCTATAATTTCTTCTTCCTGCCGCCGGTCTACACTTTCACCATCACCGATCCGACCAATGTCGCCGCCTTCTTCTTCTTCATGCTGATCGCGATGCTGGTGTCGAATCTTGCGGGGCGGGTGCGGATCCAGGCCGACACTGCGATCGGCCGCATCCGCACCACCGAGCAGCTCTATGCGTTCAGCCGCAAGCTTGCGGGCACCGCCACGCTCGACGATGTGCTGTGGGCGACCGCCTATCAGGCCGCGCTGATGTTGAAGGTTCGCGTGGTGCTGCTGCTGCCCGAGGACGGCCTGCTCACGGTCAAATCCGGCTATCCGCCGGAGGATGAGCTCGACCAGGCCGATCTTGCCGCCGCAAACTGGGCCTGGAGCAACGATCGTCCCGCGGGCCGGGGCTCGGACACGTTGCCGGGGGCCAAACGGCTGTTCCTGCCGATGCGCACCGGGCGCGGCCCGATCGGCGTCATCGGCATTGACAACGACCGCACGGGTCCGCTGCTGACGCCGGACCAGCGTCGGCTGCTCGATGCGCTGGTCGACCAGGGCGCGCTCGCGATCGAGCGGGTGTTGCTGGTCGAGGACATGGACCGCGTCAAGCGCACCGTCGAATCCGAGCGGCTTCGCTCGGCGCTGCTGACGTCGATCTCGCATGATCTGAAGACGCCGCTCGCCTCCGTGTTGGGCGCCGCCTCGACCATGCGCGATCTCGCCGGTGCGCTGTCCGACACCGAGAAGCGCGACCTGCTTGCCACCGTGATCGACGAATCCGAGCGGCTCAACCGCTTCATCGCCAATCTGCTCGACATGACCAAGCTCGAATCCGGCGCCGTCGTGCCCAACACGGCGCTGCACGATCTCGGCGAAATCGTCGGCAGCGCGCTGCGGCGGGCAACCAAGATCCTCACCGGCCACAAGGTCGAGCTGGTGCTCGCCGCCGACCTGCCGATGCTCCAG
Source organism: Bradyrhizobium betae (assembly GCF_008932115.1). Taxonomy (NCBI): domain Bacteria; kingdom Pseudomonadati; phylum Pseudomonadota; class Alphaproteobacteria; order Hyphomicrobiales; family Nitrobacteraceae; genus Bradyrhizobium; species Bradyrhizobium betae. The sequence continues at coordinate 4,770,141 of NZ_CP044543.1, forward strand.
CTCGATGCCGTTCTGTTCGAGCAGGTGCTGTTCAATCTGCTCGACAATGCCGCGAAATATTCGCCAGTTGACACCACGATCGCGATCCGCAGCTGGCGCGAGCGGGATCAGGTGGTGCTTCAGGTGGCCGACGAGGGCGGCGGCATTCCACCCGACGAGCTCGAGAGCGTGTTCGACAAGTTCTATCGCGCGCAGAAGGGCGACCATGTTCGGCCCGGCACCGGGCTCGGGCTCGCCATTTCCCGCGGCTTCGTCGAGGCGATGCACGGCACGATCTCGGCCGCCAACCGCAGCGACCGCAGCGGCGCCGTTCTCACCATCCGTCTGCCCATCCCGGCACAGACCCGCGCATTGGATACCGCCGCATGAGTGCCGCCCCGATCAAGGTTCTGGTCATCGACGACGAGCCGCCGATCCGCAAGCTGCTGCGGATGAGCCTGACGACGCAGGGCTACGAGATCCTGGAGGCATCGAGCGGGAAGATTGCGCTGGAAAAGCTCGCCGAGGACCCCGCACTGATCATCCTCGATCTTGGCCTGCCCGACGTCCAGGGCCATGAGCTGCTGCGCACGATACGCGCGCGCAACGAAGCCGTGCCGATCGTTGTGCTGTCGAGCCGCGGCGACGAGGCCGGCAAGGTCCAGGCCCTCGATCTCGGCGCCGACGATTATCTGACAAAACCGTTCGGCATGGACGAGCTGCTGGCTCGCCTGCGCGCCGCGCTGCGGCACCAGCTTCAGGTGCAGGGCGAACGCCCGGTATTCCGCACCGGCGATCTCTCGGTCGATCTCGTCCGCCGCATCGTCAAGGTCGGCGAGCGCGACATCAAGCTGTCGCCGAAGGAATACGACCTCCTGCGCGTGCTGGTCCAGCACGCCGGCAAGGTTCTGACCCACCGCTTCCTGCTCAAGGAGCTCTGGGACGAGCTGACAGACGCGCAATATCTGCGCGTCTATGTCCGCCAGCTCCGCCAGAAGATCGAAGCCGATCCGGAACGGCCGCAATATGTGCTGACCGAAACGGGGATCGGGTATCGGCTGAAGGCGGGCGATTGATTTACGCAGATCCGTAGGATGGGTAGAGCGCAGCGAAACCCATCAACCCTCTACACGCGCGGGTAAGCGATGGGTTTCGCTGCGCTCTACCCATCCTACGACTTCCCGGAATGACGGGCTACCCCGCCTTCCTCTGCCGAGCCGTCGACCGCTGCGTCTTCTTCGCCGCTCGCCGCCCGCCGGTGGCACGGCGCCCATGCGACTTCGCCGCGGTCTTCTTCCCCCCGCCCCCCTTCAGGCTCTGCTTCAGCGCATCCATCAGGCTGACGACGTTGCTCGGCTTCTCGCCGCGCTCCGGCAGCTCGATGGTCTTGCCGCTCGCCTTGCGCTTCACCAGCGCCTTCAGCGCGGTCTCGTACTCGTCCTTGAATTTGCCGGGGTCGAAATGCGCGGCTTTGGTCTGCAGGATGTGACCGGCAAGCTCGACCATGTCCTTGGTGATCTTCGGCGTCTTGATGTCGTCGAAAAACTCGCCTTCGTCGCGCAGCTCATAGGGAAAGCGCAGCGTGGTGCCGAGCAGGCCCTTGCCGAGCGGCTCGATCGCCATGACATGCTCGCGGTTGGTGAGCACGATCTTGGCGAGCGCCACGCGGCCCTGATCCTTCATGGCATCGCGGATCACGGCAAAGGCATCGATCGCGGCCTTGCCCTCCGGCGCGATGTAATAGGGGTTGTCGAGATAGCGCTGGTCGATCTCCTCGCTCGGCACGAAGCTTTCGATGTCGATGGTGTGGTTGCTCTCGATCTGCACCGCCTCGAGCTCTTCCGGCTCGATCTCGACATATTTGCCCTTGCGCAGCTCGTAGCCGCGGCCCTTCTGGTCGCTCTCGACCACATCGCCGGTCTCGGAGTCCACCATCTGCTGCTTCAGCCGGTTGCCGGTCTCGCGATTGATCATGTGAAACCGCGTCTTCTCCGCCGCCGTGGTCGCGGGATAGAGCACGACCGGGCAGCTTACCAGCGACAGCTTCAGCGTTCCCTTCCAATAGGCGCGGGGAGCCATTCCATTCTCCAGTGATTTCAAGGCTTTTCAGGAACTCCAACCGGGCTCCGGGGTTTTGGTTCCGGCGCGGACGTCTGCCGTGATAGGCTCGAACGCCGAAGGACATGCGGGACCGGTCGTGCTGCGAAAACTCTCCACCTATCGACTGAAGCGGGATTTCGAGAAGACGCCGGAGCCCTCCGGCAAGATCGCCGTGGCGCCGTCGAAGCAGCGGCGTTTCGTGATCCAGAAGCACGATGCGACGCGGCTGCACTACGATCTGCGGCTGGAATTCGACGGCGTCTTCAAATCATGGGCGGTGACGAAGGGGCCCTCGCTCGATCCGCGCGACAAGCGGCTGGCGGTGGAGGTCGAGGACCATCCGCTCGACTATGGCGATTTTGAAGGCACGATTCCCGAAGACCAGTACGGCGGCGGCACCGTGATGCTGTGGGATCGCGGCACCTGGGACTGCGATGATCCGGAGGCCGGCTTCAAGAAGGGTGATTTGAAGTTCACGCTGCACGGCGAGAAGCTGCATGGAAGCTGGGTGCTGGTGCGGATGCGCAATGACCGCACCGGTGGCAAGCGTACCAACTGGCTGCTGATCAAGCACCGCGACGAATATGCCAGTGAGAGCGAGGACATTCTCAGCGCGGACAAGTCGGTCGCCTCTGGCCGTGCGATGGCACAGATCGCCGGCGGCAAGGGCCGCGCGCCGAAGCCCTTCATGCTGGCGAAGGGCGCCAAGAGCAGGGCTGATGCGGTCTGGCAGTCCAACCGCGCGGGGGAGACGGAGGGGCGCACGGTCAAGCCGGCGCCTCGCGCGGCACTGAAGATCTCCAAGGCGGCCAAGAAAAAGGCCACGGTTGCGACAACTGCCAAGGAAGTCCCGGAGATGCCGGACTTCGTCGCGCCGCAGCTCTGCACATTGGTCGAGCGCCCGCCGTCGGGAGATGGCTGGTGCCACGAGATCAAGTTCGACGGGTACCGGGTGCAGCTTCGGATCGAGGATGGCAAGGCTACACTGAGGACGCGCAAGGGCCTCGACTGGACCAGCAAATTCGCGGCGATCGCGAAGGAGGCAGGTTCGTTGCCGGACGCGATGATCGACGGCGAGATCGTCGCGCTGGACCACAACGGCGCGCCGAATTTCTCTTCGCTCCAGGCGGCGCTGTCGGATGGCAAGACCAACGAGCTGATCTTCTTCGCCTTCGACCTGCTGTTCGCCGAAGGCCTCGATTGCCGCCGCCTGCCGCTCGGCGAACGCAAGGAGCGTCTCAAGGCATTGCTGGAGGCCCGCAAGAAGAAAGCGAGCCAGATCCGTTATGTCGAGCATTTCGAGAGCGGCGGTGAAGCTGTGCTGCAATCTGCCTGCAAGCTCGAGCTCGAAGGCATCGTGTCGAAGAAGGTGGATGCGCCGTATCGCTCCGGCCGAACCGAGAGCTGGACCAAGGCGAAATGCCGCGCGGGCCACGAGGTCGTGATCGGAGGCTGGAAGACGACGGCCGGAAAATTCCGCTCGCTGATGGCTGGCGTTTATCGCGGCGATCACCTCGCCTTTGTCGGCATCGTCGGCACCGGCTTTGGCGCCGACAAGGTCAAGCGCATCATGCCGCTGCTGAAGGAGGCGGCGTCGAGCGAGAGCCCGTTCGGCGGCAAGAACGCGCCGAAGAAGACCCGCGACGTGCACTGGGTGAAGCCCGAGCTTGTCGCTGAGATCGAGTTCGCCGGCTTCACCGCCGATGGCAACATCCGCCAAGCCGCTTTCAAGGGCCTGCGGCAGGACAAGCCGGCCGAGGAGGTTGAGGCGGAAACGCCTGCCGATATCGCGCTTGCCCGGCCCTCGGCGCGAAAGCGTGTTTCGGCGAAGTCCGGAAAAAGCAGGGACGCCGGCGTCGCCGAGGTGATGGGTGTCGTGATTTCCAAGCCGGACAAGGAGCTGTGGCCGGATGGCGGCGACGGGGAGGGCGTGACGAAGCTCGATCTCGCCCGCTATTTCGAAGCGGTTGGCGACTGGATGATCGAACACCTGAAAGGCCGCCCCTGTTCGATCCTGCGCGCGCCCGACGGCATCGGCGGCGAGAAATTCTTCCAGCGCCATGCCATGCAGGGCAGCTCGAACCTGCTCGAACTCGCCAAGGTCTCCGGCGACCGCAAGCCTTATTTGCAGATCGATCGCGTCGAAGGCCTCGCCGCGGTTGCACAGATCGGCGGCCTCGAGCTGCATCCCTGGAATTGCGCGCCGAATGCTTACGACACGCCCGGCCGGCTGGTGTTCGATCTCGATCCAGCGCCGGACGTCGAGTTTTCCGACGTTGTCGACGCGGCCAAGCAGATGCGGCAGCGGCTGACTGATCTCGGCATGGACAGCTTTTGCAAGACCACTGGCGGCAAGGGGCTGCACGTCGTGGTGCCGTTGCTCCACGGGGCTCGCGACAGGGTGAGCTGGAAGGAAGCCAAGGCCTTTGCGCAAGGGGTCTGCCAGTGGATGGCGGATGACGATCCCGAGCGCTATCTGCTCAACATGTCCAAGAAGCTGCGGAGCGGGAAGATCTTCCTCGACTATCTGCGTAACGATCGGCTGTCGACTGCGGTGGCGCCGCTGTCTCCGCGCGCCCGCGATGGCGCGACGGTCTCGATGCCGGTAACCTGGGCGCAGGTGAAGAGCGATCTTGATCCGAAGCGATATACGGTGCGGACGGTGCCGGGCGTGCTGGCGCGCTCGAAGGCGTGGGATGGCTATGACGACGCGGCTACGTCGATCAAGGCTGCGATGAAGAAGCTCGCAGCGAAGAAGACGTAGGGTGGGTTAGCCGAAGGCGTAACCCACCACTGTCTGTATCCGCGGAAGCTAAAGAGGTGGGTTACACCCTGCAGATGCGCTTCGCGCGTCTGCAGGTCTAACCCACCCTACGATCAGCAGTTAGATCCGTCCGAGCAACAGCAGGATCAGCAGGATGACGATGACGAGCCCGAGGCCGCCGCCGCCATAATAGCCGGTGCCGTAGAACGGGCCGCCGCCGATGCCGCTGAAGCCGCCGAGCAGGGCGATGACCAGAATAATCAGAATGATTGTACCGATAGACATGCGAATCTCCTCCAGCCCCTTTCTCCTGAAAGGGGCACATCTGTCCGTTGTGCCGAGGGCAACTTGCCGCAGGTTTGAAAGTTCCGTTTATGAAACACGACCGCAGGCGCTTGGCGCATGGAACCTTTGCCTTTGCGGCCGACATAATTAGGTGAGTGTTCAATCAATACGGGCAGGGATCATGTCAGCACCGCTAGTCGTCTCCATTCCGCATCGCCTTGGCCGCGAAGAGGCGGTGCGCCGGCTCAAGACCGGGCTCGGCCGCGCTGCCGCGAGCATTCCCGTGATGCAGGTTGAAGAGGAGCGCTGGGCTGGCGACACCATGAATTTTCGCATCCGCGCGATGGGCCAGATCGCGTCCGGTCAGGTCGATGTCGCTGACGATCATGTCAAAGTGCAGGTGGTGCTGCCCTGGCTGCTGCAGCGCTTTGCCGAGATGGCGCAGGTCACCATCCGCAAGCGCGGTCAGCTGCTGCTGACCAAGGATGACGGAAAGTAAGCGTCAGGCGCGCTGGCGCTGCCGTGCAGGCCTGACGGCGCTCGCTGCGCGGGCCTCGATGACAACGGCAGGAAATTCGCGGAAGGCCTGCGCCAGCGGCAGTTCGTTGCCCGCAAGCCCCCGCGCGGTGTAACCGGTGACGTCGACGGTTGCGTCGAAAACGTCCGGCGCCGGCCATTCGCGGCCCGCTTGCGTGAATGGCGCGAACTGGCGTCCAACCACGACGATCGCCGCAGTCCGGCCATGGCGGCGGGCAAAGGCAATGACATGGTCGGCGTGCGCGCCGCGCACTTCCAGAGGCTGGTAGTCGCCCTCGGCGAAGACATCAGCGAGCTCATTGCGCAGCTTGAGCAGGTGTCGCGTCCAGGCCAGCTTGAGTCGGCCGTCCGGCCAATGCTGGATCAAGCCGTGCCAATCCGGGGCGTCCTGCGGCAGCGCTGCGTGCCGCGCGGCAAAGTCCACGGGGCGGCGGTTGTCCGGGTCGACCAGCGACAGGTCCCAGAATTCGGTGCCCTGATAGAAGTCGGGAACGCCCGGCAATGTCGCCTTGAGGGTGAGCTGGCTCAGCGAATTCAACGCGCCGAGCAGCGCGACGCGGCGGGCCAGCGTCTGCAGCGATTCCAGGAATTCGCCCGACAACGTGGGATCGAGGATCTTCCCGATGAAGCTCTTGATGCCGTCCTCATAGGCTTCATGCGGATTGAGCCAGCTCGTCTCTTCCTTGCCCTCGCGCGCGGCCTTGAGCGCATAGGCCTGGATGCGCTCGACGAAACCGGCATCGGCCGGCTCCACCAGCGGCCACGCGCCAAGCAGGGTCTGGTAGAGCATGTATTCGAACGTCGCCGACGGCGCGCGTAGCTTGCCGTCGAGCGCGAGGTGCGGCGCATTCAGCATCTTCCAGCGTGAGACCGCGCTGGTCCATTCGCCGGGAATCTCGCTGAGCGCCGCGATCCGCGCGCGGGCGTCCTCGCCGCGCTTGGTGTCGTGGGTCGCGGTCGCCGTCATGCCTTGCGGCCACTCTTTGGCGCGGGCCTGCATGGCCTGATGGAAGGCGGGAAAGGCGAGGCCGTTGCTCGCGGGATTGCCGCCGACTTCGTTCAGGGCGAGCAGGCGGTGGAACTGGTAGAACGCGGTGTCCTCCAGCGACTTCGCCATCATCGGCCCGGTGAACTGCTGCACCTTCAGCGCGAAGCGGCGCACGCGCGGGGCGCTGTGCGGGGGGCGGCCGGGCTTGAGCAGGTCCATGGTCAGGGCGTCGCGCAGGAAATCGAAAATGCCGTCGTCTGCCGCGAACCATTCCGCACGGGCGCGCGCGATGGTGTCGTCGATCAGCTTGCGATCGAGGACGGTCGGGTCGCTGTGCGTCAGGTAGGTGCGGTAGACCGGAAAATGCAGCACATAGAGCTCGAGCGCCTGCCGCAGGCTGTCGGCGGAGAAATCTCGGGTCGAATAGTGCCCGTTGGCGATGCGTGCGAGCAGGCGCGTCAGCACGGTGAATTCGCTGGTGAGCAGCGTCTCCAGCACGCGGCGCTTGGCGTCCTTCACATAGGGCGCGAGCCGCGGCGGCCGGTTGCTGATCTGCCGCCAGGTCTCGTCCAGCGCCTCCAGCCCCTTGGGGTCGACCAGGACCTGCGTGATGACGTTCATCCACTCATAGCCGGTCGTGCCCTGAACGCCGGCGAAGTGCGGCAGGCGCTCGTGCTCGCACAGGATCTTTTCGATCACCGTATAGAACGGTTTTGCGTTGCCCTGCGCGTCGCGCACCAGCCGGCGCAGCCGCTGGCAATATTGCGCGGGATCGCGCAGGCCGTCGATGTGGTCGAGGCGAATGCCCTGCAGCTTGCCATCAGTGACGAGCTGCTTCACCAGCCGGTGCGTCGCGGCGAAGGTGCTTGCGTCCTCGACACGCAGGCCGGCGAGGCCGTTGACGTCGAAGAAGCGGCGATAGTTGATGTCGCTGGAGGCCAGCCGCCAGTGCCCGAGCTTGTAGTGCTGGCGTTCCAGCAGATGATGCAGCGCCAGGGTCTCTGCCGGCCGATCCTTGGCCGCGCGATAGGCGCCAAGGCCTTGCGCGATGATGTCGGCGCTGCCTGCGATCTCCTTCAACTCGGTCTTGAGGCCGGGTGCCTCCTTGCGGTTGGGCCGGTGCAGTCCGGTATAGCGCGTGGCAAGTGCGATCATCCGTCTGCCGGCTTCCGTCTCCGCGGCATCCGCCTCCTTCACGACCACCCGTAGCAATTCGCCATAGCGCTCCGGCGCGATCGGCAGGCGATGCTCGAAATACCAGGCGGAAAAGCTGCCTTCGCCGGCATCGTAGCGCAGCTCAATGTCGCCGCGCTCCAGTGCCTCGCCATAGGACGCGCCGAGGATCGGCAGCAGCACGCCGCCGCGGGCGCGGTAGGCCAATTGATCCCAGTCGATGTCGAACGAGCCCGCGTGCGGCGAGGCCTGGCCCCATTCCAGCACGTCGAGCCACCAGGGATTGTCGGCAAAGTGCACGCCGACATGGTTCGGTACGAAATCGATGATGAGGCCGAGATCGTGCTCGGCCAGCGCCTCGCTCAGCCGCGCAAAGCCGGCCTCGCCGCCGAGCTCGGGGTTGAACTGGCTGTGATCGACAGTGTCGTAGCCGTGGGTCGAGCCCTTGCGGGCCTTCATCACCGGCGAGGTGTAGAGATGCGTGATCCCGAGCGCCTTGAGATACGGCACCACCGCGGCCGCCTTGTCGAAGTCGAAATCCGCGGTGAGCTGAAGCCGGTAGGTCGCAAGAGGAATGGCCGGAGGCATGCTAGCCCCCGAGACGCCAGAGCACCGACCACGGCGGAAGCCGGTCGCCGCTCGCGTCGCCCCAGATCAGTGTGCCTGCGTTCTTGCTCGCATGCGCAATCTCGCTGCCCGACAGATTGGCGGCGAGGCGCAGCGTTGCGCCGTCCCCCATGCGCCAATGCGCGGTCACCAAGCCGCTGTCCGCAGCGGCTGCGTCGCCGAATGTTGCGCCCCTCAGCCTCGGCGCGATCTCCTTGCGGCGAAGGGCCAGCAAATCGCGCACCAGCGCGAGACGCGCATCCTGCTCCGGTGTACGGCCCGTCCAGTCGAGTACGGCCGATTGCAGCGCCGCGGGATCGAGCGGGTCGGGCACCTCGTCACCGTATTTCTCGTAAGCCCAGTCGTATTCCTGCTTGCGTCCCTTGCGCACGGCATCGGCAAGGCCGCCCTGGAAATCGCAGAAGAACGGGAACGGCGCTTTGGAGCCCCACTCCTCGCCCTGAAACAGCATCGGCACCATCGGCGAAAGCAGCGTCACCGCGAGCGCGGCCTCGATCTGCCGCGGCGATGCCAGGCTTTCGAGCCGGTCGCCCAGCGGCCGGTTGCCGATCTGGTCGTGGTTTTGCAGGAAGTTGACGAAGGTTGCCGGCGGCAACTCTCCGCTCGCCTCGCCGCGCGGCTTCTTGCCCCAGAATTCCGAGATCTCGCCCTGATAGACGAAGCCCGAAGCGAGCGCGCGGGCAAGGTCCATGCGCGGCGTCTGATAGTCGGCGTAATAGCCGGCAAGCTCGCCGGTCATCATCACATGCCAGGCGTGATGGTAGTCGTCGTTCCACTGCGCGCGGTATTTTCCGTTCGGCGGATCCTGTGCGGCATCGAGCAGGGCGGCGCGATTGTCGCCATTCTCCAGCACGAGATGGATGTGGCGTCCGGTTGCCTTGGCAAGCTCGCCGGCGGCGACGCTGAGGTCGTGCAGCATCGACTGCTCGCCGGGAAGCGCCAGGATGTGGTTGGCGGCATCCAGCCTCAGTCCGTCGAAGCGGTAGTCGGTCAGCCACGACAGCGCGTTCTCGACCGCGAAGGCGCGGACCTGTGGCACGCGATAGTCGATCGCGCTGCCCCAGGGCGTGTGGGCGTCGGTGAAGAAGGTCGGCGCATAGCGGCCGAGATAATTTCCTTCGGGCCCGAAGTGATTATAGACGACGTCGAGAAACACCATCAGCCCGCGCAGATGCGCCTCGTCGATCAGCGTCTTGAGGTCTTCAGGGCGGCCATAGGCGCTGTCGGGTGCGTACCACAACACGCCGTCATAGCCCCAGCCGCGGCGACCGGCGAAATCGGCCAGCGGCATCAATTCCAGCGCGGTGATGCCGGTTGCGACGAGATGATCGAGCTTGTCGATCATGGCACGATAGGTGCCTTGCGCCGTGAAGGTACCGACATGGGCTTCGATCAGTACCGTCTCTTCCCAGGGCCGGCCGCGCCAATCCCCAGCGCGCCACGAGAAAGCATCATGATCGATCACCTCGCTCGGGCCGAACACGTCGTCGGGTTGGAACGCCGATGCGGGATCGGGCACGTCGATCTCGTCGTCGATCCTGAATTTGTAGGCACTGTTGACCGGCAGGCCCGCAATGTCGGCTACATACCAGCCGTCCTGCCGGCGCTGCATCGCGTGTCGTCCGTCGAGCAGCAGATCGACGCGCCGGGCGTCGGGCGCCCACAGGCGGAACGACACGCCGTCCTTCGTCGACCTTGCGCCGAAGGATGGCCTCATAGCGCCCCCGCGAAAGCGAGCACGGAACGCGGCGGCGCCTTGCTGTCGCTTCCGGGCAGGAAATCAACACTGTTCAGCTTGGCATCGGTCGTGTTCAGGATCTGCTGCCAGCTTTTGTATTCGGTCAGTTTCGGCAATTTGAATGCGATCTCTTCAGGGGCGGCGTTCAGTACGATAAAGATCGCGGCGCTGCCCGGTTCCATCGGCCCCATCACATAGGAGAGGAACCGCCCTTCCGGAAATTTCCAGTCGTTCTCGGTCATCTCGTTGCCTTCAGGCGTCAGCCACAGCGCACCGTAGGAGATGCCATCCTTGGGGCGGCCGTCGAGCCAGCGATGGCTGCGAAGCTGCGAGAAGCGGCGGCGGATGTCGGCGAGACCGGTGACGAAATCGACCATGTCGTCGCCATCCTTGCCGAGATTGTCCCAGCCGACCCAGCCGACCTCGTTGTCCTGGCAGTAAGCGTTGTTGTTGCCGGATTGCGAATTGCCGACCTCGTCGCCGGCGAGGATCAGCGGAATGCCTTGCGCCAGCATCAGGCAGGCCAGCACGTTCTTGCGAAGCTGCCGGCGTAGTCCGATGATCTGGGGATCGTCGGTCGGGCCTTCGACGCCGCAATTATTGCTGTGGTTGTCGCTGGAGCCGTCGCGATTGTCCTCGCCATTGGCTTCGTTGTGCTTCTCGTTGTAGCTGAAGAGGTCGGCGAGCGTGAAACCGTCGTGCACCGTGATGTGGTTGATGCTGGCGCGCGGCCGCCGTCCGTCATGGTTGAACAAATCGGACGATGCCGTCATGCGGCTGGAGATATCGCCGATCAGGCTGCCTTCGCCGCTCCAGTAGCGCCGCATGGCGCTGCGATAGCGGTCGTTCCACTCCGACCATTGCGAGGGAAACGCGCCGACCTGGTAGCCGCCGAGGCCGAGATCCCAGGGCTCGGCAACGAGCTTGACGGTCGCCAGCACAGGATCCTGCCGGATCGCGGTCAGGAACGAGATGCCGCGATCATAGCCGTTCACCCCGCGCGCTAGCGTGGTGGCGAGGTCGAAGCGGAAGCCGTCGACATGGCAGACCTCGACCCAGTAGCGCAGCGAATCCATCACCATCTGCAGCACGCGTGGATGCGTGAGGTTCACCGACGAACCGCAGCCGGTGAAGTCGTCGTAATAGCGCGGGTTGTCGCGGTTGAGCCAGTAATAGGAGGCGTTGTCGATGCCGCGATAGCACAGCGTCGGGCCGAGGTGATTGCCCTCTGCGGTGTGGTTGTAGACGACGTCGAGCATCACCTCGATGCCGGCGTCGTGCAGGCGCGCCACCGTGGTGCGGAAGGAGTCGAGCGCGTTGTCCTGGGCGTAGCGTGCCTCGGGCGCGAAGAAGGATAGCGTGTTGTAGCCCCAGTAATTGGCGAGCTTCTTCTCGACCAATATGCGATCGTCGACGAAGGCGTGGATGGGCAGGAGCTCGACCGTGGTGACGCCGAGCTTCTTCAGATGCTCGATCATCGCCGGTGACGACAGCCCGCCATAGGTGCCGCGCAGATTCGGCGGCACGTCGTCGCGCTTCTGCGTCAGGCCCTTGACGTGGGCCTCGTAGATGATGGTGTCTTCCCAGGGGATGTTGGGCCGGATCTCGCGGCGGCCCCAGTTGAAGGTCTCGTCGACGACCACGCCCTTCGGCATGCCGCGCGCGTTGTCGCGCCGGTCGAACGACAAATCCTCGCGCGGGCTTCCGGTGCGGTAGGCGAAATGCGCGTCGCTCCACACCAGCCGGCCCGCAAGCCGCTTGGCATAGGGGTCGAGCAGCAGCTTGTTGGCGTTGAAGCGGTGGCCGTGCTCGGGCTCGTAGGGGCCGTGCACGCGATAGCCGTAGAGCTGGCCCGGCGAGACGTCGTTGAGATAGCCGTGCCAGACGTCCTCGGTGCGTTCGGGCAGCTCGATGCGCTCGAGCTCGCGCCGGCCCTGGCCGTCGAACAGGCATAGCTCGACCTTCTGCGCATTCGCGGAGAACAGCGCGAAGTTGGTGCCGCGTCCGTCCCAGCTTGCACCGAGGCGTGCGGGCGATCCGGCAGTCAGGCGCATCGGTCAGCTTTCCGGAACGAGGAAGATCGCGGCGAGAGGCGGAATGGTGAGGCGAAGCTCGGGCGGCTTGCCGTCAACGGCATGCACCTCGCCGATGTTCCCGACATTGGTGCCGCCATAATGGGCGGAGTCCGAATTGAACACCTCTTTCCACTTGCCGGCAAACGGCACAGGGATGCGATAGTTACGATAGACGTTGGGCGAGAAGTTGACGATGACGAGGCACCGCGCGTGCGCGTCGATCCCCTTGCGCAGCCAGGCGAACACATTGCGGTTGGCATCGTCCGTGACCAGCCATTCGAAGCCGGCCGGGTCGCAATCCATCTGATGCAGCGCCGGCACGGCGCGATAGACCCGGTTGAGATCGCGGATCAGAGACTGAATGCCGGAGTGGTTCTTGTAGTCCAGCAGGTGCCAGTCGAGCGACTGGTCGTGATTCCATTCGCGGCTCTGCGCGATCTCGTTGCCCATGAACAGCAGCTTCTTGCCAGGATGGCCGAACATGAAGCTGTAATAGGCGCGCAAATTCGCGAAGCGCTGCCATTCGTCGCCGGGCATGCGGCCGAGAATCGAGCGTTTGCCGTGCACGACCTCGTCATGCGACAGCGGCAGGATGAAGTTTTCGGAGAAGGCGTAGTGCAGGCCGAACAGGATGTCGCCGTGATGATGCTTGCGGTGGATGGGATCCTTGCTGATGTAGTTCAGCGTGTCGTGCATCCAGCCCATGTTCCACTTGTAGCCGAAGCCGAGCCCGCCGAATTCGACCGGGCGCGAGACCTGCGGCCACGCAGTGGATTCCTCCGCCGCTGTCGTCGCCTGCGGGAAGCGCGCAAACAGCTCGGTGTTGACGCGGCGCAGGAACGCGATCGCCTCGATGTTTTCCCGGCCGCCATACTGGTTGGGAATCCAGGCTCCCGGTGGGCGGCTGTAGTCGAGATAGAGCATGGATGCCACGGCGTCGACGCGCAGGCCGTCGATGGCGTAGCGCTCCAGCCAGAACAGCGCATTCGACACCAGGAAGTTCGTCACTTCGGTGCGGCCGTAATTGTAGATCAGCGTGCCCCAATCGAGGTGGCGGCCCTGCAGCGGGTTGGCATGCTCGTAGAGCGCGGTACCGTCGAAGCTGCCGAGCCCGTGCGGATCGTCGGGGAAGTGGCCGGGCACCCAATCGAGCAGCACGGCAATGCCCTCTCGATGGCAGGCATCGACCAGCGCGGCGAAATCCCCCGGCGTGCCGAAGCGGCTGGTCGGCGCGTAGAGACCGGTCGGCTGGTAGCCCCAGGAGCCGTCGAAGGGATGCTCGCTGACGGGCAGGAATTCCAGATGGGTGAAGCCCATGTCGCGGGCATAGGCCGGCAATTGCTCGGCGAGCTCGCGATAGGTCAGCCACTCGTTGCCGTTCTTGCGCCGCCAGGACCCGAGATGGACCTCGTAGATCGACATCGGCGCAGACAGCGCGTTGATGCCGTCGGGCGCCGGACGCGGACGCGGCAGATGTGCCTCGTCGAACACGATCGAGGCGGTCTTCGGCCGCACCTCGCTCGCGAACGCCATCGGATCGGATTTCTGCGGAAGCTGATGGCCGTGCGGTCCGATCATGTCGAACTTGTAGTGGTCGCCGGCCTTGGCGTGCGGGACGAACAATTCCCAATAGCCGTTGCCGCGCACCCGCATGGGATGGCGCCGGGCGTCCCAGAAATTGAAGTCGCCGACCACGGACACGCGCCGCGCATTCGGTGCCAGCACCACGAAGCCGATGCCGTCGATGCCTTCGAGCCGCATCGGATGCGCGCCGAGCTTGTCGTAGAGGCGCTGGTGCGTGCCTTCGCCGAGCAGATAGAGATCGAAGTCGGTCAGGATCGGCGGAAAACGATAGGCGTCCTCGAATTCGACGACGTTACCGCCGAACTTGGCGCGGAGCTGATAGTGCCTGGACCCGTTGGGGAGAACGCCGATGAACAGGCCGGCATCGTGGACCCGATCGAGCCGGGCGACCTCGCCATGCTCGCCGACCGCCTCGACGTTCGAGGCCTCCGGCAGGAAGGCGCGCACCACGCTCGTGCCGTCCTCGGGATGCAGCCCGAGATAATGGAAGGGATCGGAGTGGCGGCCCTCGATGATCGCGTAGGCCTCGGCGGGCAGTTTAGGCATGGGCTTCGCTCTCGGCACTGGACAGGATGCGAAGCAGGCTGGTCAGCGGCGCATGAAGCCCCTCCGGCCGGTGGGACAGCTCGTACTCTACTTCGTCGAAGGCTTGATCAAGCAGGAAAAACCTTAACAGGCCGTCCGCGGATTGCCGGTCTTGCGGCCACAGCCGCCGGTCGGTCATGGCCTCGCGATAGGCCGACAGGAAGGTCGCGGTGGCGCGTTCGCGCCATTCGCCGAGCGCCGCCGCGAGCCGGCCCTGCTCGTCGCCGCCGCCCGACAGCGCGCGGTTAAGCGCCGCGTTAACCGAAAGATCAATCGAGCGGATCAGGCCGGCGACGTCGCGTGCGGCTGGCAGCTTGCGCCGCTTGTCGGCCAAAGGCAGACGCGGATCGCCGTCGAAGTCGATGATGAAGATATCGTCCTTCACGATCAGAGTCTGCCCGAGACGGAAGTCGCCATGATGACGAATGTTCAACCCACCGATGTCCGATGGCAAGAGCGCATTCAGCTGGTCGGGCAGCGTCGCGCGCATTGCGGCGAGCCGGTCGATCAGCGGCCGCTCGCCCTCGTGCCCGGCGGTGCGGCTGTCGGCGAGCCGCTCGAAAACCCGCTCGGCCCGGGCCTTGAGGTCCGCGGTCCAGCGCTTGACGTGATTGGGGCCGGTCGGCTCCGGCGCGAGATCGTCGGGCCTTGCGGCGGCCAGAGCGACATGCAGTTCGGCCAGCCGCCGGCCGATCTGCGCCATGAAGTGCAGATAGGGCGCCTGCTCCTGGGTTTCACGCGGCATCTCGCCCGGCGGCAGCACCCGCTGCTCGTCGATATAGCGGTCGAGATAGCCGGCGGTGACGGCCCAGCCGTCGCCCTGGTTCTCGACATAGGCATGCAGCACGCCGAGCGCGCTGCGGCTGTCGTCGTCGACCAGCTCGACGCTGCCGAGCAGCGCGGGCGTGTTGGCAAAGCGGGCGACCTCGGTGAGGTAACGGCCGATCTCGATCTCGGGACTGATGCCGCTGTCGAGCTTCCGATAGATCTTGGCGACGTACTGGTTGTCGACCAGCGCCGTGCTGTTCGACTGCTCGATCGCGCGGATGCGCTCGGGCTCCTTAATGGTGTAATCGGCGAACCGGCTGGTGGCCTTGAAGTCGAGCCGCAGATTGTTCTCCTCCACCACCAGGTTCTGCGACAGATTGCGCAGGAACAGGCCGATGAAGATCTGGTCGGTCGCGACGTCGAGCAGCGTGCCCTCGCGCGCGCCCTGGCGTACGGCGGCGAGCGCCTTCGGATTGAAGCGCTCGCGGTCGAAGCGCACCCATTCGATCTGCATCGGCAGCACGTAACGCGTCGTGACGTCGTGCTGCGCCGTCTCGAAGAACGCGATCCAGGGCCTGTTGTCGCCGATGTCGCAGAACGGCACTGCCGAGAGCAGCGTCGGCTTGATGTGCTTGGGGTTGTGCTCGGGATACCAGCGCGTCCGCGACAGGAATCCCGGCAGCACCTCGTGCTCGAATACGCCGCGTTCGCGTGCCAGCGACACCCAGGTCGAATTGACCGGCACCACCAGCGTCTCGAACTCCGGCACCGCGTGTGGCGTCACCGGTTCGGACTTGTCGCGCTCGTTGAGCTGGAACCAGTAGAAGCCGTAGGGCCCCAGCGTGATCATGTAGGGCAATTCGCCGATCGGCGGGAAGCGCGTACGGCCGAGCATCTCCTGCGGGATGCGGTCCTTCCACGGCGACAAGTCGAGCTCGGTCGCCTGCGCGGCGCGCGACAAATTGGCGACGCAGAGGATCACCTCGTCGCGATATTGCCTGACATAGGCCAGCACGGAGCGGTTGGCCGGGCGGATGAAGGTCATGGTGCCGCGGCCGAAGGCGAGCGTCGACTTGCGCACCGAGATCAGCCGCTTGGTGGCGCTGAGCAGCGAGGACAGGCTGCGCGACTGTGCCTCCACGTTGACCGATTCGTATCCGTAGACGGGATCCATGATCAGCGGCGCATAGAGGCGGGCCGGGTCGCAGCGGGAGAAGCCGCCGTTGCGGTCCGGGCTCCATTGCATCGGCGTGCGCACGCCGTTGCGGTCGCCGAGATAGATGTTGTCGCCCATGCCGATCTCGTCGCCGTAATAGATGATCGGCGTGCCCGGGAAAGACAGCAGCAGCGAGTTCATCAGCTCGATCTTGCGCCGGTCATTGTCCATCAGCGGCGCGAGGCGGCGGCGGATGCCGACGTTGATGCGGGCGCGCGGGTCGTTGGCGTAGGTGGTCCAGAGATAGTCGCGCTCGACGTCGGTCACCATCTCCAGCGTCAGCTCGTCATGGTTGCGCAGGAACAGCGCCCATTGGCAGCTCGCCGGAATGTCCGGCGTCTGGCGCAAAATGTCGGTGATCGGGAAACGGTCCTCCTGCGCGATCGCCATGTAGATGCGCGGCATCAGCGGGAAATGATAGGCCATGTGGCATTCGTCGCCACGGCCGAAATATTCCTGCACGTCCTCCGGCCATTGATTGGCCTCGGCCAGCAGCAGCTTGCCCTTGGAGTAGGAGTCCAGCTCCTGGCGCAGCCGCTTGATGATCGCATGCGTCTCGGGGAGGTTCTCGTTCGAGGTGCCCTCGCGCTCGCACAGATAGGGAATGGCGTCGAGCCGGAAGCCGTCGACGCCGGCGTCGAGCCAGCGCTTCATCACCTGGATCAGCGCGCTGACGACGCGCGGATTGTCGAAATTGAGGTCCGGCTGGTGCGAGAAGAAGCGGTGCCAGTAGAACGCGCCGGCCTCGTGATCCCAGGTCCAGTTCGACTTCTCCGTGTCGGTGAAGATGATGCGCGTGCCCTGGTATTTCTGGTCGGTGTCGCTCCAGACATACCAGTTGCGGGCGCTCGAGCCCGGATGGCTGCGGCGCGCGCGCTTGAACCATTTGTGCTGGTCGGAGGTGTGGTTGACGACGAGCTCGGTGATGACGCGCAGGCCGCGCTTCTGCGCTTCCTGGATGAAGCGCTTGAAGTCCTTCATGGTCCCGAAATCGGGATTGACCGAGCCGTAGTCGCCGATGTCGTAGCCGTCGTCGCGGCCGGGCGAGGGGTAGAACGGCAGCAGCCACAGCGCGGTGACGCCGAGCTCCTGGAGATAAGGCAGCTTCTCGGTCAGTCCGGCGAAGTCGCCGATGCCGTCATTGTTGCTGTCGGCAAAAGCCTTGACGTGGAGCTGGTAGATGATGGCGTCCTTGTACCACAGCTCATCCACGATTTCGGCAGCCTCGGACGTCTTGGTGTCGACGGAAGACAATACATTCATGGCGTGATCCTTACGCCAGGCAGCGGAACAAGAGCGCAGGATCACGGTCGGGATCGATACGCAATTTGATCCCGCCCCATTCGATGCGGGACTGTTCGCCTGTCAGGAGATTTTCGAGTGCGCTGACGGGGCGGCGCTCGCCGCCGGCGTCGATGGTGAGGTCGCCGAGCGGCAGCCAGAATTCGCGCTCATGGCGCGAGAGGGCGATGACCGCGACGACGGTATTGGCCGGATCGGCTGCCTCCTTGGCGAAGGCGATCGTTTCGCCGTCTTCGACGGCAAGGAAGCGCAGGTTCGCAGTCTGCTGAAGCGCGGCGTTGTCGTTGCGGATGCGGTTCATCTCCGTGATGTAGGCTTTGATATTGTCCGGCCTGTCCCAGTCGCGCTGCTTGATCTCGTACTTCTCGGAATTGAGATATTCTTCGCTGCCGGGGATCGCCTCGTGCTCCAGCAGCTCGAAGCCGCTGTAGACGCCGTAATTGCCCGATAGCGTCGCCGCCAGCGCAACGCGCGACTTGAACGCCCAGGCTTCGCCGCTCTGGAGATGATAGGGCAGCAGGTCAGGCGTGTTGACGAACAGGTTCGGGCGATAGAAATCCCGCTCGGGGTAGCGCGTCAGCTCGCCGAGATATTGCTCCAGCTCCCACTTCGCCGTGCGCCAGGGGAAATAGCTGAAGGACTGCGCGAAGCCGAGCTTGGCGAGGCCCTTCATCAGCTTCGGCCGCGCGAACGTCTTGGAGAACAGGACCACCTCGGGATGCCGGCGGCGGATGTCACCGATCAGCCACTCCCAGAACGGCAACGGCGCGGTGTCGTGATTGTCGATGGCGAAGATGGTCACGCCATGGTCGATCCAGAACAGCATGGCATCGCGAAACGCATTCCACAGCCCGGCTCGATCGACGGATGTGAAATCGGGGAGGACGATGTCCGAATAGGGGCCATCCGCCGTCCGCACCGAGCGGTCTGGCCGCCACTTGAACCATTCCGGATGCTGCGTCAGCCAGGGGTGATCCGGCGAGCACTGCACGGCGAAGTCGAGTGCGAGTTCGAGGCCGTATTCGAGACAGGTCGCGACCAGCGCGCGGAAATCCTCGATGGTGCCGAGCTCCGGATGCAGCGCATCGTGCCCGCCTTCGGCCGAGCCGATCGCATAGGGCGACCCCGGATCGCCTTCGCTCGCCACCGGCGCATTGTTGCGGCCCTTGCGACGAGTCTTGCCGATCGGGTGGATCGGCGTGAAGTAGAGCACGTCAAAGCCCATCGCGGCGATATCGGGCACGCGCGCGATGCAGTCGCGCAGCGTGCCGTGCTGGCCCGGCACAGTGCTCTGGCTGCGCGGCATCATCTGATACCAGGCGCCAAAGCGCGCTCTGTCGCGGTCGACGATCAGCGGGAAGTTTTGCGAGCGGGTCAGGTCGGGGCGCGGCTGGCTCTCGGCCATGGCTGCGCCGAGCTCGGTTTCGAGCAGCGGCGCGACTTCGCCAGTCTGAAGAAAATCCTCGCATTGCCTGACGATCACGGCCGCGGCGTCCTGCCGCGCGCCATGTGCCTTGGTCAAGAGGCCGGCGCCCTCGATCGCATCGAGGCTGACATCCACACCGGTATGCTGCTTGCGCGCAACGGCGTGCGACCAGGTGGCGAACTCGTCGGTCCAGGCTTCGATGGCGTAGACATATCGGCCGGGCTCAACGGGGGTGAACGCGCCGGACCAGCGGTCATTGCCGTGAGGGATCATCGGCTCGCTCCGCCATTCACGCTCCTGCTCTCCTCGCCAGATCAGCGCCGCGCCGATCACGGCGTCGCCGTCTCGGTAGATGTCGGCCCAGACCTCGACCGGTTCGGCAGCGATCCGCTTCACGGCAAAGCGGCCGCCGTCGATCGACGGATAGATATCTTCGATGAGGAAAGCACTGCCGGCTGCGGCGCTCTCGACAGTTTGAATTGTCTTGTTCACGGTGATGCCATTGACAAGAAAGCAGGAGCCCGTTTCCCTTGCCGGGAACCTACGCTTGATACCTATATAGAAAGCCGCTTGTGTGTCATTGGTTCCCCTGGGAACGGCAGGCGCGGTTTGCGAGTTGACCCTGACTAACCTCTTCCGCGCCCTCGTTAAAATCGATGCCCCCGGCCAGAGAATGGCCTGCAAGCTGCGTGCCGAATGGATCTTTTAGCTCAAGCCCAGATCAAGGGCGTTCAGTCCGAATTCGTCGATGCCCTCGGAAAGCTGCGGGTCACCGATCCCGTGGCCCTCAAATCCATCCTCGATGCCCTGCCGGAGAAGCGGGTTTATCACTTCGTCCAGGGGCCGGTGGTGGTGCGTGCCCTGAGGCATGCGCGCACCGAGCTGGCGGCCACCGGCGCGCCCCCGCTCAAATGGACCATCACCGGCGACACAAAGGTGATCGCGCAAGGCGAGGCGCGCGAGCCCGTGATTGCCTGGCCCGCCGACCTGCCGCTCGGCTATCACCGGCTGACCCTGACCGATGCCGAAGGCGTGACCGAGGAGGTGCCGATGATCGTGGCACCCGAGCGCGCTTTTGGCGGCGATTTCGACCGCGGCTGGCTGCTCGCCGTTCAGCTCTACAGCATCCGTTCGGATCGCAATTGGGGCATCGGCGATTTCACCGATCTGGCCGGTCTGGTCCGGCTCGCCAAGCAGCTCGGCGCCGACGGCGTCGGGCTCAATCCGCTGCATGTCCTGTTCGACAATCATCCGGCCGATTGCAGTCCCTATTCGCCGAACAGCCGGCTGTTCCTCAATCCGCTCTATATCGACGTCGAGGCCATCCCTGAATTCTCGGCAGACCTCGTGCCTGATGCCGCAGCCACCGCCGCGCGGCTGCGCCAGGGCGATCGTGTCCCCTATGCCGACATGGCGGCGCTGAAATGGCGGGCCTTGCGCGCCGCCTTTGACGCTTTCGTGACAAAGGCGAGCGGAATCCGCCGCAATCAGTTCGACGCCTTCCGCGCCGACCGCGCGCCGCTATTGTCCCGCTTTGCCTGCTTCGAGGTGCTGCGGCATCGTTTCGTGGCGCCGTGGTGGGAATGGCCGGTGGAATGGCAGCAGCCGGACGACGGCAAATGCGCGGAGCTGCGCGGTGGCCCCGACAAGCGCGAGGTCGAGTTCGTCGAATTCGTGCAGTGGACGGCCGACAGCCAATTGCAGGCGGCCAGGGAGCTTGCGAGCCAACTCGGTATGCGGGTCGGACTGTATCTCGACGTTGCCGTCGGCGTGCAATCCAACGGCTTCGATGCCTGGAACGAGCAGATCGCGATCTCGCGCCATCTGGCGGTCGGCGCGCCGCCCGACGTGCTCAATACCGCCGGTCAGGATTGGGGGCTCGCCGGCTTCAATGCCGGCGGCCTGGAGGCCCAGTCCTTCGTGCCGTTTGCCGATATGCTGGCGGCCTCGATGCGCCATGCCGGCGCCATCCGGATTGACCACGTATTGGGGCTGAAGCGGCTTTACCTGGTGCCGCGCGGCTTCAAGCCCGACAACGGCGCCTATGTGCAGATGCCGTTCGAGGCGCTGCTGGCGGCCATCGCGCGCGAGAGCGTAGCGCACAAGTGCATCGTGATCGGCGAGGACCTTGGCACCGTGCCGGAAGGTTTCCGCGAGACCATGCAGGATTTCGGCATCTGGTCCTATCTCGTCATGATGTTCGAGCGCGACGAAGCCGGACATTTCCGCAACTCCGACTTCTACCGGCCCAACGCGCTGGTGACGCTGAACACGCACGACCTCTGCACCTATGCGGGCTGGCGCTCCTTCAGCGATCTCAAGGTCAAGCTCTCGCTCGGGCTCGATCCCGGCGAGAACGAGCAGGCGCGCTGGGATGCGCTCGGCATGCTCGACGAGATCCTGCGCCAGAACGGCATCACCGCCAACGACCTCTATTCGGTGCTCGCCTTCCTGTCGCGCACGCCGTCGCGGCTGCTCGCGGTATCGCTGGAGGATCTGCTCGGCGTGCTCGACCAGCCCAACATTCCCGGCACGATCGACGAGCATCCGAACTGGCGCCAGCGCCTGCCCATCGCGCTCGACAAGATCGCCGCGAAGGTTGATCTCGCGGCTTTGAAGGCCGCGACGCGGGAACGTTCCCTCATCGGCGGGAGTTGATCTGCCGGGATTTTTCAGGCTCGCAAGACATTGTCTCAAAAGATCGAAGACTATGCACTGATCGGCGACTGCGAGACTGCGGCGCTGGTCGGTCGCAACGGCTCGATCGACTGGCTGTGCTGGCCTGCGTTCGATTCCGACGCCTGCTTTGCCGCGATCCTCGGCACGCAGGACAACGGCCGCTGGCTGATCGCGCCAGGCGAAGACATCACAGCGATTTCACGCCGCTATCTCGGCAACACCCTGATCCTCGAGACGCGCTTTGAAACGAAGAGCGGCACCGTCGCGCTGATCGACTTCATGCCGCCGCGCGGCAAGGCCTCCGATATCGTCCGGCTGGTGCGCGGCGTCAGCGGCACGGTGAAGATGCGGATGGAGTTCGTCATTCGTTTCGGCTTCGGCGTCGACATTCCCTGGGTGCGGCGGATCGATCACTCGCTGCTGGCCATCTGCGGCCAGGACATGGCGGTGCTGCGCACGCCGGTCGAAATCCGCGGCGAGGACCTGACCACGGTCGCCGACTTCGAGGTGAAGGCGGGCGAGACCGTGCCGTTCGTGCTGACCTACGGCCCCTCGCATCTCGATCCGCCCCAGGCGATCGACCCCGAGATCGCGCTCCAGGAGACCGAGAAATTCTGGCAGAAATGGTGCAGCCGCTGCACGCGCGACGGCGAATATCACGATCTCATCCTGCGCTCGCTGATCACGCTGAAAGCCCTGACCTTTGCGCCGACCGGCGGCATCGTCGCCGCGCCGACCACCTCCCTGCCGGAAAAGCTCGGCGGGATGCGGAACTGGGATTACCGCTTCTGCTGGCTGCGCGATGCCACCTTCACGCTGCTGGCGCTGATGAACTCGGGTTATACCGAGGAGGCCCTGGCCTGGCACAATTGGCTGCTGCGCGCGGCGGCCGGTGCGCCGGCGAACATGCAGATCATGTACGGCATCTGGGGCCAGCGGCGACTGCTGGAATGGGAGGCGAGCTGGCTCGACGGCTATGAGGGCGCGCAGCCGGTGCGCGTCGGCAATGCCGCGCATGCGCAGCTTCAGCTCGACGTTTATGGCGAGCTGATCGACGCCTTCCACCAGTCACGCATGGCCAAGCTCAAGCTCGACGAAACGACCTGGGCGCTGGAATGCGCTGTGCTCGATCATCTCGCCGAAGTCTGGGATCAGCCCGACCATGGCATCTGGGAGCGGCGCGGCCAGCCGCGGCACTATGTCTTCTCCAAGGTCATGACCTGGGTCGCGTTCGATCGCGGCATCAAAAGCGCCGAAACCTTTGGCTTCAAGGCGCCGCTGCTGCACTGGCGCGCGCTGCGCGAGGCCATTCACCGCGACGTCTGCAACAAGGGATTTGACGCGGAGGAGAATGCGTTCGTCGAAGCCTACGGCTGCAAGCTGCTCGACGCCAGCGTGCTGCTGCTGCCGGCCGTGGGCTTCCTGCCGGCGCAGGACCCGCGCATCCGCGGCACCATTGCCGCCGTCGAAAAGCACCTGATGCGCGACGGCTTTGTCTTGCGCCACGATCCGCGCGAAGTCTCCGAAGAGCAGCAGCCGATCGAGGGCGCGTTCCTCGCCTGCAGCCTGTGGCTCGCCGATGCCCACGTGCTGGCCGGCAATCTCGACAAGGCGCAAGTGTTGCTCGATCGCGTGGTCGGGATTGCAAACGATGTCGGGCTTTTGGCTGAGGAATATGATTCAGGCGCCCGGCGCCAGACCGGAAATTTCCCGCAGGCCCTGACCCATATCGCGCTGATCAACACCTCGCATAATCTGTCGGCGGCAAGGCAGGAGTGCGATAAGCCGGCCGTGCAGCGGTCGAAGTAGTGACTCAACCAGCCCCATTCCGCTTCAAGATCATCTCCATCGCCTCGGCAAAACCATCCTGCTCATTGCTCGCCGTGACATGCGTCGCCTGGTCCTTGACGCTGTCGGTGGCGTTGCCCATGGCGATCGAGGTGCCGCTGACGCGGAACATCGCGAGGTCGTTCTGCATGTCGCCGATGGTGGCGACCGCATCGGTCGCAATCCCCAGGCGCCTGGCCATCGCCTCGACGAAGGTGCCCTTGTCGAAGCCGGGCGGGGTGATGTCGAGATAATAGGTCTGCGAGCGCACTGCGGTGGCCCCGCTGCCGAGCGCCTCCTGCATCGTCTTTTCGCACGCCTCGAGCCCGGCGGCATCGGCGCTGGCGCCGACGATCTTGCAGGCGCTGGCGAGGTACGGCGAGAAATCCGTTACGGTGGTCGGCTCGGACCGGATCGTGTGCTGCTCATGGGGGACGTATTTGCCGCTGGCGTTGTCGATCAGCCATTTGTCGGTGGTGAAGAGCCAGATGTCGGCGCCGAATTCGCGCAGGATCTGCAGGGACCGCTCGGCCGCGCCGGCGGGAATCAGATGCTGCTCGACCGGCTTCATCTCGGGATCGACGATCGAGGAGCCGTTGAACGGGCCGACCGGCAGCCACAGCGCCAGCGGCTCGATCAGGAAGCGCATGCCGATGGCGGGGCGGCTGGAGGTGATGGTGAAGCCGATGCCGGCCTGATGCAGCCGCTGCACCGCGCCCTTCGCGCGGTCGGTCAGAATCTTGTCCTTGGTCAGCAGCGTGCCGTCGACATCGGAGACGACCAGCGAGATTTTCGTCATGGCAGGACCTTCCGGGTTTCTCGGTCTCAGCGTTTCGCCCCGCTCAGATTCAATTGCCGGACCACGCCGTCCACGATCGCCTCGACGGATTCGTCGATCGAGACGGTGATGACGTGCTCGCTCGCTTCCGGCGGCTCCAACGTGTCGAACTGGCTGGTCAGCAGCCCGGTCGGCATGAAATGGCCCTTGCGGTGCGCAAGCCGTTCGGCAATCAGCTCCTTGGTGCCCTTCAGGAAGACGAAGCGGACGTCGTCGCGTCCGCGCAGCAGCACGTCACGATAGGTGTGTTTCAGTGCCGAGCAGGCGATGATGATTTGCTCGCCTCTGTCGCAGACCCGTGCGATCTCGTCGGCGATGGCGTTGAGCCACGGCCAGCGGTCCTCGTCGGTCAGCGGATGGCCGGCCCGCATCTTCTCGACATTGCTGGCGGGGTGAAAGCTGTCGCCGTCCTCGAACCGCCAGCCGAGGCGTTTGCCGAGCAATTCCGCCACCGTGCTCTTGCCCGAACCCGACACGCCCATCACGATCAATGCACAAGGTGCTTTAACGCCCGCCACGAATTCCCTCCGGTAGCGCGGCCTGGTCGACCAGCCAGACGGTCTCGCCATTCGAGCGCGCGCGTAAGGCCGGCAACCTCTCGCCATTGAGCAGGCGCGTCAAGATCGGCTGCTTGTCGTGCCCGGCAATCTCGAACAGCATTTCACGGCAGGACGCCAAGGCGGGCAGGGTGAGCGAGACCCGCGGCACGAACGGCGCGACATTGGCCTTGGGGACGCCGACGACCCAGCGTTCGGTCTCCTCGATTTCGGGGAAGCCGGGAAACAGCGAGGCGGTGTGGCCGTCCGGGCCGGCACCCATCAAAACCAGGTCGAACAGCGGGCGTGCCGGATCGAGGCTGTCAGCGCCATAGAAGGCTTGCAGCTCGCGCGCATAGGCTTGCGCGCTTTGATCCGGATTTTCAGCCGTGGTTGGAATCGGGTGGATATGGCCGGGCGGCGCGCTGCGATCGAGAAAGATCGCGCGGGCGACCGCCATGTTGTTGAGGGGATCGCTCGAAGGCACGAAGCGCTCGTCGCCGATGAACCAGTGTACGCGCTCCCAAGGAATCCTGTCGCGCCAAGCGTCGCTGCCGAGCATCTGATAGAGCTTCTTCGGGCTGGAGCCGCCGGTGAGGCAGATCGCGATGCGTCCGGGATTGGCCGATATCCGCGCCATCACCCGTTCGGCCGCGGCCTGCGCCAGCGCCTCGGCGTCGGCCGCGACGGTCAGCATCGGCTGGCCGGCCGATGCCATCACGAAAATTTCCGCCAGCTTCGCCCGTCGCGCCGCAGCAACTCGTCGGCGCATTTCGGGCCGTCGCTGCCGGCTTCATAGGTCTCGATGCCGTTGGTTCCTTCGCTCTTCCAGGCGTCCAGGAACGGCTGCACCGCCTGCCATCCGGCCTCGACGCCGTCGGCGCGCTGGAACAGGATGTTGTCGCCGATCATGCAGTCGTAGATCAGCGTCTCGTAGCCGGTCGAGGGATCTGCCCGGAAGTAATCGCCGTAGCGGAATTTCATCTCGACGCCGTCGATGGTGATGCTCGGTCCCGGAATCTTGGCGTTGAATTGCAACTCGATGGTCTCGGTCGGCGCGATGCCGATAGTCAGGAAGTTCTGCGACAGGTGGTCGATGTCCGTCCCTGAGAACATCGACAGCGGCGCCTGCTTGAACTTGATTGCGACTTCAGTGCGCTTGTGGCCGAGCGCCTTGCCGGTGCGCAAGTAAAACGGCACGCCGGCCCAGCGCCAATTATCGATCATCAGCTTCAGCGCGACAAAGGTCTCGGTGGTGCTACCGGGCTTGACCTCCTCGGTCTTGCGATAGTCCGGGATGTCGTCGTCGCCGATCTGGCCGGCGAGATATTGCGCGCGCACGGAATTTCTCAGCGCTTCTTCCCGGCTGGGCTGCTGGATCGCCGAGAGCACATCGGCCTTTTCGGAACGGACGGAGTGCGCGTCGAAACGGGTCGGCGGCTCCATCGCGACCAGCGACATCAGCTGGAACAGATGGTTCGGCACCATGTCGCGCAGCGCGCCGGTGGCGTCGTAGAAGCCGCCGCGATGGCCGACGCCAAGCTTCTCCTCGACGGTGATCTGGATGTGGTCGATATGGTTGCGATTCCAGATCGGCTCGAACATGCCGTTGGCAAAGCGCAGCACCAGGATGTTCTGCACCGTCTCCTTGCCGAGATAGTGATCGATCCGGTAGATCTGGTGCTCGGTCATGATGTTCAGAAGCTCGGCGTTCAGCGCCCGCGCCGAGGCGAGGTCGGTGCCGAACGGCTTCTCGATCACCAGCCGCCGCCAGGCTCCGTTCTCCTTCATCAGGCCGGTGCGGCCGAGCTCGCGCGCGGTCGGCGCGAACGCGGCCGGCGGCGTTGCGAGATAATACAGCCGGTTGCCCCCCGTACCCTGCGAGCATTCCAGCGTATCGAGATGCTCGCGCAGGCGGTCGAAGGACGGCGGGTCCTTCGGGTCGGCCTCGACGAAGGTCACGCATTGCAGCAGCTGCTTGGCGACGACATCGTCAACCGGCCTCGTTGCGAACTCGCGCAGGCCCTTCATCAGGCTGTCGCGCAACTCGTCGTCCGACTGGCCCTTGCGGGCCACGCCGACGACGCAGAATCTTTCCGGCAGCAGGTCTTCTGCGGCGAGGTTGTACAACGAAGGCATCACGAGGCGGTGAGTGAGATCACCGGTGACACCGAAAATGACGAAGGCGCAATTTTCCGGCTTGGGCTTGGGCTGCGGGTCTTTTGTCACGAACGATTGGCCTTCGCTTTGTTACGCTTATTTGGGTTTCGAAGCGCCCGGCGGCTTCGGCTCCTTGTGGCCGCCGAAGCCCGCACGCATCGCGGAGAGAATCTTTTCGGCGAAGGTGTGTTCCCGGCGGGAACGGAAACGTGTGTAGAGCGCCGCGGTCAGCACTTCCGCCGGCACGGCCTCGTCGATCGCCGCATTCACGGTCCAGCGTCCCTCGCCGGAATCCTCGACGAAGCCGGAATATTCCGAAAGCTGTGGGCTGTCGGCAAGCGCGTTCGAGGTGAGGTCGAGCAGCCATGACGGGATCACGCTGCCGCGCCGCCACACCTCGGCGATATCGGCAAGGTCGAAATCATAGCGATGATCCGCCGGCAAGGCCTCGATGTTGGCGTTCTTGAGGATGTCGAAGCCTTCGGCATAGGCCTGCATCAGGCCGTATTCGATGCCGTTGTGGATCATCTTGACGAAGTGGCCGGCGCCCACCGGGCCGGCGTGGATGTAGCCCTGCTCGATGCGGGGATCGCGTCCATCGCGTCCCTCGGTGCGCGGAATGTCGCCGGCGCCGGGCGCGAGCGCGGCGAAGATCGGATCGAGCCGGTCCACCACCTGCTTCTCGCCGCCGATCATCATGCAATAGCCGCGGTCGAGACCCCAGACGCCGCCTGACGTGCCGACGTCGACATAGTGGATGCCGCGCGCCTTCAGTGCCTTGCCGCGGCGGACGTCGTCCTGCCAGAAGGTGTTGCCGCCGTCGATGATGACGTCGCCGTCCTGCATCACGCCTGCGATCGTGTCGATCGTGGTCTCGGTGATGTGGCCCGCAGGCAGCATCACCCAGGCCGTGCGCGGCCGCTCCAGCTTTGAAATGAACTCTTCCAGAGTCGCCGAGCCCACCGCGCCGTCCGCGGCAAGGCCGGCGACGGCCTTGGCGTCCTTGTCGTAGACCACGGTCGAATGGCCGTGGCGCATCAGCCGGCGAACGATGTTGCCGCCCATCCGGCCGAGGCCGATCATGCCGAGTTGCATTTGAGAGATTCCCTTAGTTCAGCGCGTCGTTCAGCGCCGCATTGAGCGCCGCGAGACCCTTCTTGAGCCCGCCCTTGAGGTGCACCCGAAGCGCCCGCCGGCCGCGCTCGGTGAGCACGTCGAAATCGCCGCGCGCCTGCGCTGCCTTGATCACGCCGAAGCTGGCCTTCTGGCCCGGCACGGCAAGATCCCTGGCATCGTCGGCGGTGATCTGCAGGAACACGCCGCTGTCAGGCCCGCCCTTGTAGGCCTGGCCGGTGGAGTGCAGGAAGCGCGGGCCGAACTCGGCGCAGGTCGCGACGTGGCGCTTCTCGCGCACTTCCAGCCGCATGGCCTGGAGCGCGTCGATCGTCGCCTTGTCGCGGGCGATGTAGCCGAGCAGGGCGACATAGTCGCCATGGTTGGAGCGGGAGAGATGCGCCTTCAGCCAGGAGGTGAGGTCGCCGTTGGCGCCGGCAGCGCGGAGCGCCTTTGCGTTGGCCTCGTCGGTGTAGAGATCGGCTTCATCCGTGCTGACCACCGGCTGCTCCGCCGGCAGCGCGCCGGACTTCTCGTACGCCGTGGTCAACTCGCGAGTCTTGATCTTGGCAGCTTCCACGTCCGGCTGGTCGAACGGATTGATGCCGAGGATGCTGCCGGCCACCGCCGTCGCCATCTCGAAGCGGAAGAATTCCTGGCCGAGATGATCGATCGACTTCATCACGATGCGCACGACGGGATGGCCGGCCGCTTCGATCGCGGCAAGCTGAGAGTCGTGTGCGGCGTCCGCTTCGCCCTCGGTGCGGATGTCGATGAAGAAGCGGTCGTTGCTGTAGACCGAAGGCTCGCCCAGCGGCTCGCCGGCGATCGGGATCAGGCCCTTGCCTTCCTTGCCGGTCGATTCCGCGATCAGCTGTTCGGCCCAGGCGCCGAAATCGGCGATCTTCTTCGACGACAGGATCGTCACCTTGTCGCGGCCTTCGAGGCCGGCAAGGCCCATGGCAAGGCCGAGCTGCACGCCGGGGTTCTCACTGGGTGGTACGTCCGGTCCGCAGGAACGTGCCATCGCCAGCGCATGCTTGACGAGGGTCTTGACGTCGATGCCCGCGGTGGCCGCCGGCACCAGGCCGAACGGCGACAGCACCGAATAGCGCCCGCCGATCGACGGTTCGCCATGGAAGATGCGGGCGTAGTTCAGCGTCTTGGCCGCCTTCTCCAGCGACGAGCCGGGGTCGGTCACCGCGATGAAGCGATGGCCCGCCTTCACCTTGGGGCCGACCGCCTGCGCGACGCGCTCGTGGAAATAGTCCTTCATCGCGTTCGGCTCGGTGGTGCCGCCCGACTTGCTGGACACGATGAACAATGTGTTGGCGATGTCGATCCTGGCTTCCATCGCCCGCACCTGCGCAGGGTCGGTGGAGTCGAGCACGTGCAGCTTCGGGAAGCCGGACTTCTTCGCGAACGTTTCGGCCAGCACCTCGGGCCCGAGGCTCGATCCACCCATGCCGAGCACGACGGCATCGGAGAACTTCTGGCCCTTCACGCGGTTCGCGTAATCCTCGTAGTCGGCGACATCGGCCTTGGCGGCGCTGTCGAGCCAGCCAAGCCATTTGTCCTCGTCGGTGCCGGTCCAGACCGATTTGTCGCGCTGCCACAGCCGGCGGATTTTCGCCGATGCGCGCCATTCCTCGGTGCTCTTGGCCACGGCCTTGCCGAGCCCGTCGCCGAGCGAGAGAAGCTGGCGGTCGATCGCGGGACCAAGCACGGCGGCGCGCTTGTGCGCGACCGCGCCGTAGAGCTTGTCGGCGGCATCCGCAAACTGCTTCACGCCGTCCTTGACGAGTTCCTCGGTGATGGCGTCGAGCGAAACGCCTGAGCGCTCCAGCTCTTCCAGCACGCGATAGGCATCCTCGACATTCTCCTCCAGGCTGTCGCGCGGCTTGCCGTGGTCGCGGAACGCATCCAGCGTTGCCGGCGGCACGGTGTTGATGGTGTCGGGGCCGATCAGCTCCTCGACATAGAGCACGTCGCTATAATCCTTGTTCTTGGTGCCGGTGGAGGCCCACAGCATCCGCTGCGGCCTGGCGCCCTTGGCGGCGAGCTTGTCCCAGCGCGGACCTGCGAACAGGCGCTTGTAGTCCTGGTAGGCAACCTTGGCGTTGGCGATCGCGACCTTGCCTTTCAGCGCGGCGAGCCGCTCCTTCTCGGATGGATCGTTGGCGCGCGCGATCTTCTCGTCGAGCTGCTTGTCGACGACGCTGTCGATGCGGCTGACGAAGAAGCTCGCCACGCTCGCGACATGCGAGGGGTCGCCGCCACCGGCGACGTATTTCTCGAGACCGGCGAGATAGGCTTCGGCGACCTCAAGATAGACCGCCTTCGAGAACAACAGCGTGATGTTGATGCTGATGCCGTCACCGATCAGTGTTTCGATCGCCGGCAGACCTTCCGGCGTCGCCGGCACCTTCACCATCAGGTTCTTGCGATTCACGTCTTTCCAGAGCCGCCGCGCCTCGGCGACCGTGCCGGCGGTGTCCATCGCGAGGTAAGGCGAGACCTCCAGGCTGACATAGCCGTCGCCGCCCTTGAGACGATCGTAGACCGGGCGGAGCACGTCGGCGGCATTCTGGATGTCCTCGACCGCGACGGCCTCGAACAGATCGGCCACGGTCCGGTCGCCGCGCTTGAGCGCCTTGCCGATCGGGGCGTCGTATTCGTCCGAGCTGCCGATCGCCTTCTCGAAGATCGAGGGGTTGGAGGTGACGCCCTTGACGCCGTCGGTATCGATCAGCCGCTTCAAATCGCCCTTGGCGATGAAACCACGGGCCAGGAAGTCCAGCCAGACGGCTTGTCCGTGCTTTTCCAGTTCTTTTACGGGATTCATGATGCTTATTTTTCTCCAAGCCTGCGGGCAAAGGGTTCCCGCGCCGGTCCTGACGCGCTATCCTCTAGCGTACATGCTCCCGGGAGGGAACCAATCAAGGGTATCAGCGTCATACTCCCAGTGTAACTCTGCCGCGATCATGGCGATCCATGTGGCGAACGGTGTGTTGCGTAAAAAATCATTGGCCGGGGAGGACCGGCCAAGATCTTGTTGCGTAACGCCGGCCGCCTGGTCTCGTTGGCTTTTGCCACTTGGGCTCGTGGCTGTGCGGAGTATCATCGGCGGATTCCGGTCCGCCTGGTACATCGTGACTTGGTCGCGAATGGCCATGCTGGGGGAAAGCATGCACGCACATCATGACGGTCTGGCGCTCTCCGTCACCGACAGAACGCAAGCGGTCGCGTCGGCCATTTGCATTGACGCGTCCCACGATCTCGAAATCAGTCCATGTACGACCCAGCTGCGGCTGCTGGTCGCTGCGGGTTTCGCGATGACCCTGCTCAGCGCGACTCTTGCCTTTGACTGGTGGGACGGCCTCGGCGACTACGGCACGACGGTCGGCTATGCCGGCGTCGCGGTGTTCGGCCTGATGACCTGCCGGCTGATCTGGATGCTGCCCGCCGAACGGGGGGCGGTGGTGATCGTCACCCCCTACGGCATCCGCGATCTCCGCATCGGCAATGAATTTCTGCTGTGGGACTCGATCGCGGAGATTTCGGCTGACGAATGCCGCGGACACAAGATGATCGTGCTGACGCCGACGCCAGCCTTGCAGCGCCAGCTCGGCGCGATCCGCAGCTCCGCTCGCCGCGCGCAGAACGATCGGATCGTCATCCGTCTGGATGGGTTGGCGACCGATTTTGACACATTGCTGAGGGCTTGCCGCGACTGTCATGCTGCGAGCGACCCACGCACCGCATTGCAGCAGGAAGATGAACGCGGCGCACATGACGGCATTCGCGGCTTCGCCGTACCAGCGACATAAGATTGCCGCGCGCGGACTGCTCCATGTTGCGGTGCCGGATGGACTCGTCCCCCCGGTAAGACCCGGATGTTGCGAGCGAGTGACATTTTCTGGAAATGAGCGATGATAGACGCAGATTCGCACAAATAACAGGCATGTGCCTGTTCGTAACTCAACGAGTGCCTACGTTGTGCGTTGCGTGGAGTTGGCACCCGGGTGTCCAATGATCGTCATGTGCTCACGCTGATTCGAGAGTGGCGCTACGGAACGGTCCAGTCGTCGCTGCTTTAGTTCAGTTGTGTAGCGGAACTCACGCGGAGAG
The DNA here is from genome assembly GCF_008932115.1 of Bradyrhizobium betae. NCBI lineage: Bacteria > Pseudomonadati > Pseudomonadota > Alphaproteobacteria > Hyphomicrobiales > Nitrobacteraceae > Bradyrhizobium > Bradyrhizobium betae. Next base: position 4,802,572 of record NZ_CP044543.1, read on the forward strand.
GGATCATGTACAACGATTCTTTGTTCAACGCTTTCGCTCGGTCGTTCGAGGCGAGAAGCCAGCACGACATGTCGATGGCGGAATATCTGGAATCGTGTCGAAGCGATCCCATGAAATACGCCAACGCGGCCGAACGATTACTAGCGGCGATCGGTGAGCCCCAAACGATTGACACGGCCAAGGACCCACGCCTTGGCCGTATTTTTTTGAACCGCACGATCCGCACCTATCCGGCCTTCGCCGGCTTCTACGGCATGGAAGAAACCATCGAGCGCATCGTCGGGTTCTTCCGTCACGCGGCGCAAGGCCTCGAAGAGCGCAAGCAGATTCTCTATCTGCTCGGTCCGGTCGGCGGCGGCAAATCCTCGCTCGCCGAGCGGCTGAAGTCGCTGATGGAAGTGCATCCGATCTACGTGCTCAAGGCCGGTGACGAACTCTCGCCCGTGTTCGAGAGCCCGCTCAGCCTGTTCGATCCCGATCAGCTCGGCCCGATGCTGGAAGAGAAATACGGCATTCCGCGCCGGCGCCTCACCGGCCTGATGAGCCCGTGGTGCTACAAGCGGCTGGAGGCCTTCGGCGGCGACATTTCCCAGTTCAGAGTCGCAAAGATCCAGCCGTCGCGGCTGCGCCAGATCGGCATCGCCAAGACCGAGCCCGGTGACGAGAACAACCAGGACATCTCCTCGCTGGTCGGCAAGGTCGACATCCGCAAGCTCGAGACCTACGCCCAGAACGATCCCGACGCCTACAGCTATTCCGGCGGCCTGAACCGCGCCAACCAGGGCGTGCTCGAGTTCGTCGAGATGTTCAAGGCGCCGATCAAGATGCTGCATCCGCTGCTCACGGCGACGCAGGAAGGCAACTACATCGGCACCGAGAATATCGGTGCGATCCCGTTCACCGGCGTCATCCTCGCGCATTCGAACGAGGCCGAGTGGGCGAGCTTCAAGTCGAACAAGAACAACGAGGCCTTCATCGACCGCATCTGCGTGATCAAGGTGCCTTACTGCCTGCGGATCACGGAAGAGCAGAAGATCTACGAGAAGCTGATCCAGGGCTCCGAGCTCGCGGCCGCGCCATGCGCGCCCTCGACGCTGGAGACGCTGGCGCGGTTCTCGGTGATGTCGCGGCTGCGCAAGCACGAGAACTCCACGATCTATGCCAAGATGCGGGTCTACGACGGCGAGAGCCTGAAGGAATCCGATCCGAAGGCGCGCAGCGTCCAGGAATACCGCGATGCGGCCGGCGTCGACGAGGGCATGGACGGCGTCTCCACCCGCTTTGCCTTCAAGATCCTGGCTGCGACCTTCAACCACGATCCGCAGGAAGTCGCCGCCGACGCCGTGCATCTGATGTACGCGCTGGAGCAGTCGATCAAGCGCGAGCAGCTGCCCGAGGAAGTCGAGAAGCGCTACCTCGAATTCATCAAGGCGGATCTGGCGCCGCGTTATGCCGAGTTCATCGGTCACGAGATCCAGAAGGCCTATCTCGAATCCTACTCGGATTACGGCCAGAACCTGTTCGATCGCTACGTCGACTACGCCGATGCCTGGATCGAGGACCAGGACTTCAAGGATCCCGACACCGGCCAGCTGCTCGATCGCGAACTCTTGAACCAGGAACTGACGAAAATCGAGAAGCCGGCGGGCATCGCCAACCCCAAGGACTTCCGCAACGAGGTGGTCAAATTCTCGTTACGGTCGCGGGCCCAGAACGGCGGCAAGAATCCGACCTGGACCTCCTACGAGAAGATTCGCGATGTGATCGAAAAGCGGATATTCTCTCAGGTCGAGGACCTGCTTCCGGTGATCTCGTTCGGGTCGAAGAAGGACGGCGAGACGGAGAAGAAGCACGGCGAGTTCGTGGCACGCATGGTGGAGCGCGGCTACACCGAGCGTCAGGTTCGCCGGCTGGTCGAATGGTACATGCGCGTGAAGCAAGCCGGTTGAGGCGGATGGGAATCAGTGGCCATTCACATCATTGACAGGCGCCTGAATCCAGGCGGCAAGAGTCTTGAGAACCGTCAGCGGTTCTTGCGTCGGGCCAAATCCCTGGTGCAGGGCGCCGTCAAGAAGACCTCGCAGGAACGCGATATCAAGGACGTCCTGGAGGGTGGTGAGGTCACGATCCCGCTCGACGGCATGCACGAGCCGCGGTTCCGCCGTGAGGGCGGAACGCGCGACATGGTGCTGCCGGGCAACAAGAAGTTCGTCGAGGGCGACTATCTCCAGCGCTCCGGCCAGGGCAGCGCCAAGGATTCCGGTCCCGGTGAAGGCGACAGCGAGGACGCCTTCCGCTTCGTGCTCAGCCGCGACGAGTTCGTCGATCTCTTCCTCGACGATCTCGAACTGCCGGATCTGGCCAAACGCAAGATTGCGCAGACCGAGAGCGAGGGTATCCAGCGCGCCGGCTACACCACGTCGGGCTCGCCCTCCAACATCTCGGTGAGCCGGACGGTGCGCCGCGCGATGGCGCGTCGTATCGCGCTCAAACGTCCCAGCAAGGACGAGATCGAGGAGCTGGAAGCGGCAATCGCCGCTTGCACGGACGAGGACGAGCGCTCGCTGATGCTCGCCCAGCTCGAAAAGCTGAAGGCGAAGTCGAAGCGGATTCCGTTCATCGATCCGATCGACATCCGCTATCGGCGCTTCGAGACGGTGCCCAAGCCGGTCGCGCAGGCCGTGATGTTCTGCCTGATGGATGTCTCGGGCTCGATGTCCGAGCACATGAAGGATCTCGCCAAGCGATTCTACATGCTGCTCTACGTGTTCCTGAAACGGCGCTACAAGCACGTCGAGATCGTCTTCATCCGCCACACCGACCGCGCCGAGGAGGTGGACGAGCAGACCTTCTTCTACGGCCCGGCCTCGGGCGGCACGCTGGTCTCCAGCGCGCTGCAGGCGATGCATGAGATCGTGCGCGAGCGCTTCAGCCCGGCGGACTGGAACATCTACGCCGCGCAGGCCTCCGACGGCGACAACTCCTATTCCGACGGCGAGCTCACGGGCATGCTGCTGACCGACAAGATCCTGCCGGTCTGCCAGTTCTTTGCCTATCTCGAGGTCGGGGAATCAGGCGGCAGCGCCTTCGATCTCTCCGACTCCTCGCTCTGGACTCTCTACGAGCGCCTGCGCAACGGCGGCGCACCGCTTTCGATGCGCAAGGTCAGCGAGCGCAGCGAGATCTTCCCGGTGTTCCACGATCTGTTCCAGCGCCGCGAAACGGCCCAGGAGAAAGCTGCTCCATGACGGAAAGATTGTTCGAAGGCGCGGATTGGGACTTTCACACCTTGCAGCGCATTACCGATGCCTGCGAGGAGGTGGCGAAGAACGATCTCGGTCTCGACGTCTATCCGAACCAGATCGAGGTCATCACCGCCGAGCAGATGCTGGATGCCTACTCTTCGGTCGGCATGCCGCTGTTCTACAAGCACTGGTCCTTCGGCAAGCAGTTCGCCTATCACGAGGCCTCCTACCGCAAGGGCCTGATGGGCCTCGCCTATGAGATCGTGATCAACTCTTCGCCCTGCATCTCCTATCTGATGGAGGAGAACACGGCGACGATGCAGACGCTGGTGATCGCGCACGCCGCCTTCGGCCACAACCATTTCTTCAAGAACAACTATCTGTTCAAGCAATGGACCGACGCCGACGGCATCCTGGACTATCTCGATTTCGCCAAGACCTACGTCATGCAATGCGAGGAGCGCTACGGCCGCACCGAGGTCGAGCGCACGCTGGACGCCGCGCATGCGCTGATGTCGCACGGCATCGACCGCTATCCCGGCAAGAAGAAGCTCGACCTGCGCGCCGAGGAGAAGCGGGCAGGGCGCCGCCGCCAGCACGAGGAGGAGGTCTTCAACGATCTCTGGCGCACGGTCCCCAAGGGTGCCGCCAAGAGCAAGTCCACGCTCAGCCTCGAGCGCCGCCGCAAGCTGCTCGGCCTGCCGCAGGAAAACCTGCTCTATTTCCTGGAGAAGAGCGCGCCGCGGTTGGCTCCCTGGCAGCGCGAGCTGCTGCGCATCGTCCGCCACATCGCGCAATATTTCTATCCGCAGAGCCAGACCAAGGTGATGAACGAGGGCACCGCGACCTACGTCCATTACCGCATCATGACCAAGCTGCACCAGACGGGCCGCATCACCGACGGCAATTTCCTCGAATTCCTGCAATCGCACACCAACGTGGTGTTTCAGCCCGAATTCGACGATCGGCGCTTCTCCGGCTTCAATCCCTATGCGATCGGCTTCGCCATGATGCAGGACATCGAGCGCATCGTCACCAGGCCGGAGGACGAGGACCGGGAATGGTTCCCCGATATCGCCGGCAAGAACGACGTAATGGGCGTGCTGCGCGACGTCTGGGCCAACTACCGCGACGAAAGCTTCATCGCCCAGTTCCTGAGTCCGAAGCTGATGCGGCAGCTCCGCATGTTCCATCTGCACGATGATCCCGAGGAGCGTGCCGGCATCCGGGTCGATGCGATTCACGACGAGCGCGGCTTCCGCCGCGTGCGGCGCGAGCTCGCGCGGCAGCACGATGTCGGCTACATCGACGCCAACATCGAGGTGGTCGACGTCGATCTCTCCGGCGACCGCCGGCTGATCCTGCACCACCACGTCATCAAGGGCGCGCAGCTCAACGAGACCGACGCCAAGCGGGTGCTCCAGCACCTCGCCGATCTCTGGACCTACGACGTCTCGCTGATCGAGGTCGACGCCAACGACAAGGTCCTGCGCGAATACGTCGTGAGCCCGCGCCCGATCACCGCGGCGGCCTGAGGGGCTGGTTACGCGGACCAGTATGGCGGGATGCGCGTTGATGCGCCCTCGCCCCTTGTGGGAGAGGGCCGCGACCGCGGCAGACACAAGCTCACTTGGGTGAGGGGTGTCTCTCCACAGTTTCCCGTGCCGATAGAGACCCCTCATCCGGCGCTTCGCGCCACCTTCTCCCACAAGTGGAGAAGGAAGGCATTCGTGGCGCAACGGCTGTGCTATGCGGAGCGCTTCGCCGGCTTCTTCTTCGACGCGTTCAGCTCCACCGCTGCACGGATCAGCGCCTTCAACGCCTTCTCGTTGATCTTTTCGCCCTCGCGAATATCGATCGCACGCCGCACATTGCCGTCGAGGCTGGAATTGAACAGGCCGGACGGGTCATCCAGCGCCGCGCCCTTGGCGAACGTCATCTTCACCACGGCCTTGTAGGTCTCGCCGGTGCAGATGATCCCGTCGTGCTCCCAGACGGGAACGCCGCGCCACTTCCATTCCTCGGTGACATCAGGGTCGGCCTCCTTGATCAGGGCACGGATTCGCCCGAGCATCTCGCCGCGCCAGTCGCCGAGCTCCTTGATCCTGCCGTCGATCATCTTGGACGGCGAAGCACTGTCAGCTTTCGTCGCGCTGCTTGTCTTTGCCGTGACAGCTTTTTTCATGGTCGCCTCGTTCACGCGTTGCTGCGTCGGCTGAGATGGGTCAGCGCGAACAGATATAGCCCGGTAATCAGCAGCGGGATCAGCGGCACAAGCGCGAGGAAGCCGATCCATGCGGCCTGGATCTGCTGAATCATGGCGACGATGTTGGCGATGACGGCGATCGTGAACGCGATCGACAGCCAGCGATGGATCTGCCGAATCCGCATGTTCGAGTTCATTGGGACCTCCCTTGAGAATTGATCTGTGCTGGTGGCGTGGTTCACTCCACCCGCGCCAGCACCTCGTCCAGCTTGGCGAGAAACTGCTTCCAGCCGGCATGCGCGCCGCCATAGGCCTGCTTCTGTGTCGGGCTGAAGCCCGCCTGCTCGACGCGCAGGTGAGTGCCCGCGTCCGTCGGTGTGAGCGTGAAGGTCACCACGCTCTTCAGGTCGAACGCCGCATCCTCATGCGAGAAATTCCAGGTGTAGGCGAGCATGCGCTGCGGCTCGATGGCGAGCACCTCGCAGTCCAGCACGCCGCCCCATTCGCCGCGAAGGTTGAAGCGGTGACCGACTGACGGCTTGAAGTCGTTCTTCATCAGCCATTCCTCGATCAGATGCGGCTGTGTCAGCGCGCGCCAGATCCGCTCCACTGGGGCGGCGAATTCGCGCTCGATCACCACGGAGCGCATCTCGGCTGCGGCTTCTGTCATTGGTCCATCCTCTTGAGGAGATCGTCGAGCGCATCGAGCCGGTTCTGCCAGAACCCGGCCATCTGGCTGGTCCAGTCGATCAGCGGATTGAGCGCGCCGGGCTGCGCGCTGTAATGGGTTTGCCGTCCCGCGTGGCGGTCGCGGACGAGGCCGGCCTGCTTCAGCGCGCCGAGATGCTTCGACACCGCCGGCTGGGAAACGCCCGATCGCGCCGTCAGCGCCCCGACCGTCTGCTCCCCTTCGCGGCACAGCCGCTCGAAGATCGCCCGCCGGGTCGGGTCGGCGAGCGTTCGGAACAAAAGGTCGGGGGCGGCGGACATGTGGAATCCATAACCAGTAAGTTATGGATCAATTCATAACCGTGTGGTTATGAGTAAGTCAAGCGCGATATCTCTACCGTCATTGCTTCGCTGCGCTCGCAATGACGGAGAATGTGGCGCCGCCTTCGCGGCAAACCCTACGGCCGCAGATACAGATAGCCCTGCGACTGCAGCTCGGCCAAACGGACCACGCCGCCTTTCTCCGCGCTGACGAAGCCGGGCAGCAGATCCGTCAGCGTGACGTTCTGCGCCTTCATCGTGTTGCCGCAGGCGGCGAGCTCGACACCGTCCCTGGAGAAATCGCCGACGCGCTTGCTGATATCGGGGTTGGCCTGTGCCCAGTGAAACGCCTTCAGCGCCGGCCCATGGATCACCAGCGCGATCGTCACATGCTCGGGCCCGCCGACGCCGTCGATATGGTTCTGGATGTTGCCGAGCACGAAATTGACCTTCTCGGCGTCGCTGAGATGATAGACTACCCTGAGCTTGTTGCCAGCACCGGCCTCCGTTGCGGCCTGGGCGCGCGAGACGCCGAACGCCGCGCCGAAGGCAGACACGGCGCTCCACAGGATGTTTCGGCGGTTCATGGCGATCTCCTCGACTAAGCCTGACTTCGCCGGAGACATATCATTTGTGGCGGAGCGCGGCGAGTTCCTCGCAGTCAGTCACCAGCGAGGCGCACTCGCTGATTCCGGTGCGGTCGAGGCGGTTCGTCGCAAGCCGGGCGCCGCGCGTTCACGTGCGAATGCTTCGCACTCCCGTGGGGAGCCTCGCGCAAGGTTCCAGCCTTAACACCTTAGAAGGAGGGGCGTTCCTAAACCCCAGGTTGTTGCAAAAGACTGGTCGCGGTCGAACATGTCCGTAAGTCAGAACTTGCCCAACGTCACGATTGGCTTTTCCCGGGGGCGGCTGCTGATGATTTTCGGCGCCTGCCTGCTGCTGACGCTGCTTTGTGCCGGGCTCGCCTTCACCTGGCAGGAAGGCAAGGGCGTCACCACGTTCGAGCTCGCCGCCTGCTATATCGGCGCGGTGTTCTTCGGCCTTGCCACCTGCAGGATGCTCTGGAGGTTGGCCACCGCCAGGGCGCCGGTGGTCTTCATCAGCCGTGTCGGCATTCGCGACACCAGGCTCGCCGACGAGACCATCGCCTGGAGCGCCGTGCGGAAGATACAGATCTGGGACCACCGCGCGCAGAAGTGCGTCGTGCTCAAAGTCGATCCCCTTGTCGCCAAACGATTCGCCGGGGGATTTCTGACGCGCGCCCTGATGAGCAAGGCGCTCGGCACCGACGGCGTGGTCGTCAATGCCGGCGGCCTGACCATGGACGTCGGAACATTGCTCGAGATCTGCAAGCAATATTGGGGGGCCGGACGGCCGGCCCATTTTGACGACGCCGTGCCGGAGCCTGAGGCCGAGCCCGAGCCCGAGCCTGTCAGCTAGAGTAGGACACGCCAGCCGCCATCTCAGCGCAGGCTGGCGTTGAACTTGTCCAGCGCCGCCGAGCCCGGGCACAGCCTATCCGCTTCCAGCGTGTTGAGCGGCGTCTCGACCGTGTTGAGATGGGTGTGCAGATCGTCCGCATCGGGATCGACGTAGAGCAGGCCGGTGACGATCTGGCCCTTCGCGGCGTGCCTTGCGAGGAAGGTCTGGGCCCCCAGCCGGTCGTGCGGATCGTAGTCCGCGTCGATCTTGCGCAGCGCGATCTTGCTGCCGTCATGCTGCTCGACCACCTGCACCGTGCCCGGCGCATAGTCGACCGCGATCGGATCGCGGCCGACCAGCACGTCGAGCCGGTTCACGGCATCGTTGTGCTCGCGGACGTAATCGAAACTCTTGGTCGAGCCGGCGTGGTTGTTGAAGGCGATGCAGGGGCTGATGACGTCGATGAAGGACGCGCCCTTGTGGCCGATCGCGGCCGCGATCAACGGCACCAGCTGGGTCTTGTCGCCGGAGAACGAGCGCGCGACGAAGGTGGCGCCCAGCTGCAGCGCGATCGCGACGAGGTCGATGGCGTTGTCGGTGTTGGTGACGCCCTTCTTGGACTTGGAGCCGCGGTCGGCGGTCGCCGAAAACTGGCCCTTGGTCAGTCCGTAGACGCCGTTGTTCTCGACGATATAGGTCATGTTGACGCCGCGCCGAATCGAATGCGCGAACTGGCCGAAGCCGATCGAGGCGGAATCGCCGTCGCCGGAAACGCCGAGATAGATCAAGTCGCGGTTGGCGAGGTTGGCGCCGGTCAACACGCTGGGCATGCGGCCGTGTACGGTGTTGAAGCCGTGCGAGTTGCCGAGGAAGTAGTCCGGCGTCTTCGACGAGCAGCCGATGCCGGAAATCTTCGCCACCCGGTGCGGCTCGATCGAGAGCTCGTAGCATGCCTCGATGATCGAGGCCGTGATCGAATCGTGGCCGCAGCCGGCGCACAGCGTCGAGATCTTGCCCTCGTAGTCGCGGTGGGTGTAGCCGAGCTCGTTCTTCTTGAGGCCCGGATGATGGAATTTCGGCTTTGCAATGTAGGTCATGACACGGCCTTGCGGAGCGGGGTCACCTTGAGGTGATCCTGGTGGTCGCCAATGGCTTTTGCGATGTAGCGGGCGGTGATCGGGGTGCCGTCGTAATGCACGATCGGCACGAGGCGGACGGGATCGATGCCGTTCTCGTTGACGATCAGCTGCCGCAACTGGCTGTCGCGATTCTGCTCGACCACATAGACGAAGTCGTGCTCGGCGAGGAAGCTCGCCACGCTCGAATGGAACGGGAAGGCGCGGATGCGCAGGCGGTCGAGCTGATGTCCGCGCGCTTCCAGCAGTCCGATCGCCTCGTCCATCGCCGGCGAGGTCGAGCCGAAATAGATCACGCCATATCTGGTCGGCCGTTCCGCGTTGGCTTGCAGCGGCCGTGGCACGAGATCCTGCGCGGTCTCGAACTTGCGGACGAGACGTTGCATGTTGTCGGCATAGACCGAGCCTTCCTCGGAGTAGCGCGCATAGCGATCACGCGAGGTGCCGCGGGTGAAATAGGAGCCCTTGGTCGGATGCGTGCCGGGATAGGTGCGGTAGGGGATGCCGTCGCCGTCGACGTCGAGATAGCGGCCGAAGTCGCGGCCTTGCTCCAGCATCTCCGCGGTCATCACCTTGCCGCGGTCATACTGCTTGGAATCGTCCCATTTCAGCGGACGGCAGAGCCGGTGGTTCATGCCGATGTCGAGGTCGAGCATCAGGAAGATCGTGGTCTGCAGCCGTTCGGCGAGATCGAAGGCGGCCGCCGCGAACTCGAAGGCTTCAGCCGGATCTTCCGGAAACAGCAGCACATGCTTGGTGTCGCCGTGCGAGGCATAGGCGCAGGCGATGATGTCGCATTGCTGGGTGCGGGTCGGCATGCCCGTGGAGGGGCCGGCGCGCTGGATGTTCATGATCACCGCGGGGATCTCGGCGAAGTACGACAGGCCGATGAACTCGGTCATCAGCGAGATGCCCGGGCCGGAGGTCGCGGTGAAGGCGCGGGCGCCGTTCCAGGAGGCGCCAATGACGATACCGATGGAAGCCAGCTCGTCCTCGCCCTGCACGATCGCGTATTTCGCCTTGCCGGTCTCGGGATCGTGCCGGTACTTCTTGCAATGGGCGGTGAAGGCCTCCGCCACTGACGAGGACGGCGTGATCGGATACCAGGCGCACACCGTGGCGCCGCCATAGACGGCGCCGAGCGCAGCCGCGCTGTTGCCCTCGATGAAGATGCGGTCGCCGACCTTGTCGGACTTCTTGATGCGCAAGCCCAGCGGGCATTTCAAATTCTGCAGCGCCCAGTCGCGGCCGAGATGCAGCGCGTGGACGTTGGAGGAGAGCAGCTTCTCCTTGCCCTTGTACTGCTCGCCGATCAGCTGCTCGATCAGCTTCGGGTCCATGTCGAGCAGCGCACTGAGCGCGCCTAAATAGATGATGTTCTTGAACAGCTGGCGCTGGCGCGGATCGGTGTAGGTCGAGTTGGTGATCGCGGTGAGGGGCACGCCGATCACGGTGATGTCGTCGCGGAATTTGGTCGACGGCATCGGCTTGGTGGAATCGTAGAACAGATAGCCGCCGGGCTCGATGCCGGCGACGTCCTTGTCCCAGGTCTGCGGATTCATCGCCACCATCATGTCGACGCCGCCGCGGGCGCCGAGATGGCCGTCCTCCGTCACCCGGACCTCGTACCAGGTCGGCAGGCCCTGGATGTTGGAGGGGAAGATGTTGCGGGGGGAGACCGGCACACCATGGCGCAGGATCGCGCGCGCGAACATTTCGTTGGCGCTGGCCGAGCCCGAGCCGTTGACGTTGGCGAAACGGACGACGAAGTCGTTTACGCTGCTGAGCGGCTTTTTGTCGGACATGTCGAACCTGCGTGAGTCATCTCGATGAAATATTTCTGCATGTCCCAGGCACCGGTGGGACAACGCTCGGCGCACAGCCCGCAATGCAGGCAGACGTCCTCGTCCTTGACCATGACGCGCCCGGTCTTGAGGTCGCTGGACACGTAGAGGTCCTGGTCCGGATGCGGCGACGGCGCCTTCAGGCGATGGCGCAGATCGTCTTCTTCGCCGTTGCCGGTGAAGGTGATGCAGTCCATCGGGCAGATGTCGGCGCAGGCATCGCACTCGATGCAGAGCGAAGTCGAGAACACGGTCTGGACGTCGCAGTTCAGGCAGCGCTCGGCCTCGCCGAGCGCGAGCTTGACGTCGTAGCCGAGCTCGACCTCGGTGCGGATGTCCTTCAGCGCGATCACCTTGTCGCGATGCGGCACCTTGAAGCGCTTGTCGTTGGAGATGTCGTTGTCATAGCTCCATTCGTGGATGCCCATCTTCTGCGAGGAGATTTGCACCTCCGGCAGCGGCCGCTCGGTGATGTCCTCGCCCGAGAGCAGTTTGTGGATCGACAGCGCGGCGTCATGGCCCTGCGCCACCGCCCAGATGATGTTCTTCGGCCCGAACGCGGCGTCGCCGCCGAAGAACACCTTTGGATTGGTCGAGACGAAGGTCTTCGGGTCGACCTTGGGCATGTGCCATTTGTCGAACTCGATGCCGCAATCCTGCTCGATCCAGGGGAAGGCATTCTCCTGGCCGACCGCGACCAGCACGTCGTCGCATGCGATGGTCTGGTCGGGCTCGCCCGAGGGAACGAGATTGCGGCGGCCCTTGGCATCGTATTCGGCCTTCACCTTCTGGAAGGTGATGCCGGTGAGCTTGCCATTGTCGTGCACGAAGGCGACGGGAACGAGGAAGTTGAGGATCGGAATGTCCTCGTGGAGTGCGTCTTCTTTCTCCCACGGCGAGGCCTTCATCTCTTCGAAGCCGGAGCGCACGATCACCTTGACGTCTTCGCCGCCGAGCCTGCGCGCGGTGCGGCAGCAATCCATCGCGGTGTTGCCGCCGCCGAGCACGATGACGCGCTTGCCGATCTTGTCGGTGTGGCCGAACGACACCGACGACAGCCAGTCGATGCCGATATGGATATTGGTAGCCGCTTCCTTGCGGCCCGGAATGTCGAGCTCGCGTCCACGCGGCGCGCCGGAGCCGACGAAGATCGCGTCATACTTCTCCGCGAGCAGCGCCTTCATGCTCTCGATGCGGTGACCTCCCTTGAAGTCGACGCCGAGACCCAGGATGTAGCCGGTCTCCTCGTCGATGACGGAGTTAGGCAGACGGAATTTCGGGATCTGCGTCCGCATCATGCCGCCAGCTTCGGGGTCGCCGTCGAACACCGTGCAGTGATAGCCGAGCGGCGCGAGATCGCGCGCCACCGTCAGCGAGGCCGGGCCACCTCCGACGAAGGCGACGCGCTTGCCGTTTTTCGCGGAAGGGCGCGGCAGGCGCTGCGTGATGTCGTCCTTGAAATCAGCGGCGACGCGCTTGAGGCGACAGATCGCGACCGGCGTCTCCTCGACGCGTCCGCGGCGGCACGCCGGCTCGCACGGACGATCGCAGGTGCGTCCCAGAATTCCGGGAAACACATTCGACTTCCAGTTGATCATGTAGGCGTCGCTGTAGCGGCCTTGCGCGATCAGTCGGATGTATTCGGGAACGGGAGTGTGCGCTGGACAGGCCCATTGGCAATCGACCACTTTGTGAAAGTAGTCGGGGGCCGCGATATCGGTCGGTTTCATTCCTACCCTGTCCGCGCAGGCTCAAGGACCCCGCGGCCTTTTCTTGAGCTTGGCGAACGCTAATGCGCGTCGATCTGGTTTCTGAATGGCGTCATTGGGTTAGCTTATTAGAACGGTTCCGAAGTACAACGGCAAATTTTCGCGATTGACCGCTTTCATGGGAGCTGCGCGTGCACAGCATTAACGTGCCGCGCGCGGTGATGCGGCGATGCAATATATTGCGCTGCGCACGTCGAAGGTCCCGTGCCCCGGACGGGACACGAGAGCAACGCGCGTCAGCTCCGCGCGATGTCGCTCTTCGCCAGATCCCACATCAGGCTGTAAGTGCCGACGGAGACGGGAAGCGGGAAGGGCGCCGCAGCAGGGCCGGTGAAGCGCTCGGCGATGACGGCGGAGACCGCGCCGACATGCGTGCCGTCGATCAGCACGAACCAGTCGCGTGCGCCCTCGTTGCGCGTCGCCGGAATATCCGCCGTTGCGCCTGACAATTCCGGCTCGCTCTCGAGCAGGTGCATCGAGATGATGCCCTCACGCGTCTCGATCGCCAGCTTTTCTTGCAGTGCATCACGCCATGCGCCTGCGTTGTCTGCTGTCGGCCGCAGCCGCACCAGGCCGAGCGCGGCGCCGCGGCCGGTGCCCTTGCTGATGGTGATGCGCGCGACCACGCGCAGCATGTCCTTGAAATGCGCCATGGTCCGCCGCGACCATTCGGTCTGGTTGGCGAGCCGCGCCCGATAGGCGGGGCTGTCGAGCACGTCGAGCGTCGCGGTCGAATACAGCGAGAGATATTTGGGATTGGCCGCATACGCGACATAGCGCCGCGCCTCCAGGAATCCCTCGATCGCGACGCGCTCTTCCAGATGCTCGCGATCGTACCAGCGGTTGAAATCGGGCTCATTGGCTTCGTCGATGTTCATCGACGTCAGCAGCATGCCTTTCCCGGCGAGCGGCATTCTTTTTGTTATCCTTTTTTTGGGCGTTAACGCGCGGCCTTCGATGCGAGATCCGCGATCGACTTCATGACCGCGTCCCGCACGCCGGCATCATAGAGCGAATGTCCGGCTTCTTCCACGATCCTGACCTCGGAACCCGGCCAAACTTTCGCGAGCGCCTGCGATGTCGCGGGCGGGCACAACAGATCGTAGCGGCCCTGCACGATGATGCCGGGAATGCCGTTGAGCTTGCCGGCGTTCCGCAACAGCTGGTTCTCGCTCATGAAGCTGTCGTGGACGAAATAATGCGCCTCCATGAACGGCGTCGCCGGCAGCGTGCGCCAGACGTTCAACGAGGCGAGATCGATCCGCGTCTTGGCCGGCTTGTGCTCGGACAAGGCGCGTTCGGTATCGTGCCAGGCGCGCGACGCCGGGCCGTGCACGGACGGATCGGCATCGAGGATGCGACGATAGTAGGCTTCCACCGGCTGCTCGCGCTCTTCCGGCGGCAGCACGCTGAGGAAATCCTCGTAGAGCGCGGGATAGAATTGCGACAGGCGCGAGGTGAAGGCCGTCTCGACTTCCGCCCGTGTGCCCAGGAATGTCGCGCGCAGCGCGATGCCGGAGACGCGCTCGGGATGCGCCTCTGCATAAGCCAGCGCCAGCGTCGCGCCCCAGGAGCCGCCGACCACCATCCAGCGCGAGATGCCGAATTTCTCGCGGATTGTCTCCATGTCCGCGATCAGATGCGCCGTGGTGTTGTGCGCACGCGATCCCTTGGGACGGCTGCGGCCGCAGCCGCGCTGGTCGAACAGCACCGCATGCATGCGCTCGGGATCGAACAGCCGGCGGTGGTCGGGCTGGCAGCCGCTGCCCGGGCCGCCATGCAGATAAATGGCCGGGATGCCATCGGCGCGCCCAACGCTCTCGACATAGAGCTCATGGCCGTCGCCGACATCGAGCATCTCGGAGGTCAGTGGCGCAAAGGGATCGGCGCGTTTGGCGGATGCGGCCGCGTCGGCGTCAGGCATCATTGCCGGATTCCGGAGTGCCGCCGGCGAAATTGCGATAGAGGAAGCGGTTGGTCTCGCCCTCGGCCTCGCGCTCGGCCTGCTTGAAGATGGTCTCGTGCAGCGGCGACAGCGCGCAGGCGGGATCGGTGTTGGCGGCATCGCCTGTCAGCGCAAAGGCCTGGCAGCGGCAGCCGCCGAAATCGATCTCGCGGAATTCGCAGCTCTTGCACGGCTCCTTCATCCAGCCGGTGCCACGATAGCGGTTGAAGGCCTCCGAGTTCTGCCAGATCCACGCGATCGAATGGTTCGAGCGCACCGACTCGAAGTCGAGTCCGGTGATGCTCTCGGCGGCATGGCACGGCAGCACCTTGCCGGCGGGCGAGATGTTGAAGAACTGCCGGCCCCAGCCGCCCATGCACTTCTTCGGCCGCAGCGCGTAGTAATCCGGCACGACGTAGTCGATGGCGAGCGTGCCCTTGAGCCGCTCCCGCGCCTCCTCGACGATATCAGTGCATGCGTCGAGCTGCGCCACCGTCGGCATCAGCGCGGCGCGGTTCTTCAGCGCCCAGCCGTAATATTGCACGTTGGCGACCTCGAGCCGGTCGGCGTCGAGATCGACAGACATCTGGATGATGTCGGGAAGCTGGTGCAAATTCTGCCGGTGCATCACCGCGTTCACGGTGAGCGGCAGATCGAGCTCGCGCGTCCATTTTGCCACCTCTAACTTCTTGTGGTGGCCGCCTTTGTAGCCGGCGACGCGATCGGCGAGACCTTCCTCGACGCCTTGGAAAGAGATCTGCACATGGCAGAGCCCGGCATCGGCAAGCTCGCTCAGCCGCTCGCGCGTCAGCAGCACGGCCGAGGTGATCAGGTTGGTGTAGAGCCCGACGTCGGTTGCATGCTTGACCAGCTCGACGAGGTCTTTCCGCGCCGTCGGCTCGCCGCCGGAGAAATGCACCTGCAGCACGCCGATCTCGGCGAGCTCGCTCAGCACCTTCTTCCACTCGTCCGTGGTCAGCTCCTTGCCCGAGCGATCGAGCTCGACCGGGTTGGAGCAATAGGGGCACTGCAGCGGGCAGCGGTGGGTGATCTCGAGCAGCACGGCGAGCGGAATGCCGAACGTCTCCGCCGTCGAGCGGCCCTTCTCCAGCACCGCGAGGCTGTCGCTGGCATCGGGCGGGATAATTGGGAGCACGTCGCTCATGGCGTCTTCTCCCGGGCCTCGGTCAAAAAGCCCTTGTCGGCGAGATCCTGCAGCATGACGATGACGTCGGCGAGGATCGCCTCGCGCGGCGCGGCGTATTTCGCCGCCAGCTGGTCGGAGACGTCGCCGACGCTGCGCTCGCCGTTGCAGAGCTGCAAGACCTCGACCGCGATCTCGTCCGGCGCCAGCACGCGTTCCGGCGCCAGGATCACCCAGACCTTGCGCGTCTCGTCGTATTTCAGCTTGGCGTGCCGCGGCAGCACGGGGCGGCTTGCCTCGCTGACGCTGATATGACGCGGCCCGGCCATTTCCGTTCCTCTTCAACCCGCTTTGGGCACGAACGCGCCCGGCGGAATGTTGCCCTCGACATAGGCGTAATAGAGCGCGTCGAGCTGCACCCACAGCACGTTGGTCTTGAAGATCAGCGCGTTGCAGACCGATGCGCGTTGCTCCGGCGTCGTCGCATGCGTCCTGACATAGTCGAGCGCGAAATTGGCGTCGCGCGGCGCCTGGGTCAGGCGGCGCTTGAAGTAGCTCATGGTGTCCGGGTTGACGAAGTCATAGTGCTGCAGCATGCCGGCAATGCGCTCCTCGTGGATGCTGGGCGCGAACAATTCGGTCAGCGACGAGGCGATCGCCTCCAGCGGTGACTTCTCGCGGCAATAATGGACATAGGCTTCGACCGCGAAGCGTGTCGCCGGCAGAATGCCCTCGGTGGATTCCACGTAAGCCGTGTCGAGGCCGAGGCCGTCGGTCAGCTTCAGCCAGCGCTCGATGCCGCCCTCGCTGCCGACATCGCCGTCATGGTCCTCGATGCGGTGCCGCCATTCCAGGCGCGTGGCGCGGTCGCGGAAGCGCGAGATCACCACCGCGTCCTTGATCGGGATCGTGCTCTGGTAATAGTAGCGGTTCAGCGCCCAGGCCTGCACCTGGCCCTTGTTCAGCTTGCCGCCGTGCAGCAGCTTATGAAACGGGTGCAGGCTGTGATAGCGGGTCGCGCCGATGTGGCGCAGCGCCGCCTCCAGCTCCTCGGCCGAATTGAGCCTGATGTCCTTGCCGATCGAGAGTGCAGTCATTCCAGTCAGTGACGCGGCATTCACAACACGATCTCCGTTCCGTCGGCGGGTATCTGCCAGCCCGCCGCCTCGGTGGCTTTGCGCTCGGGTGACGCGGGCAGCAGCGCCGGGTTCGAGTTATTGATATGCAGAAACATCTTCCTGTCGAGCGTGAGATCGGCCAGCCGGGCGATCGCGCCGTCGTCGCCGGACATTGCGACGTGGCCCATGCTCTTGCCGGTCTTGTGGCCGAGCCCGGCCTGGATCATCTCGTCGTCCCGCCAGACCGTGCCGTCGAAGAACACCAGCGCGGCGCCGTCGATCTCGGCCTTGAGCGCGTCGGTCACCTCGGCGCAGGCGGCGATGAAGTAGAAGAACTTGCCGCTGGTCTTGTCGGTGATCTTCAGCCCCAGCGTATCGCCGTCGCCGCTCTCGCCGCCGGGATGCGCCTTGCCTTCGAGATACCAGGCCGATTTGCCAGGCACCGCGAAGGCCAGCACCTCCAGCCCCGAGCGCGCGCCGTTCGGCAATCGTGGCTCGAACGGCTCGCGGATATCGATCGGCTGCCGTTTGACGTTCTTCTCGTTCAGCACGTTGAAGATGCTGTTGCTCGCCAGGATCGCCAGCACCTTGTCATGCGCATAGATCGTGAAGGGCGAGCCCTCGCGCATCGACAGCAGGCCCGCCACCGCATCCACTTCGCTGTTGGTCAGGATCACGCCTGCAACAGGCGTGTGGCGCAGGGCGCCCGCCTTGGGGTGCAGCTGCGGCGTGGCGTTCAATTGCTGGCGAAGGTCGGGCGAGGCGTTGATCAGGAACCAATGTTCGCCGTCGCCGCTGAAGGCGACCGAGGCCTGGGTTCGCAAGAGCTCATGGCCGTTGGCTCGGGCCGTCCGGCAACCCTCGCAGCCGCAATTCCATTGCGGCACTCCGCCGCCGGCCCCGGCGCCCAGGACGACGACGCGAAGCATGTTACGTCTCCTGGAGGCAATGTCGCGAGGTGGATCTCACGCCGACACAAATCCTGTCGTCCGGACATGCATCGTGACTGAAAGATCCACCTGCGCAGAACGCGAACTCACCAGCCGCTTACTTGCGGGTGGCGCTCACATACATGTTGATTTCCATGCCGCAGGGCACTTCGACGATCTTCGGGGCTTTCCAGGCCATATCAGCTCTCCATTTCGCGAACTCGGACGTATCCGCCCATGGGTTAAAGTAATGCGGGCACGAAAGTTCGCCAGTGAAATTTTCCCGAGGAAGCCATGTTGCGCCGCGAAAAATGATGGTGGAACATCAGTTCTGGTGACGCTGCCTTGCGCGTGGCGCATTCGGTCGTGAACGCTGTCCTGATAAAGCAGTTGTGAGTGCAGTGCAGCTTTCAATCCGGTACAGGCGACTTTAGCTGGATCTCGGTGATGCCCAAATATTTCTTCAACACCCGCATTGGCGACGAGTTGATCGTGGATCCCGAAGGCGAGGACCTGCGCAACCCCGATCGTGCCTGGGAGGTCGCCCGCCAGATGATCCTGGAGGTGCTGAAATCCGAGGGGACCCAGCCGGCGCTCATGGAGGCCGTGATCGAGGTGACCGACGTCGAGGGCGAAATCGTGCTGGAATTCCCCTTCACCGAGGCCCTGCTGGACATGCCCGACCAGTCCGCGACGAGGCATTAGCCGCAAGGGCCAGCCACGAGAGCGGTGCCACCTCTCCCCAGCGGGGAGAGGTCGGATTGCGAAGCAATCCGGGTGAGGGGCGGCAGTGTACAGTGAAATCCCAACCCCTCACCCGGATCGCATCTTCGATGCGCTCCAACCTCTCCCTACGGGAGAGGTGCCCCCCCTTCGCCCCTGCGAAATCCGCATGGCTTTGCCGCGTTCCCGGCGCTAAAAGACGCCGGTTAAACGGAGCAAGCCATGCAAGATCTCTGGCGCCTGTCGGCCGCCGACCTCGCCACCCTCGTCAAAGCCAAAAAAGTGTCCGCCCGGGAGGCGGCCAAGGCCGGTCTCGCCCGGCTCGATGCGGTCAATCCCCAGCTCAATGCGGTGATCGACCACCGGCCCGAGGACGTGCTCAAGCAGGCCGACGCCGTCGATGCCGCGATCGCGCGGGGCGAGGACCCCGGCGTGCTCGCCGGCGTCCCCGTTACCATCAAGGCCAATGTCGACCAGGAGGGCTTTGCCACCACCAACGGCCTGAAACTCCAGCGCGACCTGATCGCGCGCGAGGACAATCCGGTGGTCGCCAATTTCCGGAAAGCAGGCGCGGTTCTGCTGGGCCGCACCAATTGCCCGGCCTTCTCCTACCGCTGGTTCACCACCAACCTCGTCCATGGCGACACCAAGAACCCCCGCGATGCCTCGCTGACGCCGGGCGGCTCGTCCGGCGGCGCCGGTTCGGCGGTCGCGGCCGGCATCGGCCATATCGCCCATGGCACCGACATCGCCGGCTCGATCCGCTATCCCGCCTATGCCTGCGGCGTGCATGGCCTGCGTCCGACGCTCGGCCGTATCCCGGCCTTCAACCCGGCGCTGCCGGAGCGCCCGATCGGGCCGCAGATCATGGCGGTCTCGGGACCCTTGGCGCGCACCGTCAACGACATCAGGATTTCGCTCGCCGCGATGTCGGCCCGCGATATCCGCGACCCCTGGTATGTGCCGGCGCCGCTGGAAGGCCCCGCGCGACCGAAGCGTGCCGCGCTCTGCCTCAATCCAGACGGGCTCGCCACCACGCCGGAGGTGAAGGCGGCGGTGGTCGATGCCGGCAAGCGGCTGGAGCGCGCCGGCTGGACCGTCGAGACGATCGAAAACACGCCGCCGATGCGCGAAGCCGTCCAGTGGCAGATCAAACTCTGGCTCGGCGACGGCTTTGAGGCGCAGCTGGAGATGGCCGAGCGCGAAGGCGATCCCGGTGCGCTGGCCTGCCTGCGCGGCAACCGCGCCAAGGTCACGCCGATGGACCAGGCCAATTACGCGCAGGCGCTGACCCGCCGCGCCACGCTGACCCGCGACTGGATGCTGTTCTTCGAAAAATATGCCGTCGTGCTGACGCCGGTCTCCGGCGAGCTGCCGTTCCCCGATCATCTCGACCGCAAGGACGAGGAGTCCTTCAAGCGCGTCTGGGAAGCGCAGATGCCGCAGATCGCGACCCCGTTCATGGGGCTGCCGGGCCTCGTGGTCTCCACCGGCCTCGTCGGCAAGGCGCCGGTCGGCGTGCACATCGTCTCCGGCCGCTATCGCGAGGACCTGTGTCTGCTCGCGGGCGAAGCGATCGAGGCGGGCGGCGTGCCGCCGTCGCCGATCGATCCCGTGGGTTAGCGATGTCCGCCATCTACGACTTCAAGGCCAACTCGCTTGCCGGCGAGGAAGTGCCGATGAAACGTTTCGAAGGCCAGGTGCTGCTGATCGTCAACACCGCGAGCAAATGCGGCTTCACGCCGCAATATCGCGGGCTCGAGGATCTCCATCGCGACCTGTCGCCGCGCGGCTTCTCCGTGCTCGGCTTTCCCTGCAACCAGTTCGGCGCGCAGGAGCCAGGGCAGGCCACCGAGATCCAGACGTTCTGCTCGACCAGTTACGACGTCACCTTTCCCCTGTTCGAGAAAATCGACGTCAACGGCGCCCATGCGCATCCCCTGTATGAGTACCTGAAACGTCAGCAATCCGGCCTGCTCGGTGCCTCCATCAAATGGAATTTCACCAAATTCCTGGTGGACCGTGCCGGCAAGGTGATCGCGCGCTATGCGCCGACCGCCCGGCCGGAAGGATTGCGGCAGCAAATCGAGACCCTGTTATGAGCGAGACAATCATGAGCGACGAATTTCCCGACCGCCTCTCGGTCGATCCGAACAGCCCCTATTACAACGCGGATATTCTCTCCCGCGACGTCGGCATCCGCTTCAAGGGCGTCGAGAAAACCAATGTCGAGGAATACTGCATCAGCGAAGGCTGGGTCCGCGTCACCGCCGGCAACGCCAAGGACCGCCACGGCAACCCGCTGACCATCAAGGTGCACGGCCCGGTCGAGCCGTATTTCAGGGATAAGAAGTAGTTCGAGGCACGCTCTCTCTCTCGACTCATTGCGAGGAGAGAATACGAAATCGCCTGTCTCTCCGCTGTCATGCCCCGGCTTGACCGGGGCATCCAGTACGCCGCGGCCTCTCGGCTCAATCACAATCGTCTCTGGAATACTGGATCGCCCGCTCAAAGCCGGGCGATGACACCGAGGTTGTAGCTACGACAACCGCATATCCAGCAGCCGTCGCCCTTCGCCCTTCAGCAGCTTCTTCACCGCGCTCGACGCCACGACCTCGCCGTCATTCGCATACGCCTCGTGGTTCTTCTCGATGTCGTCGAGGCGGTAGAGATAGTTGACCATCACGCCGGCGGACTCGCGCAGGCCCTTCGGCGAGAGGTCGCCGAGCCAGTTGATGCGCTCGAGCCTCGCGCCGTTGCCGAGATGGAAACGCGCGACGGAATCGATCAGCCGGCCCTTCGGCGTGCGCGCCTTCAGCAAGTAATGCGCGGCGAGCGGCTCGATCACGGCGCGCAGCAGCGTGGTCGTCTCGGGATTCTCGAACCATTTGGGATCGTCGAGGCGCTTCAGCACCTCGCGGTCCTCGTCCGTCAGCGGCAAATCCTTGTCCTGCTTCACCCATTGCATGAAGCCCGGCACCGGTGACAGCGTCACGAAGGTGTCGAGCTTCGGCAATTCGCGGCGCAGCTCCTCGACCACCTGCTTGATCAGGAAGCTGCCGAACGAGATGCCCCCGAGGCCGCGCTGGGTGTTGGAGATCGAATAGAACACCGCGGTGCGGGCGCGCGCGATCGGCAGGTGCTGGCGGTCGACCGCGAGCAGGGGTTGGATCGCGCCCGGAATCGTTTCGGTCAGCGCCACCTCGACGAAGATCAGCGGCTCGTCGACCATGGCGGGATGGAAGAAGGCGTAGCAGCGGCGATCGACCGGATCGAGGCGGCGGCGCAAATCGTCCCAGTCGCTGATCTCGTGCACGGCTTCGTAGCGGATGATCTTTTCGAGGATGTTGGCCGGGGTCGACCAGTCAATCCGGCGCAGCACGAGAAACCCCCTGTTGAACCACGAAGACAGCAGATGCGAGACGTCGCGATCGAGCGCGGCGAGATCGGTGTGGCCTTTCATCATGCCGAGCAGATCGGCCCGCATGTTGACGAGATCGCCGGTGCCGCCGGGCGCGCGGTTGAGGCGGCGGATCAGTTCCTGCCGGCGCGGCTCCGAGGCGAAATGCAGTGCGCTTGCGTCTTCGTCGCTGGGCTTGGCGCGCCACGTCTCGATGGCTTTTGACAGGCGTTCCCGGTCCGGCCCGAAATCACGCACGAGGCCATCGAAAAAGGCGCGGCGTCCCGCCGCATCCAGCTCCTGGTAGATATCCAGCACCTCACGCGCAAGCGCGGTGCCGGAGGCTTCGCCCCGGCCCGACAGCAGCGCGCCGCAGAGCTCGATCAGCCCGTCGGCGTCCTGTTTGGTGTCCGCGCCATCGCCGCGCCGAAGCAGCGTGCGGCCGCGCTCGGAGATGGTGGCGAGCAGATCGGAGAAGAAGGCGTTCGCCATCGGGGCCTTTCGAAACCGGGTTGTGCGGTGCGGGAAGTTTACACGTGATTTGGGCGGAAGCCGATCACAATCATGCAGGGGAATTCGGCAAGTCGAGCTGGGGCGTGCGTTTGGCGAATGCTGTCATGCCCCGCGAAAGCGGGATGCAGCGTGGCCATGCCTACCCCGAAACGCGCTGTCATGCCCCGCGCAGGCGGGGCATCCAGTACGCCGCAGCCCATCGGCTCAATTACTGCCGTCTCGGAATACTGGATCGCCCGGTCAAGCCGGGCGATGACACCGAGTGTGTGGCAAACTCCGTCGGCGTCCGACCCGTCACCTGCCGGAACGCGGCCGAGAACGCCGGCACGCTGGCATAGCCGAGCTGGGTGGCGAGCTGCTTGACCGATACGCCGGCATCGGTGGACAGCCGCTGGATCGCGGCCGCAATCCTGGCGCGCTGGCACCAGCTCTTGAAGCTCAGCTGCGTCTGCGTCGAGAACAATCGCGACAGCGTGCGCGCGGAGGTTCCGACCTCGCGCGCCAGCGTGTCGATGTCGTGCAGGCCGGTGGGATCGTCGAGCACGATCATCGCCGCGCGCCGGCAGCGCGGCTCGCGCGGCAGCGGCACGAACGTGGCGGAATCCTCGGCCTGGTGCAGTTCCAGCATCACCAGCCGCACCAGCAGCTCGGTACGCTCTTGCGTGTTGCGGGCGTCGAACAGCGCGAGGATCGCCTGGTGCAGCAGCGGCGACACCCGCACCACGAATTCCTTGGCGAGGCCCTCGTTGCGCTGCTCGCGCGTCAGCCAGGGCAGGTCGAAATACAGCGTGCGCATCTCGATGTCGGCGAGCACGTCGATGGCATGCTCGAGCCCCGCGGGCACCCAGACCGCGCGGTCCGGCGGCACCAGCCAGCGCCCTCCGGGCGTGGTCACCTGCATGGTGCCCTTCGCTGCGTAGACCAGCTGGGCCTCGCGGTGCATGTGCGGGTCGAGCCGCAGGCCCCTCGGGTAGTCCCGCGCGACCAGATGCACGCCCGCGGTCGAGCGATGGTTGCCCCGGACCTCCCGGAGGATTGGCGTTTCCAAAATTGGCGTTTCCAAAGTTGGCGTCTTCAAGACAGTCATTGGCCGCATCCCGTCATGGGTCAGACATATAACTCATTTTCGAGCAGGAGAGGATTCGTATGAACAGCCCCAGCCGGGTCATCAGTTTCGTCAACGCAGGCCATTTCATCGACCATTATGCGATGCTGATCTTTGCCGCCGCCGTGATCATCATGGGGCCGGCGCTCGGCATGGCCTATTCGGAACTGCTGCCTTACGCGACGCCGGGCTTCATCGCCTTCGGCGCGGGCTCGCTGCTCACCGGCTGGCTCGGGGATCGCTGGAGCCGCCGCCACATGATGCTGATCTTCTTCGTCGGCATCGGCCTGTCCATGATCTCGGTCGGCTTTGTGCGGACGCCGGCTGAACTCGGCGCCGCGCTGTTCGCGATCGGCATCTTCGCCTCGATCTACCATCCCGTCGGCACCGCGATGATCGTGTCCTATGCCGATCGGCTCGGCCGCGAGATGGGGATTAACGGCGTCTGGGGCAATCTCGGCGTTGCGTCTTCGGCGCTCGTCACCGGCGTGATCGGCCAGTATCTCGGCTGGCGCTTTGCCTTCATCGTTCCGGGCGTGGTCACGATCCTGATCGGCATCGCGTTTGCGATGATGGTCGTGCACGAGGACCGCAAGGGTTCGAAGCAGGCGGCGGCTCAGGCGCGCGTCGCCAAGCAGGACATGTGGCGCGTGATCCTCGCGCTCCTGATCGTCGTGATCGCGATCTCCACCACGTTCAACGCCGTCACCGTGGCGCTGCCGAAGCTGTTTGCCGAGCGGCTCGCCGACCTCACCAAGAGCCCGGCGCTGCTCGGAATCATCGCGGCCTGCGTCTACGTCTTCGGCGCGATGACGCAGTACACGATCGGCCGGCTGCTCGACCGCTATTCGCTGAAGACGGTGGCGCTGCCGCTGTCCTTCATGCTGGCGCCGTTCCTCTATCTCGCCGCGAGCCTGTCCAATCTGCCGCTGATTTTGGTTTCGATCGGCATCGTCATGGGCGCGTTCGGGCAGGTCACGGTGAACGACGCCATGGTCGGCAAATACACCAGCGAGGAATGGCGCTCGCGCGCCTATGCGGTGCGCTATTTCATCGGCTTCACCGCGGCCGGCGCTTCGGTTGGCCTGGTCGCGTGGCTCTATGAACGAGGCGGCTTCGTCACCATGCTGCACGCCTTCGCCGCGCTCTGCCTGCTCGCGATCGCCGCCGCGATCATCCTGCCGCGCGAGATCCGGACACCGCAAGCGGTGTGAGGCTCTCGTGTCCCGGACGCGCCGCAGCGTGCAACGCTGCTGCGCAGAGCCGGGGCACGGGTGATTGTCGTGAGGCGCGCAACTGTCTCCCCATGGTCATTCCGGGCTCGTCGCTCCGCGACGCCCCGGAATGACGAGAGACGGCGTGGCTTTTTCCACGCGTCATTGCGAGCGCAGCGAAGCAATCCAGAATCTGTCCGCGGAGGACTCTGGATTGCTTCGCTGTGCGCTCGGAATGACGGATGAGACGGCAAGGACGGGGGACGGGGAGGCACCCTGCGCATGCCGCCGATGATGCCATTCTGCCCCTGTTTTGCCCGACGGCGCAAGTCATTTCGGTGAGACCGAAATTTTCCAAGCCTTTTCAACCCCTCCCTACTGTGCATGGGGTTGTTCTAGCATCTTCGTCACCGCGGCGAAAAACCTACGGCTTCACCTCCGCCACCGGCTGCGCCTTCGGCGACTTCCTCGACGCGCGCCAGTTCTCGAACCGCTGCACCACCACGAAGAAGGCCGGCACGAACAGCACCGCGAGGCAGGTCGAGGCCAGCATGCCCGAGAACACCGTGATGCCGATCGACTTGCGGGCGCTGGCGCCGGCGCCGGTGGCGAGCACCAGCGGCGCCACGCCGAGGATGAAGGCGAACGACGTCATCAGGATCGGGCGGAAGCGGGCGCGTGCCGCCTCGATCGCGGATTCGAGCACAGGCTTGCCGTCGCGGCCGTGCAGCTCGAGCCCGACCTCGACGATCAGGATGGCGTTCTTGGCCGACAGCGCGATCAGCAGGATCAGGCCGATCTGGCAGTAGAGGTTGTTGTCGATCTTCAAGCCGTTGAGGATCAGCGTCGGCCCGATCAGCGACAGCGGCACCGCCAGGATCACCGAGATCGGCGCGTACCAGCTTTCATACTGGCCGGCGAGCACGAGATAGACCAGCAGCATGGCGAGGCCGAACACCCAGTAGATCTGGCCCGAGACCGCCTTCTCCTGATATGACATCGCGGTCCATTCGTAGCCGGTGCCCGGCGGCAGCGTCTTGTCCGCGATCTCCTCCATCAGCTTCAGCGACTGGCCGGACGAATAGCCCTGCGCCGGCAGGCCGATCACCGTCGAGGACGGATAGAGATTGTAGAGGCTGATCAGCGACGGGCCGGTGGCCGGCGTAATCGTGGCGACGGTGCCGATCGGGATCATGTCGCCGTTCGAGTTGCGCACCATCATGTTGGCGATGTCGCGCTCGGTGATGCGGAAGGCCGGATCGGCCTGGGTGTAGACCTGGAAGACGCGGCCGAACTTGTTGAACTGGTTGACGTAGGACGAGCCGAGATAGGTCGACAGCGCCGAGAATACCTGGTCGGTGGTCACGTGCAGCGTCTGGGTCTTGATGCGGTCGATCTCGACGTCGAACTGCGGCACCGAGGAGCGGAACGAGGACTGCACGCGCTGCAGCGCGCTCTGGCTCTGGCCGTTGCTGACCACCGCGCCGGTGATCGCCTGCAGCTTGGCGAAATCGCTGTTGCCGTCGCGCAGTTCGACCTGCATCGAGAAGCCGGCGGCGTTGCCGATGCCCTGGATCGGCGGCGGCGGCAGCACGATGGTGCGGGCCTCCATGATGACGGCGAGCTTGTCGTTCAGTCCATACACCAGCGAGCGCAGATCCTCGCCGGGGCCCTTGCGCGCGTCCCAGTCCTTCAGGATGATGTAGGCGACGCCGGCATTGGCGAGGCTGGCGCTGCTGTCGAGCGCGGAGATGCCGGCGATGGTGATGACCTGCTGGACGCCCGGTGTCTCCTTGATGATCCCGCTGGCACGGTCGAGCACCTTCTGGGTTCGCTCCAGCGAGGCGCCGTCGGGCAGCTGAATGGCCGCGATCAGATAGCCCTGGTCTTCGATCGGCAGGAAGCCGGTCGGCACCCGCGACAGGCCGTAGCCGCCGGCGACGATCAGCACCAGTGCGAACGCGACCGACACCGTGGCATGTCCGCACAGGAAGGTGATCAGCCGCGTGTAGCCGCGCTCGACCCGGTTATAGACGTTGTTGAAGCCGCGATAGAAGAAGTTGCGCTGCTCCGGCGGCACGGTCGGCCGCAGCCACAGCGCGCATTGCGTCGGCTTCAGGGTCGCCGCGTTGATGGCGGACAGAAGCGCGGTCGCCGCGATCACCAGCGCGAATTGCGAGTAGATGCGGCCCGTCAGGCCGGCGAGGAACGAGGCCGGCAAGAACACCGAGATCAGCACCAGCGTGATGCCGACGATCGGCGCGAACAGCTGGTCCATCGCCCGGATCGCGGCGTCGTGGCCGTTCATGCCCTGCTCGATGTTGTGGGCGGCGCCTTCGACCACGACGATGGCGTCGTCGACCACGATGCCGATTGCGAGCACGATCGCAAACAGCGTCGACATGTTGATGGTGAAGCCGAGCGCCGCCATCGCGGCGAAGGCGCCGATGATGGTGACGGGCACCGTCGTTGCCGGCACCAGCATCGCGCGCCAGTCCTGCAGGAACACCAGGATCACGACCAGCACCAGGAGGCCGGCCTCGATCAGCGTCATGTAGACCTCGTGCACCGAGGCCTCGACGAATTTGGTGGTGTCGAACGGCGTGTCGTATTTGATGCCTTCGGGGAATCGCTTGGCGAGCTCCACCATCTTCTTCTCGACGGCCTGCTCGACCTGGAGCGCGTTGGCGCCGGGCGACTGGAAGACGCCGATGCCGACGGCGGGCTGCTTGTTCAGCGAGAAGATCTGGCTGTAGGTCTGCGCGCCCAATTCGACCCAGCCGACGTCGCGCACGCGCGTGACGTCGCCGGCGGTACCCGATTTGACGATGATGTTCTCGAACTGGCTGGTGTCGTCGAGCCGGCCGTTGACGTTGAGCGTGTACTGGAACGCCTGGCCCGGCGGCGTCGGCGGCGCGCCGATCTGGCCGGCGGAGACCTGCTGGCTCTGCTGCTGGATAGCCTGGATGACGTCCTGCGGCATCAATCCGCGCACCTGCAGCTTGTTCGGGTCGAGCCACACCCGCATCGAATACTGGCCGGCGCCGAACACCGTGACGTTGCCGACGCCGGGCAGGCGTGACAGCTCGTCGCGGATGTTGATGGTGGCGTAGTTGCTCAGGTACAGGCTGTCGAACCTTGAGTCCGGCGAGGTCAGCGTCACGAACAGCAGGATCGAGGTCGATTTCTTCTGGACGGTGACGCCCTGGTTCTGCACCGATTGCGGCAATTGCGACAGCGCGCTGGAGACGCGGTTCTGCACCAGCACCTGCGCGAAGTTCAGGTCGGTGCCGATCTTGAAGGTCACGGTCAGCGTATAGGTGCCGTCGGAGGCGCTGTAGGACTGCATGTAGAGCATGTCCTCGACGCCGTTGACCTGTTGCTCGATCGGCAAGGCAACTGTGTCGATCACGGTCTTGGCGCTGGCGCCGGGATAGCGCGTTGTGACCTGCACCGTCGGCGGCACCACGTCGGGATATTGCGCGATAGCCAGATTGAACAGCGCGACGCCGCCGATCAGGATCATCAGGAGCGCGATGACGTTCGAGAGGACCGGCCGCTCGATGAAGAATTTTGAGATCATGACCGGCCGCTCCTACTTGGCAGACGCTTGCGGCTGGCTGATCTTCGTTGCTTGCGGGTCGATCTTCTGGCCCGGGATCACCCGCAGCAGACCCGCGATCACCACGCGGTCGTCCGGCTTCAGGCCGCTCTCGATCACGCGCAGCCCGTTGTCGACGGGACCGATCTGCACCTTGCGCTGCTCGACCACGTTGTCGCCGTTGACGACCAGCAGATAGCGGCCGCCCTGGTCGCTGCCGAGCGCGGTGTCGGGGACGAGGAGGGAGTCCTTCTCCTGGCTGAAGGGCACGCGGACGCGGACGAAATAGCCGGGCAGGAGCACCCGCTTGTCGTTGGGCACGAGGCCGCGCACCGCCAGCGTGCCGGTCGACTGGTTGATGGTCGGCGAGACATAGTCGAGGTGGCCTTCGTGCGGATAACCGCTCTCGGTCTGGAGGCCGACCTGAATGGGAAATTGCTTGAGGTCCGCGGTGGTGAGCCCGCGTCGGACCGCCTCGGCGCGGATGCGCAACACGTCCTGCTCGTTGATGGTGAAGTTCACATAGATCGGGTCCATCGCGACGATGGTCGCGAGCTGGGTCGGCGAGGCGACGCCGACGAGCTCGCCGATCGAGACCATGTGCGCGCTGACGACGCCGTCGAACGGCGCGCTCACTTTGGTGTAGCCGTAATTGACCTCCGCGAGCTTCGTGTTGGCCTGGGCCTGCTGGAGGTTGGCCTGGGCGTTGTCGCGGGTCGACGTCGAGCTGTCGAGGGTGGCCTGCGACACCGCCTGGCGCTGTACCAGATCGCTCTGTCGCTTGAAGTCGGCTTCCGCCTGCCGGAGCGAGGCCTGCGCGCCGGCTTCCGCCGCCTGCGCCTGCTCGAGCTTCAGCTTGTAGGTCTCGGGCTCGATCGTGAACAGCTGGGTGCCCTGCTTGACGAAGGTGCCGTCCTGGTAGTCGATCGACTGCAGGAAGCCCTGCACGCGCGCCACCAGGTCGACATTCTGGATCGGCGCGGTGTTGCCAGTGGCCTCGACATAGCGCGTCACAGCGCGCTGCACCGGCGTCGCGACGTCGACCTTGGGCGGGGGCGGCGCCACGAAGGTGTTCTTGTCTTCGCAGCCGGCGAGCAGGGCCATTGCCGCCAGGACGGTCAGCGCCCGCCCGATCTGTCTCCACTCTCCATTGCAATGTGCGAGAGATGCGGGATTCGCGCGCGTCATTCAGTGGCCCCCGATTGCGGTCTGTCGGTATGGCAGGCTACCAACAAATACGGGGCCGTGGAACACCATAGCCATGGCAGTCACAGACCTTGCACTGCAAACGGCGCTATGTCCTTTGACGGGTTTGTCATGACAAACCGCTTTTCATCGCGCGCACGATCGACCAGTATTGCGTCAAAGGCCGCAAGATAAGAAGCAAGAAGAAAAGGTGAGGAGAACATGACATGTCCAAGTCCTTCCAATCCACGCCCCTCCAATCGGCCCTTGCCGGCCTCGTTCTCGCAGCGGCGGTCGCCATGCCTGCGCTAGCCGATGGCCTGAAGGACGAGATCGCGCCGACCGGCAAGCTGCGGGTCGCGATCGCGATCAGCCCGGCGGGCGGGGCGTTCTGGTCGACCAAGACCGAAGCCGGCTATGCCGGCGTTCCCGTCGATCTCGGCAAGGAGATGGCCGCGCAGCTCGGCGTATCAGTCGAATATGTCGTGCACCAGAATTCCGGGCAGATCACCGACGCGGCCGGCAAGGGGGCTCTTGAAAAAGGTGCTTGGGACGTCACCTGGCTGCCCAGGGATCCCGAGCGCGAGACCAAAATGCTGTTCGGCCCGATCTACGAGGTCGCCGACGCCACCTATATCGTCAAGCCGGGCTCCAACGTCACCAATTTCGCCTCGCTCGACCAGCCCGGCATCAAGGTCGCCGCCGTCAACGCCACGACGACCATGCGCGGCGCGATCGCGCATCTGAAGAATGCGACAGTCACGGGTTATCAGACCTATGACGAAATCTTCGGTCTCCTGAAAACGGCGAGGTCGATGCCTTCGCATTGTCACGCGACCAGCTGAACAAGATGGCGCAGAAGATTCCGGGCACCAAGGTGCTGGACGAGACCTTCAAGAAGACCGTGACGGCCATCGCCGTCCCGCTCGGCCACAACCAGTCGCTGGCCTTCGCCACGAAGTTCATGACGGACGCGACGACGAACGGCACCTTGCGCAAGGCCTATGACAATAACGGGCTGAAGGACACGCCGATCCGCACCGAGTAGGGCGGCCGTCAGCGCGGCTTGATCTCCGCATATGTCGCCATCGCCCGCTCGAACTTGCGGTTGAACAGCCACATCGCGGCGAGGATATCGCGGAAGCTGGCCGAGCTGCGCGCCCGGTCGGCCTGTCCGAACGCGAAGATGCTGTTGTTGCGCAGGTGCTTCATGATCGTGGGGCTGGATACGCGGTAGTTCAGCAGGTCGCCCGATCTGAGCGCGGACCGCGTCGGGGTGGGCACGATCTGGATCAGCTCGAACAGCTTCATCTGGTCGATCGGATCGGGCAGCGTCTTCACGATTCCCGGGATCTCCCGGAAGATCTCCGCATGTGCGTTCATCAGACCGTCGCGCACATTGGTCCAGTGGTTGAAGCGGTGGTCGGTGCCGCGGGCGCGCGCCTCTTCCTTGTCGTCGCGCGCGCTCAGTGCGGGATTGGCCGCTGCGATCACTGGTTTGATCGCCTCCCACTTCCTGCGGCCGTTGCGGTCTTCGGAGGGGCCGGTCTGGAAGCTGCCCATATAGGTGTTCGAGCGGCCGTTGTGGACATTCTGCTTGCCGTTGGTTTCCGCGAAGAACAGCCCGAGACTGATGCGGCCCGCAGCTTCGGCGTGGTCAGGTGTAAGCCCCTTGGCACGCGCGATCGCGACCGCGAGATCGACGACGTCCTTGAACGGCGTCGCCGAGTTCTGCGCATCGGCCGGCGGCGCCTCCATGATATCGAACAGCTTGCCGTACTCGTCGATCAGCGGCTCGATGTCGGCATCGAAATAGGCCGGCGGGATCTCGAACTTGTTGGGCCTGCCGATCCGCGACGGCATCGCGTCGGTGAGGTCCTTGTAGCTGCTGATCACGGCGACGCGGGCGAGATAGATCGCCTGGCCCGGCAGGTTCGGCAGCTTCTGCCTGGCCTCGATCTGCTTGCGCCGCTCGGCGAGGATGGATTTGAAATCGCCGAGCGCACGCTCGTAGGCCGCAAGCGCTTCCGATTGCTTTGCCGTGGGCGTTTGCGCCTGGCTCACGGCGAACGAGAGTATCAGTCCAAGCGCCGCGACAGCTGCGATGGCATGACGGCGTGCACGCATGGCCGGTTCTCCCCGAACGATTCGTTCGTCGGGAGATCGTAGCCTAGTCGTTGGCCTCCGGCGGCAGGAAGTCGACCTCGTGCAGCGCCGAGATGCGCACGACCTCGGCGGGGTCGGTCAGATTGTCGAGCTGGGTGAACAGCGCTTCCAGCTTCTGCATCGGCGAGACCCAGAACAGCGCGCGGGCCGGCTTGTCGGACTTGTTGAAATAGCCGTGCGGGATGCCGCGCGGCAGGCGCACGAGGTCGCCGGCATGGGCCTTGACCCACACGCCGTCGAGCTTGAGGTCGAGCGTGCCTTCCTGCACCAGGATGAATTCGTCCTGGGTCGGATGGACGTGCACCGGCACGAACTGGCCGGGCTCGCTGTTGGTCTCGAACGCGAAGGTGGAGTCGGTGACGGCCTTGGGGAAATAGACCTGGCCGAGGATGTTCCAGCTCTTGCCGCCATAGCCCGTGCCGTTCGCGGTGATGCCCTTTTCGAGTGCAGTCATGGCTTGCCTCCATTGGAATTTTGCTGGCGCGGAGTTTTGCCCAGCGGAGCTGCGGAGTCCATCCGTCAGACGCGCGTCAACGCCCGTCGAGATCGGAGGAGTGCTTGTGCAAGAAGTCTTCGACGTCGGCCTGCACCGAATAGGGCGTCGGGATCGGATCGCCGGCGGCATCGACGGCGGTGTCGAGAGAGCGGCGCAGCATGCGCGCGAGCTCGGCCTTGCGGTAGGGCTTTGGCAGCAGCGGCGCGCCCATGGTGACGTGTCCCGGCCCGTGCGGGGCGTCGTGGGCATAGCCCGAGGTGAACAGGACACGCAAAGAGGGGCGCATGGCCACCATCTCGTCGGCGAGCTCGCGTCCATTCAGGGCGCCGGCCATCACGATGTCGGTGAAGAGCAGGTCGAACGGCGTGCCTGCGCCCGCGATGGCAAGTGCTTCGGCCGCGTTGGCGGCGGGGATGACCTTGTAGCCGAGGCTTTGGAGCTGGACCGTGACGAACTGACGGACGTCGCGGTCGTCCTCGACGCAAAGGATGGTTTCCGTCCCGCCCACGACCTTGCGCTCGTCATAACCAGCCGGGCGAAGCGTACTGGTCTCGGCCTTCGGCAAATAGATCGTGAATGTCGTGCCGCGGCCTTCGGTGGAGTTGACCTTGATGCCGCCGCCGGACTGCTTGACGAAACCGAACACCATGCTGAGGCCGAGGCCGGTGCCCTTGCCGACGTCCTTGGTCGAGAAGAACGGGTCGAAGATCCGCTCGAGGATCGCCTGGGGAATCCCTGTGCCGGTGTCGGCGATCTCGATCTCGACATAGTCGCCGGCATAGCCGGCACCGACCGCGACGGCCTCGCGCACGCCGAACACGACGTTGCGCGTCGCCAGCGTCAGCCTGCCGCCGTCCAGCATCGCGTCGCGGGCGTTGATCGCAAGGTTGAGCAGGGCCGAGCTCAACTGGCCGCGGTCGGCGAAGGCCAGCCAGATCTTGCCGTCGAGCCTGGTCACGATCTCGATGTTCTTGTCGAAGGTCGCCAGCAGCAGCTTCGCCAGCTCTTCCAGCAGGTCGTTGACGTCGATCTCGGCCGGCTGCAGCGCCTGCTTGCGCGCAAAGGAGAGCAGGCTCGACGTCAGCGCGGCGCCGCGGTCGGCGGCCTCGCTGATCAGCTTGGTGATGGTCGCAAGCGGCGGGTTGTCCTTCACGGCGTCGGCGAGGATCTCGATCGTACCCGTGATCACGGTGAGCATGTTGTTGAATTCGTGCGCGATGCCGCCGGTGAGCTGGCCGACCGCCTCCATCTTCTGCGCCTGGATCAACTGCTCCTCGGCGGCGCGCTTCTGGGTGACGTCCTTGACGAAACTGTTGATGACGGTGCGCCCGCCAATCTGAAGCGCGGTGCTCGATGCCTCGATCAGGATTTCGTCGCCCTCCCGGTGCAGCAGGGTCGCTTCGAAGCGGATGCCGATCGGCGTGTTCGACAGCTCCGGCAGCAGCCGCATCATGCGTTGCCGAAAGCCGTCACGGAGCGGCTCGG
This sequence comes from Bradyrhizobium betae, assembly GCF_008932115.1. NCBI lineage: Bacteria > Pseudomonadati > Pseudomonadota > Alphaproteobacteria > Hyphomicrobiales > Nitrobacteraceae > Bradyrhizobium > Bradyrhizobium betae. The sequence continues at coordinate 4,836,208 of NZ_CP044543.1, forward strand.
CGACGAGCAGGTCGACGGCGTCGGTGCCGAGTGCCTCCTGCCGCGTCCATCCGGTCAGGGCCTCGGCCTGAAAGCTCCACTCCAGGACGATACCGTTCGCGTCGGTCTGAACGAAGGCATCGAGCGCGGTCTTGATCACGGCTTGCGTCATTTGGGCGCTGGCCTGCGCCTGCTCGGCAAGTTGCGCCGCGGCTTGTTTTTGCTGTGACGTCTCGATCCTGCGCGCGCAGAACCGCGCGAGCAGCACCGCGACGGCGCCGCTTGCGATCAGGGCGATGATCTCTGGCATGCCGAAGCCGGCGCCGGTCACGGCATAGGAAGCGAGGAGAGCCACAGCGGTCACGATGACCTGCGCGGCCATCGCGAGTGTCAGAAGCCTCCTGAGTTTCATGGTCTCACACCAAAGACGGCAGCCGCGGCCGCCCTGTCGAAGAGTCCGGCATCATGTGAGCTACAGACTCGTCGCGGCTGCGTCGAGGGTCAATTTGCGGTACTCTAGGAAGGCGGCGGCTAGCCCGTCGGCGAATCGGTCTGGCGCAACGTCGTCACCCAGATCACGCGCGATGGCTGCTGGGTCGGGTTGTCGAACATGTGGGGCACGATGCTCGGAAAACGAAAGCTGTCGCCGGCTTCGAGCAGATGGGCCTGGTTGTCGAGCCACAGCCGCAGGCTGCCGGACAGGATGTAGCCGGCCTTCTCGCCGGTGTGCTGCAAAAAATCCGTGCCGGAGGAGGCGCCGGGATTGAGCGTGAGTTCGTACAGTTCGAGCTGGCCTTCGCCTTCCGGCGTCAGCGCCTCCTTGACGACGCCGCTAGCGGTGAGCCGCAGCAGGCGCCGGCTGTTCTTGCGCACGATGTAGCGCTGGACGTCGCTGGGATCGCTGGTCTCGAAGAAATAGGATATCGGCACCTCGAGCGCGATGCTGAGCAGGCGCAGCGTGCGGATCGATGGCATGGCGCGTGCACGTTCGAGCTGGCTGATCATGCCGTTGGAGAGGCCGGTCTTGGTGGCGACGTCCTGGATCGAAAGGCCGGCGCGCTGGCGCAGCAGCCGCACGGTTTCGCCGAGGCGCTGGTCGACCGCATCGTCGGCCTCGATCACCGGGGCGTCCTTCGGACGGTTGGTATCGCCGCGACCATCCATGTCGCTCTCCCATGCATTGCCACAGCCCCGGACCGTGTCGGTCCGCAGCGTCAGTCGGAGTGAAAACGTCGCGCATCCTAGCAATGTGATTGACAGCTGTATTTAGTCATGATGAACTTTTGACGGAAAAATTTAGAAGCACTAAAGCCCACTCCTGTCCCTTTGCCGGGGTTTCGGGGGCGCGGGAGACGGTGCCGCGTGCGAAAACGGAGAGTGGTCATGGCAGACGACACCGGCAGGTTCGGCGTTGGAGCACTGCATCTCGGCATTCCGAATCGCCGACAATTCTTCCAGCTCGGCGCCGGCGCCGCGGCAGGATGGAGACTTTCAGGCAACGCGTTCGCGCAGACCGAGCGTCCCTCAAATCCGCCGGACAAGCCGCGCGGGCAGGTGATTGCCGCGCTGTCGCAGGAGCCGACCGTCTTTCATCCCTTGATGCCCGGCATCGAGGTCGACCAGGGCATCTGGTGGCAGGTGTTCTCGCCGCTCTGGTTCATCGAGCCCGACGGCAAGTTCGTTCCAGATCTGGCGCGCGAGGTCCCGACGGTCGAGAATGGCGGCCTGTCGGCGGACGGCCTGACCTGGAAGATCAAGCTTCGCAGCGACGTGAAGTGGCACGACGGCACGCCGTTCACGGCCGAGGACGTCAAGTTCTCGCTCGAGCTGATCAACAATCCCGATTTCCGCGTCCGCAACCGTGTCGGCCACAACCTCGTCAAGGACATCAAGGTCGTCGCGGCGGACGAGATCCACTGGCGGATGGAAGCGCCCTATTCGCCCTACATGTCGATCCTGTCGCTCACCTTCATTGTGCCCAAGCACATCCTGGAGAAGCTGTCGGATCCCAACGCCTCGCCGTTCCACAACGCGCCGGTCGGTACCGGACCGTTCCGTTGGGGCGAGCGCGTGCCCGGCGACCACATTCAGTTGAACGCCCATGCCGGCTACCACGGCAAGGGACCCTACGTTGAACGCGTGGTCTTCAAATACATTCCGGATCTCACCGTTCTCTATACCCAGTTCCGCACCGGGCAGGTCGACTACACCGGCCTGCAGGGCATCCTGCCGAACTTCGTGCAGGAAGCGAAGACGCTGAAGGGCCGCAAGATCTTCGTCTCTGCGACGTCATCGGTCGAACACATCGCGCCCAACCTCGAGTTCGGCCCCTTCGCCGACCGCACTGTGCGCGAGGCGCTGTACCTCGCCATCAACAAGCAGGCGATCATCGACGCGCTGAATTACGGACTGCCGACGCAGACCGAGAGCTTCGTGCCGCAGCAGGCGTGGTCGTTCCAGCAGGGGCTGCCGCAGCACAAATACGATCCGGCCAAGGCCAACGCGCTGCTCGATGCGGCCGGATGGACGCGTGGCTCCGGCGGCGTTCGCGAGAAGGGCGGCGTCAAGCTCGAATTCACCAACTCGACCACGTCAGGCAATGCCGTTCGCGAGCAGACCCAGCAGCTCCTGATGCAGGACTGGCGCGCGATCGGCGCCGCGATGCGCGTCAACAACATGCCCGCCGCCGTGATCTGGGGCGACTTCTGGCAGCAGTCGAAGTTCAACTCGGTGCTGGTGAACGTGAACTTCATGCTCGGCAGCGACCCCGATGTGACGCCGCGCTTCGGCTCGGGCGCTATTCCCGCCAAGGGCGGCCGCGGCTACAACACCTATCAGTACAAGAGCCCCGAGGCCGATCGTCTGCTGGCCGAAGGTGCCAGGCAGTTCGACATCGCGCAGCGCAAGACGACCTACGGCGATCTGCAGAAGCTGATCCGCAACGACCTTGCGATCCTGCCGCTGTTCCAGGGCTTCATCGCCGAAGGCGTGAAGGAAGGGCTGCAGGGCTTCCGTCCCAACATCAACACCTCCATCAACTGCTGGAATATCCGCGAATGGTACTGGGCCTGATGTCTCGGGCACGCTGGATCGCCTGAGATGGCCCGTTACGTCGCCAATCGCCTGGCGCAGGCGATCATGCTGCTCGTGATCGTCTCCGCGATCGGCTTCGCCATCCTGCATCTGGCACCGGGCGGCCCGCTGTCGCAATTCGCGGCCTCGGCGCAGATGACGCAGGAGGATCTCGACCGCGTCACGAAGCAGCTTGGCCTCGATCGCCCGCTGCCGATCCAGTATCTCGACTGGTTCGGTCGCATGCTGAAGGGCGACTGGGGCAAGTCGTACCGCGACGGCGAGCCGGTGCTGGCGGTGATCTCGTCGCATCTTGGTGCCACGCTGGAGCTGATGGCGACGACGACCATCATCGCGGTGCTGCTCGGTTGCTGGATCGGCATCCTCGGTGCACTGCGCCGTTATTCGCTGTTCGACACGCTCGCCACCATCGGCGCCATGGTTGCGCTCTCGATCCCGACCTTCTGGTTCGGCCTCGTCACCATCTACGTCTTCTCGGTGAAGCTGGGCTGGCTGCCGGCGGGCAACCGCGAGACCGTCGGCGACGGCTCCTTTCTCGACCTCCTGCATCATCTGATCGCGCCGTCGCTGGTGCTGGCGCTGGTCGAGACCGCGATGTGGGGCCGCTTCATGCGCTCCTCGATGCTCGAGGTCATCAACCAGGATTACATCCGCACCGCGCGCGCCAAGGGCATGCCGGAATGGCGCATCCTCACCGTGCACGCGCTGCGCAACGCGCTGCTGCCGATGATCACGGTGGCCGGCCTGCAGTTTCCGACGCTGCTCGGCGGCGCGCTGGTTGCCGAAACCGTGTTCACCTGGCCCGGCATGGGCCGCCTGTTCCTCGATTCCATCGGGTATCGCGACTATCCCGTGGTGATGGGCATCCTGATGTTTTCGGCGACCATGGTGCTGATCGGCTCGCTGCTTGCCGACATCCTCTATGCCGTCGTCGATCCGCGCATCCGGGTGGGCTAGGCGATGACGACTGCGACCCTCTCCACCGTTCCGCTCGCGCCCGGCCAGGCCGCCTGGCGGCGATTCCGCCGGCATCGGCTCGCGCTCGCCGGCGCGGTGATCATTCTGGTGCTCATCCTCGGCTCGGCGCTTGGCCCCTATCTGCTGCCGTTCGACGACACCTATATCGACATCATGAAGCGGTTCGCGCCGCCGCTGTCGGGCGCGCATATCCTCGGCACGGACGAGCTTGGCCGCGACGTGCTGGCGCGGCTGATGATGGGCGGGCGCGTTTCGCTCTCGATCGGCATCGTCGCGATGGTGATCGCGATGGCGGTGGGCATCGCCGTCGGCGCCTTCGCCGGCTTCTATGGCGGCGTGGTCGGCGCGGTCCTGATGCGCCTGGTCGATGCCGTATTGTGTTTCCCGACGATCTTTCTGCTGCTCGCGCTGGCGGCGCTCACCGAGCCCGGCCTCGTCACCACGACCGTGCTGATCGCGGCCACCGCGTGGATGGCCGTGGCGCGCGTCGTCGAAGCCCAGGTTCGCTCGCTGCGCGAGCGCGAATTCGCGGTCGCCGCGCTTGCCTTCGGCTCGTCGAACCTGCGCATCATGTTCCGCGAGCTGGTGCCCAATGCGATGGCGCCGATTGTGGTTGCGGCGACGCTGAACGTGGCGAAAGCGATCCTGCTCGAATCCTATGTCAGCTATCTCGGTTACGGCATCCAGCCGCCGGCCGCGAGCTGGGGCAACATGCTCAACAACGCCCAGATCTATCTCACCAGCGCGCCCTGGCTCGCGATCGCCCCGGGCCTCGCCATCACGCTGGCGGTGACCAGCTTCAACTTCCTCGGCGACGGCCTGCGCGACGCGCTCGATCCGCGCATGAACATCCCATGATCTGCAAACTCATGACGAGCAAGGTCTCGGTCGAACTGAAGTTTAGGAGTGCCTCATGTCCCCGCCGCTCAACCGTATAAACAGCGATGAACGCCTGCCGGCGCAGGTGGATGTCGTCGTCATCGGCGGCGGCGTGATCGGTGTCTCCGCGGCCTATCATCTGGCGAAGAAGGGCCAGTCCGTCGCGCTGATCGAGAAGGGCCATGTCGGCGGCGAGCAGTCCAGCCGCAACTGGGGCTGGTGCCGCCAGCAGGGGCGCGCGCGCGAGGAAATTCCGCTGGCGCGCGAGGCGCTGCGGCTGTGGGAGGACATGCAGAACGACGCCGGTGTCGATGCCGGCTTCCGCCGCACCGGCGTGCTGTTCCTGACCAAGAGCAAGGACGAGCTCGCGAGCTGGGAGCGCTGGGCGGCAATGGCGCGCGAGGAGCAGGTTCATTCCACCGTGCTGACGCCGGCCGAGGTCGCCGAGCGCATGCCCGGCAATACCGACGAATGGGCCGGCGGCCTGCATACGCCGAGCGACGGACGCGCCGAGCCGTCGATGGCTGTGCCCGCGCTCGCGACCGCCGCGCGCAAGCACGGCGTCACCATCCACCAGGGCTGCGCCGCGCGCGGGCTGGAGACGTCAGGCGGGCGCGTCAGCGCCGTCGTCACCGAGAAGGGCACCATTCGTACCCAGTCCGTGCTGCTGTCGGGTGGCGCGTGGTCGTCGTTGTTCTGCCGGCGCCATGGCATCGAGCTGCCGATCGGACTCGTCAATGCCACCGCGTGCCGGACCACGCCGGGACCGGAGATCACCTCGGGCGCGCTCGGCACCGATTTCTACTGCATCCGCCGCCGTCTCGACGGCGGCTTCACGCTGGCGCTGCGCAACCGCGGCACGGTCGAGCTGTCGCCCGATCTGTTTCGCTATGCGCGGACGTTCTGGCCGACCTATCTGCATCGCCGCAACGGATTGAAGATGTCGTTCGGCAAGTCCTTCTTCGACCAGCTCGTTCGCGGCACCAGCTGGAGCCTCGACAAGCCGTCGCCGTTCGAGACCGAGCGCGTGCGCGATCCCGCGCCCGACATGTCGCTGGTCAATTCGGCGCTGGCCGCGCTGATCAAGGCGAATCCCGAATTGAAGGACATCGAGATCGCGGAAGCGTGGGGCGGCACCATCGACTGCACGCCCGACACCATTCCGGTGATCTCGCCGGTCGACGCCTTGCCCGGCTTCTTCCTCGCGACCGGCTTTTCCGGCCATGGTTTCGGCATCGGTCCTGCCGCCGGCAAGCTCGCCGCCGACATCGTCACCGGCTCGACGCCGCTGGTCGATCCCGAGCCTTACAGCCACAAGCGCATGATTGACGGCCGGCGGCTCGCGCCGGTCAGCCCGTTCTGAGGGCGGCATGAGCGTTCTCTACAAGGCCAACATGGTTCGCGGCGCGGAATGGGCGACCTTCTTCGCCGAGCGCGCGCCCGAGCTGCCGTTCCGGCTCTGGCCCGACATCGGCGATCCCGCCGACATCCGTTATCTCGTGGCGTGGGTGCCGCCTGATGACATCGCGACGACCTTTCCCAATCTCGAGCTGGTGTTCTCGGTCGGCGCCGGCGTCGATCAGTTCGATGCCACGAAGGTTCCGACGCACATTCCGCTCGTGCGCATGCTGGAGCCGGGTATTGCCGAGACCATGGTGGAATACGTCACCATGTCCGTGCTCGCCCTGCATCGCGATCTCTTGCACTTCATGGCCCAGCAGAAGGAGCAGGTCTGGCGCGAGATCCGGATCACGCCGGCGAAGCGGCGGCGCGTGGGTGTGATGGGGCTCGGCCAGCTCGGCCAGGCCGCGCTCGAACGCCTCAAGGCGTTCGGCTTTCCGCTTGCCGGCTGGAATCGCTCGCCGCGCGAGATCGAGGGCGTCACCTGTTACGCGGGCGCGGACGCCTTGCCGGAATTCCTCGCGCAGGCGGACATCCTGGTCTGCCTGCTGCCGCTGACCGACGAAACCCGCGGCATCCTCAACGCCAATCTGTTCGCGCGCCTGCCGCGCGGCGCTTCGCTGGTCAATGTCGGGCGTGGCCCGCATCTGGTCGAAGCCGATTTCCTCGCGGCCCTCGATAGCGGCGCGCTGTCCGGTGCCATTCTCGACGTCACCGATCCCGAGCCGCTGCCCGCCGGTCATCCGTTCTGGAGCCATCCGCGCATCCTGCTGACGCCGCACAACGCCAGCATGACCACGCCGGACACCGCCGTCGATTACGTGCTCGACGTCATCGCACGCTACCGCCGCGGCGAAGCGCTGCCCGGGCGCGTCGATCGGACGCGGGGCTACTAGGGATTCGCATGAGCACCGCCGCAAGAGGACCTGATCAAGCCGCTGCCGCAAACCAGGGGCCCGTGCTGTCGGTCGCCGGCCTCGTCACCTCCTTCATGATCGAGCGGCGATGGATTCCGGTCGTCCGCAACGTGTCGTTCGACGTCGCGGCCGGGGAGACGGTGGCCATCGTCGGCGAATCGGGCTCCGGTAAGAGCGTCACGGCGCTCTCGATCATGCGGCTCATTCCGAAGGACATCGGCCGCGTCGAGGGCCGCGTCACGCTCGCCGGCCGCGACCTGCTGTCGCTGCCCGAAGCTGATATGACGGACATTCGCGGCAACGACGTCGCCATGATCTTTCAGGAGCCGATGACGAGCCTCAATCCGGTGCTCACCATCGGCTTCCAGATCGCCGAAGCGCTGATCCAGCATCGCGGCCTGTCGCGGGCGGCGGCGGAGGCGGAGACCATCCGCCTGCTCGATCGCGTCCGCATCCCCGCGGCGAAGTCGCGCTTTCACGAGCATCCGCATCGTTTCTCCGGCGGCATGCGCCAGCGCGTGATGATCGCGATGGCGCTGGCCTGCAAGCCGAAGCTCCTGATCGCGGACGAGCCGACCACGGCACTCGACGTCACCATCCAGGCCCAGATCCTGGAACTGCTGAAGGAGCTTCAGCAGGAGGAGGGGATGTCGATCCTCTTCATCACCCACGACATGGGCGTGGTCGCCGAGATCGCCGATCGAACCGTGGTGATGTATGGCGGGCAGGCGGTGGAGACCGACGCGACCTCGCGCATCTTCGCGGCGCCCTCGCATCCCTACACGCGTTCGCTGCTCGCGGCCGTGCCGCGGCTCGGCTCGATGGGCGGACATTCGCGGCCGATGCGGTTTCCGATCGTCGACAAGGTGACGGGGACCTCGGACGAGCCGACCGAGACACCGGATACGGTCTCGATCGCCGAACGGCCGCTGCTCGAAGTTGCCAATCTCACCACGCGCTTTCCGATCCGCTCGGGATTGTTCGGAAAAGTCTCGGGCCGGGTGCACGCGGTCGAGAACATCTCCTTCACCTTGCGCGCCGGCGAGACACTGGCGCTTGTCGGAGAATCCGGCTGCGGCAAGTCGACCACGGGCCGCTCCATCCTCAAGCTGATCGAACCTGACAGCGGGACGGTTCTGATCGACGGCCAGGATGTGCTCGCCATGAGCGGTCGCACCCTGCGCGATTGTCGCAAGCAGATGCAGATCGTGTTCCAGGATCCGTTCGCGAGCCTCAATCCGCGCATGTCGGTGGGAACGGCGATCGCAGCGCCCCTGCTCGCCAACGGGCTCGCCTCGGCGTCGCAGGCGCGCGACAAGGTCTCCGACCTGCTCGTGCGTGTCGGCCTGACCGCCGACATGGCGGCGCGCTTCCCGCACGAGTTCTCCGGCGGCCAGCGCCAGCGCATCTGCATCGCGCGCGCGCTCGCGCTCGGACCCAAGCTGATCGTCGCGGACGAAGCGGTCTCTGCGCTCGACGTCTCGGTCAAGGCGCAGGTCGTCAATCTGATGCTGGACCTTCAGGCCAGCATGGGCCTCGCCTATCTCTTCATTTCCCACGACATCGCGGTGGTCGAGCGCATGAGCCATCGCGTCGCGGTGATGTATCTCGGCGAGATCGTCGAGACCGGCCCGCGCGCGGCCGTGTTCGGCAATCCGCAGCATCCCTACACCAAGAAGCTGATGGCCGCGGTGCCGGTGCCTGATCCGTCACGCCGCGCCACCAAGCGCGGGGTCGCGAACGACGAGATCAGAAGCCCGGTGCGCGCGCCCGATTATCAGCCGCCGGTGCGGCAATATCGCGAAGTCTCGCCCGGCCACGTCGTCCAGGTCTGGGGCGAGGAATGGTCGGGCTGAGGAGGACGCGCGGCGCCCTCACGAATTCACGTGCACGAAATCCCGCAGCAGCGGGTAGATCTCGTTGTTCCAGCGCTTGCCGGAGAACACGCCGTAATGGCCGACGCCGGCCTGCATGTGGTGGACGCGGCGATAGGCGCGCACGCCGGTGCAGAGGTCCTGTGCCGCGAGCGTCTGGCCGATCGAGCAGATGTCGTCCTTTTCGCCCTCCACCGTCATCAGGCCCATCCGACCGACAGCCTTGGTGTCGACGGGACGTCCGCGGTGCATCAGCTTGCCCTGCGGCAGCAGGTGCTCCTGGAACACGTCGCGCACGGTCTCGATGTAGAATTCCGCGGGCAGATCCATCACCGCGAAATACTCGTCGTAGAAGGTCTTGATGGTCGCGGCCTTCTCCTTCTCGCCCTTGGCGATGTGGTTGGCGAGATCCATGTGCTGCTTGATGTGGCGCTCGAGGTTCATCGAGACGAACGCGGTGAGCTGCACGAAGCCGGGATAGACCTTCCGGAACGCGCCGCGGCACTGCATCGGCACGTAGTTGATGAGGTTCTGCTCGAACCAGTCGATCGGCCTGCTCTTGGCGAACTCGTTGACCCTGGTCGGCTGGATTCGCGTGTCGATCGGCCCCGCCATCAGCGTCAGCGTCGCCGGCCGCGAGGGATGATTGCCCTCGCACATGATCGCGGCGGCGGCGAGCGCCGAGACCGATGGCTGGCAGATCGCGACCATGTGCGGGCGCGGGCCGAGCTGGCCGAGGAAGTCGATCAGATGCTCGGTGTAGTCTTCGAGCCCGAAGCGGCCCTCGCTGCGCGGAATGTCGCGCGGATTGTGCCAGTCGGTGATGTAGACGTCGTGATCCTGCAGCAGCGTTTTCGTGGTGCCGCGCAGCAACGTTGCGAAGTGGCCGGACATCGGCGCCACCAGCAGCATGCGCGGCTGCTCGCCCACGCCTTCCTTCTTGAAATGCAACAGCGAACCGAACGGGGTGGCGTAAGCGATCTCTTCGGTGACCGCGACTTCGCGGTTACCCACCATGACGCTGTCGATGCCATAGGCCGGGCGGTGATAGGTGAGGGTGGAGCGCGAGATCATCTCCAGCGCGGCCGAGAGCCGGCCAAACACCTGATCCGACGTCCCCTGCGGCACCAGATGAAGGAATTTAAGCGCGGACGAGGCTCCCACACGAAACGGCGCCGTCAAATCCATGTGGTTCTGAAACGCCTGATAATTCATCGACATCATTCTGATGCGCCCGTTTGTCCCGTGCTGCTATGCAATATCGAAGCTAAACAAGAGTCAAACCGCCCGGAAAACTGGCACGTCGCTTGCTGCTATTTTCGCGGGAAGCACAGAGCATGGGCACGCCGCGAGCCGGGCAGGGTGCCAGTATCAGGCGTGAGGGAAGGGCCACATGGCGAAGGCGACACTGACCATCAGCAGCAAGAACTACTCGTCCTGGTCGCTGCGTGGCTGGCTGCTGACGAAATTTTCCGGGCTCGATTTCGAGGAGACCGTGACCGCGCCGGACGACGCGTCGGCGCGCGCCGAGATCCTGCTGCTGTCCTCGTCGATCCTGGTGCCGTGCCTGCGGCACGACGGCGCCACGGTCTGGGACACGCTGGCGATCGGCGAATATCTCAACGAGGCGATGCCGGATGCCGGGCTATTGCCGGCCGATCGCGTCCAGCGCGCCCATTGCCGCTCGATCTGCGGCGAAATCCATTCCGGCTTCACCACCCTGCGCGCCTCGCTGCCGGTCAATCTGAAGGGGCACTTCCCCGGCTTCAAGATCTGGTCGCGCGCGCAGGCGGACATCGACCGCGTCTGGTTCATCTGGCGCGATTGCCTGGAGAAGTCCGGCGGCCCGTTCCTGTTCGGCGCCAAGCGCACCATGGCGGATGCGATGTACGCGCCCGTGGTAACGCGCTTCGTCACCTATGACGTCAAGCTCGAGCCAAAACTGAAGGCCTATGCCGACACCATCATGGCGATGCCCGAGATGCAGGAATGGATCGCAGCGGCGAAGGACGAACCGGCCGAGATCGAGGAGCTCGAGGTCGAATATTAGGCAGGGCGGGCGCCGCCCTGCCTGTTTCCGTGGCGGAGCCTGAGCCGCCGCACTGGGCGGCCATATCGATGAAGTCGTTAACGTTTGGCGCCGGTCGCCGGGGCCAGCCTGCCTCTACACCGCGCAGATGTTGTATCCGTGCACGGGCTCATTGCGACATCTAGCCGTGAACAGCCGGGAACAGGGCGATTCGGCTGATTCGGACGTGATTCGTTCGGGCCGCGTTCCGAAGGTTAAGGCGGCGCGCGGCCCCGTTGCATTTTGGAACAGAACCGGCGGTCAGGCGACGCCCGAATGCTTCACGCGCGGCACGCGCCAGCCGATGACGGTAGCCTCCACGGGCACGCCGGCGGCGTGGTTCTGCCAGCGGCCCTCGACATAGCGGCAGGCGAACGGCAGTTGATACGTTCCGCTGTGATCCTCGCACAGCACCTCGACCGGCAGGCCAGGTGGCGGTTCTCCGGCGCCATCGAATTCCGCCAGACGTCTATCGCGCGTAGCCATCGCAAAAATCTCCCCTAATCAAAGCCGCGGAAGGAGCGCCCACTTCCTCCGCGTACGGTTCACTGCGCCCCGTCCCAAGAATCCCGTCCCAAGGATCATTCGAGGGAACACACCAAGCTCAACGCGAGAATGCGGTGCGAGTGTGGTAGCCTCGCCGCGCGGCGCGCAAAAAGCGCAATTTGCCGTGATCGATTGGACGAGGAACCTGCATGCTGCTTCGAAACGCCGGCGTTTGTATCGCGATGTTGCTGTTCGCCACGCAGGCCGCCGCGCCGGCCCGCGCGCAGGACGTGCCCGGCATCGAGATCTGCACCGTCGAGAAGACGATGGAGCGGCGCACGAGCTGCCTGCAGAGCAACGTCGATTTTCTCCAGAAGACGATCACCAAATTGACGCTCGATCACCAGCAGAAGATCGATGCTGCCAATCGCCAGATCGACGCGTTGAAGACCGGCGTCGCCGCGCTGCAGAAGACCGTGAGCGACCTCCAGGCCGCTCAAGTGAAGATCGCGGAGGACGTCAAGAAGAAGCAGGACGCGCCGCCGCCCAAGGATGCGGCGAAATAGGCGCGGCGATCACGCGACGCGATAGCGCTCCATCACGCCGCGATCCGGTTCGTAGCCGAGCCCTGGTCCTGTCGGCACCGCGACATGGCCGGTGGAATCGACATCGGCCCGGCCGCCCCAGAGACAGGCTTCGCGCTTGAGATAGAACATCTCGACGAGCCCGTCGTCCCGCCCCGCCAGCAGATGAAGCGTCGCGAGCAGGCCGGGGCCGAAATACGGGGAATGCGGGACGATTTTTACTCCGAGCTGATCGGCAAGCGATGCAACCTTCAGAAACTCCGTGATGCCGCCGACCTTGATCACCGATGGCTGGGCGTGGCTCACCGCCCCCGCGTTCATCATCTGGCGGAATTGATATTCCGTGCATGCGTTCTCGCCTGCGGCGATGTCGAGCCCGCCCTTGCTGCGGACCTCGGCGAGCGCAGTAAAATCTTCTGGCGGCCAGACCGGCTCCTCTAAAAACATCGGCTGCGCGTCCTTGCACGCTTTTGCGAACGCGATCGCCTGCTCGCCGGTCAGCGGACAATTCATGTCGACCATCAGCGGAATATTGGGGCCGATCGCCTCGCGTGCGGCAAATATCGCGGGTGTCGTGGTCTCATGCAGCTTGATCGCGCCATAGCCGAGCGCCATGGCCTTTCTGCATTCGCCGGCGATGTTCTCCGGCGATCCGATCCGCAGCAGGCTCGCATAAGCGGGAATATTCGAACGTCGGGTCTCGCCAAGCAGGCGATGCAGCGGCACGCCCTCGATCTTCGCTGCGAGGTCCCACAGCGCGATGTCGAGGCCGGAGATCGCGAACATGGTGATGCCGTAGCGGCCGAACAGGTGCAGATTGCGCTGGATCTGCTCCATGGTCGCGGGAATGCCGGCGGCGTCAGGCACCTTCAGCCCGCGGGCTTGCGGCGCGATCATTTCCTCGACGGCGCTGCGCGTGGTGCGGGGGCAGACGTAGGCGAAGGCATCCCCCAGCCTGTCAGCCCGGCATCGGTCGTGACTTCGACCAGCACCATGTCGAGCGCGGAGATCGCGGACGCGCCCTGGCGAAAGCTCGCGACACCGGCGTCGTAGGGAATGCGGATATGGTGCGCCCGCACATCGGTGATTTCCATGACGCGGTTCCTCTTTCTGGTGAGCGGTTTCGCCGAGTGTAGCCGCGAATGCGAGGGCGTTGCCAGTAGGGGGGGCGGCGCAACGCTGGCATACCTGCCCGCTTGCTTGGCAAGGCGGACCTGTTTTGTCATAACCGCAGGCAAATCTTGCGTGCGGGCCCGTGCCGGACATCCCGCGCAAGCCATAACAAGCAGCCGGGAGGGTCTTCATGTCCAACGTTCGTGTTCTCGCCACCGACCTCGAATTTCCAGAAGGCCCCGTGGTGATGCCGGACGGCTCGGTGGTGCTGGTGGAAATCCGCGGCCAGCGTCTGACCCGCATCTATCCTGACGGCCGCAAGGAGATCGTCGCCAAGGTGCCGGGCGGCCCGAACGGCGCAGCCCTCGGCCCCGACGGCAAGATCTACCTCTGCAACAATGGCGGCTTCTCCTGGATTCCGACCCGCAACATGATCATGCCGGGCCCGCAGCCCGACGATTATCTCGGCGGCTCGATCCAGCGCGTCGATCTGCAATCCGGCAAGGTCGAGACCGTCGTGACCAAATGCGGCGAGCACGATCTGCGCGGGCCGAACGACCTGGTGTTCGACAAGCACGGCGGCCTCTGGTTCTCCGATCTCGGCAAGCGTCGCGCCCGCGAGATGGACGTCGGCGGCATGTATTACCTCAAGCCCGGCATGACGGAGATCGTCGAGGTCGTGCACGGCATCTTGCCGGCGAACGGTATCGGGCTCTCGCCGGACGAGAGCATTGTCTACATCGCGGAGACGCCGACGGGCCGGCTCTGGGCCTATGAGCTTTCCGCGCCCGGTACGCTCAAGCCGCGCGACGTGATCTATCGCGGCGAGCGCGGCAAGCCGATCTGCGGCCTCGGCGGCTACCAGATGTTCGACTCGCTCGCGGTGGAAGCAAACGGCAATGTCTGCGTCGCCACCCTCGTCTCCGGCTGCATCTCGGTGATCGCGCCCGACGGGACGCTGGTCGAGCAGGTCCCGACCGGCGACCGCGTCACCACCAACATCGCCTTCGGCGGCCCCGAACTGAAGACCGCCTACATCACGCTGTCGGGCAAGGGCGAGCTGATCGCCATGGACTGGCCGCGCGGCGGTTTGCCGTTGAATTTTCTGAACAAGTGAATGTAACTGGACGAGCCGTGCCAATACATCCGTCGTCATTCCGGGATGCGTGCGCCAGCACGCAGGCCCGGAATCCATAACCCCAGGCGGTGGTTGTGGATTCCGGGCTCGCCGCTTCGCGTCGCCCCGGAATGACAGCAGTCATTATGGAGTGGGAAATGCCCTGGCCTGATCCTATCACCCTGCGTGGACAGCACGCCCGTCTCGAGCCGCTGTCGAAAGCGCATCACGAGGGGCTGGTGGAAGCCGTGAAGGATGGCGAGATCTACAAGATCTGGTACACCCTGATCCCAACGCCGGAGAACGTCGCCAAGGAGATCGACCGACGCCTCGGCCTGCAGGCCGCGGGCTCGATGCTGCCGTTCACCGTGTTCGACGCCGGCGGCAAGATCGTCGGACAGACCACCTACATGAACATCGATGCCGCCAACCGCCGGGTCGAGATCGGCTCTACCTGGTACGGCAAGAGCGCGCAGCGCGGCCCGCTCAACACCCAGTGCAAGCTGCTGCTGCTTACGCATGCCTTCGAGACGCTGAACTGTATCGCGGTGGAATTCCGCACCCACTTCTTCAATCACCAGAGCCGCAATGCCATCGAGCGCCTCGGCGCCAAGCAGGACGGCATCCTGCGCAGCCACCAGGTCGCGCCGAACGGCACGCTGCGCGACACCGTTGTCTACAGCATCACCGCCGCCGAATGGCCGACGGTGCGAACGCATTTGAATTATCAACTCAACGAAAAGCCGCGCTGAGCGGCGGCCGAGGCACCATGGACAGATTTGATTATGTGATCGTCGGCGCGGGTTCGGCCGGTTGCGTGCTCACCAGCCGGCTGAGCGAAGATCCGGGCACCAGCGTCTGCGTGCTGGAGGCGGGACCGAGCGACTGGCATCCCTACATCCATCTGCCGGCGGGCTTCATCAAGACTTTCCACATGAAGAGCATCAACTGGGCCTACCAGCAGGAGGTCGGGCCCTGGACCGGCGGGCGCAGCATCTATGCGCCGCGCGGCAAGACGCTCGGCGGTTCGTCCTCGATCAACGGCCACATCTACAATCGCGGCCAGCGGATGGATTTCGACACCTGGGCGCAGATGGGTAATCGTGGCTGGGGCTATGCCGACGTGCTGCCTTACTTCAAGCGTTTGGAGAAGCGGGTCGGCGAGGGCGACAACACGTTCCGCGGCCGCGACGGCAATCTCACCGTCACGACGATGGAGTGGCGCGATCCGCTCTGCGAGGCCTTCATGGAAGGTGCGGTCTCGCTCGGCATCCCGCGCAACCCCGACTACAACGGCGCCAAGCAGGAAGGCGTCTCCTACTGCCAGCGTACCATCGACAAGGGCCTGCGCGTGTCCGGCTCGACCGCGTTCCTCAAGCCCGCGATGAAGCGGCCCAACGTGCATGTGCACACCCATGCGCACGCCACCGAGATCATCTTCGAGGGCAAGCGCGCCGTCGGCGTGCGCTACATGAAGGGCGGTCGCGGCGGCACCCCGGTGGAAGTGCGCGCCAACAAGGAAGTCATCCTCTCCGGCGGCACCTATAATTCGCCGCAGCTGCTGCAGCTCTCCGGCATCGGCTCGCCCGATCTGCTCGGCGCCCACGGCATCGCCGTGCGCCATGCGCTGCCGGTCGGCGAAGGCCTGCAGGATCACTACGCCCCCCGCACGGTGGCGCGCGTCAAGGACATCAAGACCATCAACGAGCTTCGTCGTGGCTTCTCGCTGTGGATCGAGGCGCTGAAATGGGCGACCGCGCGCAAAGGCCTGCTCTCGCTGTCGCCGACCATGGTCTATTGCTTCTGGCATTCCGGCGAGAGCGCCGATAGCTCCGACCTGCAACTCACCTTCACGCCGGCGAGCTACAAGGAAGGCGTGCAGGGCCAGCTCGAGGACGAGCCCGGCATGACGGTGGCCTCCTGGCAGCAGCGCCCCGAAAGCCGCGGCTATGTCCGCATCCGCTCGAAGGATCCGTTCGCGCCGCCGATCATCCAGACCAACTACCTCGACGCCGAGCTCGATCGCCGCGTCATCGTCGGCGGCATGAAGCTCGCGCGGCGATTGCTGAAGAGCGTGCCGCTGTCGCCCTATTACGCCTACGAGGATTTCCCCGGCCCCAACATCAACACCGACGACGAATTCCTCGCCGCCGCCACCGAACGCGGCACCACCACCTTCCACCCCGGCTGCACCTGCCGCATGGGCCCGGCGGATTCGAACTGGGCCGTGGTCGACGACCAGCTCCGCGTCCACGGGCTGGAGGGCCTGCGCGTCATCGACGCCTCGGTGATGCCACGCATGATCTCGGCGAACCTCAACGCCTCGACCATGATGATCGCCGACCGCGCCTCCGACCTCATCCGCGGCAAGGCGCCGATGGAAGCCGCGCGCATCCCGGACGCCGCGGTGGCGTGAGGCACGGCTGCGTAGGGTGGGCCCTGGAATTGAGTTGACGTGTCCCGTCGGGCAAAACACCCCGCATCCCGTCAACCCCTCCGCGCAAAAATATTCCACTTTACCGAAATTCGGAATTGCGGCATACATCCAGGCAGCCCGGCCCACGAAGAGGGGCGGTTCGCGAGTCGTTCGAAACGCGGGCCGGGTTGCGGTGGACGCGGCAGCGTCGTGCGCGAGAGGCGTGGGCAGGGCGGGTAGTCCCTGTGAGCCCGAGGCTTCGTGCGGACGAGCGGCGCTGAAGTCCGGCGAAGCCTCCTGGCGAAGCCGGATGAGCTGCGTACGGCAAAACCGTGTGGTCCTGGCCGTCGTTGCTACGGTCAAGCCTTTGCGGAGATGTGCGCGAGCCCAACCGGGCAGACGGCATCGTCAATTCGCGAGGCGAGGGAGGCCAGAAGGAAAGTTCGGCTCCCGGGAGAGCACGGCATAAGCCGTCCGACCATCGCGCAGGGAAGGCCGGGCGTTCGGCCGCACCTGTATGCCGCTGTGCAATTCCTTTTGCGCTACACGCGCACAGCGGACCGTGGGTGCCAAGCCGGCACCCGGCCTTCCCTGCGCCCTCTTTCTTTTGGGGCGTGAAGGAGAGAGCAAAGCTCGGGCGACATGCGCCGCGAGGCTGCGAAGGCGTGTCTGCAACTACGCACTCGCTGTCATCGTCCGGCTTGACCGGACGATCCAGTATTCCAGAGGCGGTTGTGATTGAGTCGATACGGCGCGGCGTACTGGATTCCCCGCTTTCGCGGGGAATGACGGCGGTGGTTGGGGAGGCAGCCGAGCGCTACCTTAAACGAACTTGCGCCTACACTTCCCGTCGGCTCAAGAACGCCAACCGCTCGAACAGATGCACGTCCTGCTCGTTCTTGAGCAGCGCGCCATGCAGCGGCGGGATCAGCTTGCGCGGGTCACGCTCGCGCAACTGCTCGACGCTCATGTCTTCGTTGAGCAGCAGCTTCAGCCAGTCGAGCAGTTCGGACGTCGACGGCTTCTTCTTCAGGCCGGGCACCTCGCGCACCTCGAAGAAGATGCGCAGAGCCTCTTCCACCAGGCGCTTCTTGATGCCGGGGAAGTGGACGTCGACGATGCGGCCCATCGTGTCGGCATCCGGGAACTTGATGTAGTGGAAGAAGCAGCGGCGCAGGAACGCGTCCGGCAGCTCCTTCTCGTTGTTGGAGGTGATCATCATGATCGGGCGCTGCTTCGCCTTGATCGTCTCGCCGGTCTCGTAGACATGGAATTCCATGCGGTCGAGCTCGAGCAGAAGGTCGTTCGGGAATTCGATGTCGGCCTTGTCGATCTCGTCGATCAGCAGCACCGGGCGCTGCTCGGCGGCGAAGGCCTCCCACAGCTTGCCGCGCTTGATGTAGTTCTTGATGTCCGAGACCCTGGCATCGCCGAGCTGGCTGTCGCGCAGGCGCGACACCGCGTCGTATTCGTAGAGGCCCTGCTGCGCCTTGGTGGTGGACTTGATGTGCCAGGTCAGCAGCGGCGCGTTCAGCGCCTTCGCCACTTCTTCCGCCAGCACCGTCTTGCCGGTGCCGGGCTCGCCCTTGATGAGCAGCGGGCGCTCCAGCACGATCGAGGCATTGACGGCGACCTTGAGATCGTCGGTCGCAACATAGTCCTTGGTGCCGGTAAATTTCATCGCGCGTCCTTGTTGGTCGTCGTCCCGGGTTTGGCCCTGGTCGCGACATGGGAACGGCCGCGCATGGCGGCCGTTCCTGGTTCGGTCAGGCTTTCAGACCCGTTTTATCAGCGAAAGGATCACAAGCACAATCACGGCGCCGATCGTGGCGTCGACGATGGCGCCCACCGTGCCGGTGGCGAGCCCGATGTGCAGCTGAGGCAGCACATAGCTCGCAACGAGGGCACCGATGATGCCGACGACGATGTTGCCGACCAGCCCAAATCCCGCCCCATGGACAATCTTGCCGGCAAGCCAGCCTGCGATCGCGCCGATGATGAGCGCTGCGAGAATTCCCATTGCAAACGTCCCCAAAACAACCCCGTGAAGCCGCCAATTCTAGCGCAAAAAGCCTCCCGGTCCAGCGCCCGGCGGCGGCTTCCGCCCCTTGACGTCGGCCCCCCGACGGGCAATCTGTCACCCATGTTCCTGCAATTCTTTACGTCTCTGCGCGATGCGCAGGTCCCCGTGACGCTGCGCGAATACCTCACGCTGATGGAGGCGCTCGACGCTGACCTCGTGGACTACTCGGTCGAGAATTTCTACTATCTGTCCCGCACCTCGCTGGTGAAGGACGAGCGCAACCTCGACAAGTTCGACCGCGTCTTCGGCACGGTGTTCAAGGGGCTTGAAAGCCTGCTCGACGCCATGGAGAAGGCCGAGATCCCGAGGAGTGGCTGAAGAAGCTCGCCGAGAAGTACCTGTCCGAGGAAGAGAAGAAGCAGATCGAGGCCATGGGCTGGGACAAGCTCATGGAGACGCTGAAGAAGCGCCTCGAGGAGCAGAAGGGCCGTCACCAGGGCGGCTCGAAGTGGATCGGCACGGCCGGCACCTCGCCGTTCGGCGCCCACGGCTACAATCCCGAAGGCGTCCGCATCGGCCAGGACAAGAACCGCAACAACCGCGCCGTGAAGGTGTGGGACAAGCGCGAGTTCAAGGATTTGGACGGCAATGTCGAGCTCGGCATCCGCAACATCAAGGTGGCGCTGCGCCGCCTGCGCAAGTTCGCGCGCACCGGCGCGCCGGATGAGCTCGATCTGGACACCACCATCCGCGAGACCGCCAATCACGGCTATCTCGACGTGCACATGCGGCCCGAGCGGCGCAATGCGGTGAAGCTGCTGGTGTTCTTCGACATCGGCGGCTCGATGGACGCGCATATCGAGCAGGTCGAGGAGCTGTTCTCGGCGGCGAAGAGCGAGTTCAAGCACATGGAATATTTCTACTTCCACAACTGCCTCTATGAAGGCGTATGGAAGCAGAACAAGCGCCGCTTCACGGACCGCACCCCGACCTGGGACGTGCTGCACAAATATCCGCACGACTACAAGATCGTGTTCGTCGGCGACGCCTCGATGAGCCCTTACGAGATCATGGTGCCCGGCGGCTCGGTCGAGCATGTCAACGAGGAGCCCGGCTCGGTCTGGCTCGACCGCATCATCCGCACCTATCCGCATGCGGTGTGGCTCAATCCGGTCGCCCAGAAGCACTGGGACTATTCGGAATCGACCACGATCATCAAACGCATCTTCGCCAATCGCATGTTCCCGATCACGATCGAAGGTCTCGAAGGCGCGATGAAGGAATTGACGCACTGACTCTCGCCGTCATTCCGGGGCTCGTGAAGCGAGAGCCCGGAATCCATCGGGCCGCAGCGCGTGCAGATAAATGGATTCCGGGTTCGATGCTGCGCATCGCCCCGGAATGACGAAAGAGAAGGGAGAACCACATGCCCCAAAACATCACCCGCGGCATCAAGGCGCTGATCGACGAGGCCAATGCCGAGATCGAGACGCTCACCGCCAAGGACGCCATCGAGATCTCCAAGAACGGCGACGTCGTCATCGTCGACATTCGCGATCCCCGCGAGATCGAGCGCGACGGCCGCATCCCCGGCGCGTTTGCCTGCACCCGCGGCATGCTCGAATTCTGGATCGATCCGCAGAGCCCGTACGCGAAGCCGATCTTCCAGGAAGACAAGAAGTTCGTGTTCCACTGCGCCGGCGGTCTGCGCTCCGCGCTCGCGGCAAAGACGGCCAAGGACATGGGCCTGAAGCCCGTCGCCCACATCGCCGGCGGCTACGCCGCCTGGCGCGATGCCAGCGGTCCGACGGAAGCGTGGGAGCCGAAGAAGAAGGGGTGAGCAGTGCTGCTGTCACTCCAGTCTCAGCTGTCATTCCCCGCGAAGGCGGGGAATCCAGTACGCCGCGGCCCATCCGCTCAATCACAACTGTCTCTGGAATACTGGATCGCCCAGTCGAGCCGGGCGATGACAGCAGAGGTCGACGCGCGCTGCTTCGATCTCACTCGCGCTGTGCGCGGCCCGGAATGACTGTAAGGAAACACCCATGACCACCGACCCCCTCGTCTCCACCGAATGGCTCGCCGCCCACATCAACGATTCCAACGTCAAGGTGCTCGACGCCAGCTTCAAGCTGCCGGGCGTGCTGCCGCTGCCGAAGGACGATTACCTCGCCGCGCATCTGCCGGGTGCGGCGTTCTTCGACGTCGATGCGGTGTCGGATCATTCCAACCCGCTGCCGCACATGTATCCGAGCGCCGAGCAGTTCGGCCGTGACGTCGGCAATCTCGGCATCGGAAATGGCGATACCGTCGTGCTCTACGATGCCGGCGGCTGGGTCGCCGCGCCTCGCGCGTGGTGGATGTTCCTGGCCTTCGGCCATAGCAACGTGCGCATCCTCAATGGCGGCCTGAAGAAGTGGCGTGCCGAGGGACGTGCCGTCGAGAGCGGCGAGGTGAAGCCGAAGCCCGCGAGCTTCAAGGCGAGCTTCGATGCCAAGCGCGTGCGCAGCATGCAGCAACTCGTCGCCAACGTCGAAAGCCGCAATGAGCAGGTGATCGACGCACGCGCCGCCGACCGTTTCGAGGGCCGTGCGCCCGAGCCGCGCGCGGGCATCCGCTCCGGCCACATCCCCGGCGCTCGCAACGTGCCCTACAATCAGCTGTTCGATGCTGCGACCGGCACGATGAAACCGCTCGAGGATCTGCGTGCCGTCTTCACGGGCGCCGGCGTCAAGCTCGATGCGCCGATCGTGACCAGCTGCGGCTCCGGCGTCTCCGCCGGCGTGCTGACGCTCGCGCTCTATCGCCTCGGCATCACCGACACCGCGCTCTACGACGGCTCGTGGTCGGAATGGGGCCAGGAAAAAGGCCCGCCGATCGCGACCGGGCCGGCGTAATCCTACCGGCGCGTGGGCGTGGGCGTCGTCGCGAAGGTCTGCGGCTGTCCGAACGGATCGAGCTGCTGCTGCAGCTGCTGAGGCGGCGGCCGCCGGACGATGCGATGGCGCTTCTTGGCCTTCGCCTTGCGCTTGGTCGCCTTGGCGTCCGGAGTGCTGATGTCGGCCTTGGCCTTCGCGGGCGGATCCTTCCAGGCCGTGGTCGCAGGGTCGTTCAGCGCGGCGAATTTGGCCGGGGACGTATCGGGCGCGGACGATGCCGCGGCGGCCGTCATCTCGGTCGAGGCGGGCCTCGCCTCGGGAATGGAGGCCGTGGTGTCGGCCGGCGTGAGCGTGTCGGCGGGCGCCGGCGCTGCGGCGTCCGTCGTGCTGTCGGACTTGGCCGGCTCGGCGGTCGGAGAGGGGGCCTCGGCCACCTGTGGCTGCGCAGCGGTCTCGGTCGTTGCTGCGGCGACAGGTTCGGGATCACTCGCCGGCAGCCCGATGGTCGGGACCAGGTCGCGCACCGACGGCGCGGGCTCGGCGACATCAGGCTCGGCGCGAAGGGCCGCGAGCACCGGCAGGGCCGGCTCGGGGGCCTGCGCAAACACCTGCTCCTGCGGGCCGTTCCGCCAGGAAGGGTTGCTGACATATTGCTCGTGGCTCGCCCGCAGCAGCGCGGCGGCCCCTAGGCCGAACACCAGGATGGAGGTTGACAGCAGGATCGCGGCAAACAGGAAGCGAAAGCCGGGAAGCATCGAAGGGTTACGAATTTCCGCCCCGGCGGGTGGCGGCCGGGACCCATGAGCCATATGAACGCGGTGACGGTACTGAGTGCCGCGTTCGCCATGCGGAATCGGAGCTCAAAACGACGGCGAATCAGGCTGATTCGAACATACCGCAACGATTCCGGGCCGCTCCGTAAAAAGCGGGGCCGCAGACTCCGGCGATCTACGGCAAGAGCCGATTTCCGCCCCGTGATGCAACGGAGCAACGGTGATCACGGGATCACAAATCGGAAAATCGGGCGCAAATCGGCCTGTCATGTCTTGAATGTGCCGCTATCTTCGGTCATCTGGCCATTAACGGTCCGGATGGGCCCGGGGACTATACAAGAGCGATGATGATCAAACATTTTCTGACGATATGCGCTGCCGCAACAGTCGCTGCGGCGGGAACCTCGCTCGCACTGGCCCAGAGCTATCCGGTCCAGCAGGCGCCGAGCTATGGCGCCCCGGCCGAATATCGCCCCGGCGACCGCACCCCGAATTTCGACGCACTGGAAGACGAAGACGACGCGATGCCGCAGGCGTCGCTGCCGCCGCCCGGCCCGGTCGACGATCCTCGCTACGGCCGTCCGGCCGGCGCTCCCCCGGTCTATTCGGCCGCCCCGCCGCAGGGCCCGGTGATGTCGCCGGATGATCCGCGTTATGGCCGTCCGGCTGGCGCTCCGCCGGTCTATTCCGCCAATCCGTCGCAGGGTCCGGTGATGTCGCCCGACGATCCCCGTTACGGGCGGCCTGCCGGTCCGCCCCCGGTGATCTATGGCGATCGTTCGGGCCAGCCGCCCGCCAATGACGGCATGCGTCCGCCGGAAGCCGTTGGTGGCCCGGCCGCGACCGGCGCGGTCCCGCAGCAGGGACCCGGTGGTCGACCGATGTCGGTCGCCTCGCTGCCGCCCGAGGAGCAGCCTGAGCAGGCTCCGGCGCAGCTCGCGCCGAACTTGCGCCGCCAGGAGGTCGCGTTCCAGACCAAGGAGCCGGCCGGCACCATCGTGGTCGATACTCCGAACACCTATCTCTATTACGTCCTCGGCAACGGCCGCGCGATCCGCTACGGCGTCCGCGTCGGTCGCGACGGCTTCACCTGGACCGGCGTGCAGAAGATCACCCGCAAGGCCGAGTGGCCGGATTGGCATCCGCCGACGGAGATGATCGAGCGTCAGCCCTATCTGCCGCGCTTCATGGCCGGCGGCGAAGGCAATCCGCTCGGCGCCCGCGCCATGTATCTCGGCTCGACCGTGTATCGCATCCACGGCACCAACCAGCCCTCGACGATCGGCAAGTTCGTCTCCTCCGGCTGCATCGGCATGCTGAACGAAGACGTCTCGGATCTGTTCGACCGCACCAAGGTCGGCACCCGCGTGGTGGTGATGCCGGGTGGCCCGCCGCCGGGAACGGCGACGGCGTCCGCGGCCCCCGTGCCCGGTGCCGCCGGTCCGGCTCCGATGGCCGCCCAGGCCGGCCCCGTCCCGGGCACCCAGCCAACCGTGGTGCCGCCGCTGCCCGCGCCGGTCACCGTGCGCTAAGGGCTTCGAAATTCAAATTAAGAAGGGCGTGCCATTGGCGCGCCCTTCTTCGTTTCAGGCCAGCTTGCGCGGCAGCTCGTCGCCCTTTGTGAAGGCGTCGATCGCCTCGACCATCTGGCCGTAATGGATGCGCAAGCCGTCCTCGGTGGCGTAGCCGAGATGCGGCGTCAGCACGAGGTTGTCGAGCTTGCGGAAGGGGTGGTCGACCGGCAGCGGCTCGACCGAGAACACGTCGATGCCGGCGCCCGCGATCTTCCGCTGCTGCAAGGCCTCGAGCAGCGCCTGCTCGTCCACGATCGGCCCGCGCGCGGTATTGACGAGGAACGCCGTCGGCTTCATCCGCGCGAGATCTTCGCGGCCGACCAGTCCGCGCGAGCGCTCGCTCAGCACCACGTGGATGGTGACGATGTCGGCCTTGGCGAACAGCTCCTGCTTGGTGGCGTAGCCGACGCCGGCCGCCGCGCACTTCTCCGGCGTCAGGTTCGGGCTCCAGGCGATCACGTTCATGCCGAAGGCCTTGGCGATGCCTGCCATCTTGCTGCCGAGCTTACCGAGCCCGATGACGCCGAGCGTCAGGCCCTCGATCTCGACGCCGGCAAAGGTCTGCCAGGGCTCGCCCGCATGCATGCGCGCATTCTCGCGGCCGATGCCGCGAGTCAGTTCGAGGATCAGGCCCATGGTGAGCGGGGCGGTCGGATCGCGGGTGTATTGCGTGCCGCCGACGGCGACGCTGCGTGCCTTCGCGGCCTCCATGTCGATCGCGGCGTTGCGCATGCCTGACGTCAGCAGCAGCTTCAGCTTGGGCAGCTTGTCGAACAGGCTCTTCGGGAATGCCGTGCGCTCGCGCATCGCGCAGATGATGTCGAAATCGGCCAGGGCGCTGGCCGCGGCCTGCTCCGAGGCGAAGGGATGGCTGAACACGGTGACATCGACGCGGTCGGACAGTTTCGGCCAGTCGGCGACGTTGAGGGCGAGGTCGAAATAGTCGTCGAGAATTGCACAGCGCAGCCGCGTCATCAGCGTCCATCCATGGCGAGAGCTGACGGCGCCAGGCGGGGGCGCCATCGTCGGAACCGGGCCATGGTTGCGCGCAATCACACCTGCGCGCAAGCTGCTCGCGTCTTCAAAAATTCGACAGGAGAGAAGGGCTCAGAGGTCGCGACGCTTCAGCCGGACCGGCGCATCCATGCCGTGCTTGGCGCGCCAGGCGGGGCCGGGGCCGCGCATGTAGTGCAACTCGGGCCGGTAGGGATTGAAGGCGGTGGCGAAGAAGCGCTTCCAGAAGCCCTTGATCTCCGTGACGAGAACGGAGGTGCCGCCGGCGTCTGCCGGAACGGGAAGTGAGTGGGTTTCGATCAGAGCCATGACGGGCCTCGCTATGCTCCCGTTCGTTCTGAGCGGGCGGCGCTGTTTCCGCGCGAAATCGAGCTTTGGCCTGATTTATTAAAAGAAGGTTTCAATTGTCCCGATCGGGGTCCGGATGGTGTCCGTCCAGTATTCATCCGTGGTGAACGGAGGGAAAACATTGCCCTTTGGGGGCGGGATCGCTACATCGCTGGCTAAGCAAATCTCCTCAAATTGAAGGTTTCACGGGACCGATGGCGCGCCAGTTCATCTATTTCATGCAGGGCCTGACCAAGAGCTACCCGACCCGGAAGGTGCTCGATAACATCCATTTGTCGTTTTACCCCGACGCCAAGATCGGCGTGCTCGGCGTCAACGGCTCGGGCAAGTCGACGCTGCTCAAGATCATGGCCGGCCTCGACAAGGAGTATAACGGCGAGGCCTGGGTCGCCCAGGGCGCCCGTGTCGGCTATCTCGAGCAGGAACCGCAGCTCGACGCCAAGCTTTCCGTGCGCGAGAACGTCATGCTCGGCGTCGCCAAGCAGAAGGCCATCCTCGATCGCTACAATGAGCTGGCGATGAACTATTCCGAGGAGACCGCCGACGAGATGACCAAGCTGCAGGACGAGATCGAGGCCCAGGGCCTCTGGGATCTCGACAGCAAGGTCGACCAGGCCATGGACGCGCTGCGCTGCCCGCCCGACGATGCCGATGTCACGAAACTCTCCGGCGGCGAGCGCCGCCGCGTCGCGCTGTGCAAGCTGCTGCTCGACCAGCCCGAGCTTTTGCTGCTCGACGAACCGACCAACCATCTCGACGCCGAGTCGGTGTCGTGGCTGGAAGGCCACTTACGCAACTATCCCGGCGCGATCCTGATCGTCACCCACGATCGCTACTTCCTCGACAACGTCACGAGCTGGATTCTCGAGCTCGATCGCGGCAAGGGCATTCCCTACGAGGGCAACTATTCGTCCTGGCTGGTGCAGAAGCAGAAGCGGCTCGAGCAGGAGGGCCGCGAGGACGCCGCGCACCTGAAGACGCTGGCGCGCGAGCAGGAATGGGTGGCCTCGTCACCGAAGGCACGCCAGGCCAAGTCCAAGGCGCGCTACCAGCGCTACGAGGATCTGCTCAAGCAGGCGAGCGAGAAGCAGACCCAGACCGCGCAGATCATCATCCCCGTGGCCGAGCGGCTTGGTGCCAACGTCGTCGACTTCGATGGCCTCAGCAAAGGCTTTGGCGACCGCCTCCTGATCGACAATCTCACCTTCAAGCTGCCGCCCGGCGGCATCGTCGGCGTGATCGGCCCGAACGGCGCCGGCAAGACCACGCTGTTCAAGATGATCACCAAGCAGGAGCAGCCGGACAAAGGCACCATCACGGTCGGCGAGACCGTGCATCTCGGCTATGTCGACCAGTCTCGCGATGCGCTCGACGGCAACAAGAACGTGTGGGAGGAGATCTCCGGCGGCAACGAGCTGATCCTGCTCGGCAAGAAGGAAGTCAACTCGCGCGGCTATTGCTCGGCGTTCAACTTCAAGGGTGCCGACCAGCAGAAGAAGGTCGGCGCGCTCTCCGGCGGTGAACGCAACCGCGTGCACCTTGCCAAGATGCTGAAGTCCGGCTCGAACGTGCTGCTGCTCGACGAACCGACCAACGATCTCGACGTCGACACGCTACGCGCGCTCGAAGAGGCGCTGGAGGACTTCGCCGGCTGCGCCGTCATCATCAGCCATGACCGCTGGTTCCTCGACCGCATCGCGACCCACATCCTGGCCTTCGAGGGCGACAGCCATGTCGAATGGTTCGAGGGCAACTTCCAGGACTACGAGAAGGACAAGATGCGGCGGCTCGGCCAGGACAGCATCATTCCGCATCGCGTCAAGTACAAGAAGCTGACGCGGTGATGCCGGCATGATGCGGCGGGCGCTCATCGCTGCGGTGATTGTCGTCACCTGCGGCTGGTCGTCCGCCCGCGCCGCCGATGCCGCCTTCACCCAGTTCATTGCCTCGCTCTGGCCCGAAGCGCAGGCCGCTGGCGTCTCTCGTGTAACATTCGATCAACAGACGCGCGGGCTCGAGCCGGACTACAAGCTGCCCGATCTGATCCTGCCCGGACGGCCCGCGACCGGCGCGCCGTCGCAGGCCGAGTTCGTGCAGGTGCCTGCCGACTACGTCAAGGAAGCCTCGATCGCGCGGCTTGCCGGCGAGGGGCAGCGGCTGCTGCAGAAATATCGCACCTCGCTGACCGAGATCGAGAAGAGCTCCGGCGTGCCGGCGACCGTCCTGCTCGCGATCTGGGGCCGCGAGACCGACTATGGTCGCTACACGCTGCCTTATGATCTCGTGAGGGTGCTGGCGACGCAGGCCTATGTCGGCCGGCGCAAGGACACCTATCGCAACGAGTTCATCCTCGCGCTGAAGATTCTTGGCGAAGGCGTGGTGACGCGCAAGGACATGCGCTCGTCCTGGGCCGGCGCGACCGGGCTCACGCAGTTCCTGCCGTCCGAATATTACAAGCACGGCGTCGACTTCGATCGCGATGGCCGCATCGACATCTGGCATTCGGTGCCGGATGCGCTGGCGTCCGCCGCGCAGCAGCTCGTCAACAAGGGCTGGCAGAGCGGCGTGCGCTGGGCCTACGAGGTGCAGGCGCCGGCGAAGGTCGATTGCACCGCCGGCGTGCCTGAGGTGACCAAGCCGATCAGCCAGTGGCTGCGCGAGGGCTTCGTGCCGGTGCGCGGACAAAAGCTCAGTGCCGCCGAGCAGGCGCAGCCGGCCTCGCTGCTTCAGCCTGAAGGCATCTACGGTCCGGCGTTCCTGACCACGAAGAACTACTTCGTCATCAAGGAATACAATTTCTCCGACCTCTACGTGCTGTTCGTCGGCCATCTCAGCGACCGCATGACCACTCCGTTGCCGTTCGCCACATCGTGGGCGGCCTCGGAGCAGTTGCGCACCAGGGATGTCGAGACCATGCAGCGCGGGCTCACCCGCGTCGGGCTCTACAAGGACAAGATCGACGGCAAGGCCGGGATGCAGACGCGCGCCGCGCTCGGCGCCTATCAGAAGTCGGCAGGCCTCAAGGTCGATTGCTGGCCGAGCGAAGAGGTGCTGCGTTCGATCCAGGCGGCGCGATAGCGGGCGACCAAAAGAAAAAGCCCGGCCGATGGTCTCGGCCGGGCTTCGATCGCGGCGCTCATGAGCGCCGAGCGATCAGATCAGTAGCAAACGCGAACCGGGCGGATCACCCAGCCGTAGCCATCCCAATAACGCTGGCGCTGCCAATAGCAGGGCGGGGGCGGCGGGCCGGGCTCGGCCACATAGACGGGGCCGCCATAGGCGGGACGGCTCGACGCGATGGCGCCGCCGACGATGGCGCCGCCGATCAGGCCGGCCGCAATGCCGACGCCGACGCCGTCATGGGCCTGGGCGGACGGAGTGGCAGTCACCAGCGAACCGGCGACCATCGCAACCGTGAGGGCGGCAACTAAAGTCTTCTTCATGCTCTTGGCTCTCCTGAGAGATGGACGCTCCTTGTTAGGAGCGTCCGGGGTTCAAAGGTTCACGCAGACTCTGATGGAATTGGCCTTGCAGCTAGGAAGCGCGCAAATGGTCAATCCGCAGTAAACGCACGCAGAACTGTGACGAGAAAAAGCGGTCTTTTTCGGGCCCGGAGATGAACAGCGCATCCGTCGTGAGCCGGCTCAAATGAATCAGTCGGAGTGAACCGGTTCGCGGCGCCTCAGCCACAAACGCGGACGCGGCGGATGCGCCAGGCATAGCCATCCCAGAAGCGCTGCCTCTGCCAGACACAGCCGTCACCGTAATAGTCGTCGGCGACATAACCCGGACCCGGCGCGTAGTAGCGGGGCGGGTAGTAACCGGGGCCGTAGCCCGGACCATAGGCGTAGCCGGGGCCGGGCCCGTAATAATACGGAGAGGCCAACGCGCCGCCGACAATGGCGCCGCCGATGATCCCGGCGGCTACGCCGGCAGCGACACCGCGCTGGGCATGGGCCGGTGTTCCGGCCGTAAGGGCCAAGGCGGCGACAGCGGCGATTGCCAGGAGCGATCTCTTCATTGGCTTGACCTTTCTCACACGGGAACTGTTTGGGGACCAGAGTTCCATACTTCGTTTGAATGATCAATGAACGGTCCCTTGGCCGGGGGCGACCAATCGTTCTGGATCGAGACCCGCCAGGGAGGCGATGATGGGTGACGCGATGACGAATACTCTGATTGTTGCCGGGATCATCTTTGCGATCGGCTGCGGCTGGTTCACCCATATCCAGAACCGTGGCCGGCGCTCGCGCGCTGCGACCGGAGGCGACGGGGGAGGCGGCGACAGCTATTCGGGCACCAGCGACGGCTTCTCCCCGGGGAGCTGGTTTTCCAGCGACAGCTCGGGGAGCTCGAACGACAGTGGCAGCTGTTCCACGGGCGACGGCGGCAGCAGTGGCGGGGATTGCGGAGGCGGCGGCGATGGCGGTGGAAGTGGAGGCGACTAGGTCCGCCGCAATCTTGATCCAGCGCAACTCCCTATTTTAGAGCCGTTCTAGGCCGCTTTCCGGCCAGTTTGGAATAGCTTCAAATACCGGTTTTTCCTTTTGCATCCGGACGGCCCCTTAAATATCGATGATGGCGCATCACCGAAGGGCCTGCCGCTTCCATGATTGTTTGTTCCTGTAACGTGCTGAGCGATGACGACATCCGCGCCGCCGTCGCCGAGTCCGACGACGCTGTGCGGCATGCCAAGCAGGTTTATGGATGCCTCGGCTGCAGCGCCGAATGCGGCCGCTGCGCGCGGACGATCAAGACCATCATCGACGAAACGCTCGGCCCCTGTGCCAAGTCCTGCTGTTCGGGCTGCCCGCACAACCACACCGTGGCCGCCAATGACGAGATTGCCGAGCCCGCCCATTTCGCCCTCGCGGCCTGCTGAAATCTTCCGCATCCGAGCTTTTCCCCGGCTGCGTCCTCGTAGCCGGTTGCTCCGACCCTTAAACTGACTTAGAAGCGTTCTAAATACGGCTCCGGCCGATTTGGACGCTAGACTTGGAGTGCATCATGCAGGGCGACGCAAAAGTCATCGACTACCTCAACAAGGCGCTGCGTCACGAACTGACTGCGATCAACCAGTACTGGCTGCACTACCGCTTCCTCGACAATTGGGGCCTGCTGGACATGGCCAAGGTCTGGCGCAAGGAGTCCATCGAGGAGATGGAGCACGCCGACAAGCTCACAGCGCGCATCCTGTTCTTCGACGGCTTCCCGAACATGCAGGTGCTTGATCCCCTGCGCATCGGGCAGAACGTCAAGGAGATCATCGAGTGCGATCTCGCCGCCGAGATGAGCGCGCGCGCGCTCTATCAGGAGGCGGCGACCTACTGCCACGGCGTCAAGGACTACGTCACGCGTGACCTGTTCGAGAAGCTGATGAGCGACGAAGAGCACCACATCGACTTCCTCGAAACCCAGCTCGACCTGATCGGCCGCATCGGCCTCGAACTCTACACCCAGAAGCACGTCGGCGGGCTCGAGGGCGAGGGGCACTAAGCACTGACGTCAGCCGCAAACTCGGTGTCGTCCCCGCGAACGCGGGGATCCATAGCCATCGGGAGTAATTGCGGCGCGAGCTCGCAGTCTTCGCCAAACCACGTCCTGTGACTATGGGGCCCGGATCTGCGCCTCGCTTGTCCGGGACGACACCGTAATTGCTGCGCCCGCCTACAGCTGCGTCTTGTATAGCGCCTCAACGACGTCCTGGCTCTGCGGCTCACCAAGACCGGTTTGCTCGTGGATCACCTCGGTGATGCTCGGCATCACCGAGCGCTGGACCTTCTCAGGCGCCCACAGTTTCGAGCGCATCAGCGCCTTGCCGCAGTGGAAATAGACTTCACTGACGGCGACGCTCAGCACCGCGCGCGGCGGCTTGCCGAATTCCACCATCGAGGCGAGCAGATCCGGATCGGCCGACAGCGTGCCACGTCCGCCGACGCGCAGCGTTTCGTCGATGCCGGGCACGAAGAACAACAGATGCACGAAGCCGGAGCCTTCGACGACGTTGCGAAAACTGTCGATCCGGTTGTTGCCGGCGCGGTCGGGCATCAGCAGCTGGTTGGGGCCGGCGACATGGACGAAGCCGATACCGCCGCCGCGCGGCGAGGCATCGACGCTGCCGTCGGTGCCCGATGTCGCGAGCACGCAGAACGGCGACATCTCGATGAATTTCTTCGCATGCGTATCGATCGCGGGACGCGCCTTTGCGATCACGCGCGGGGTTGGCTTCGCATAGATGGTGGCGAGGTCTTCGGCGCAAAGATCAGTCACGAAGGTCTCCCTGATTGAAGGCTTGAGGATATCAGTCCCCGGCCGGACCGCCAGCCCCTTGCTTGCGCCGCCACGGCCAGTCGATCACGCCGGCGCAGTACAGCGCCCACCAGATCAGGACCGGTTGAAGCGCCAGCCGCGGCCCATGATAGAGCCAGCTGTTCGGGAGCGGCGGAAGGTCGATGCTCTCGAGGGCGTGCTTGATGTTCGCCGGCCACACGCAAAGCGCATAGAGCGCGAATGCGACGCCAGCCCACCAGCGCAGCGGCCTGGTCACCAGCGCGATGGCGCCTGCGATCTCGCAGGCCCCAGTGACGAGGATGACCTGCGTTGCGAACGGGACCCAGGACGGCGTGATTGCGATCAGCTTCTCCGGAACCCAGAGATGCGCGATGCCCGCCGTCAGGTAGAATGCAGCCAGCACAAAGCGCATCACCGCGCGTGTCAGATCGCTTGCAGGAGCTGAGGCCATCAGCCGAACTAGCACGCGCGGCACCGAGGCGCCATCGCAAGCGAGTTCACACGGCGTCCGCCGGCACGAAGCAGCTGATGATGATGGCGCCGCGGTGGTGGACGTACCACACCACGGCCTGACCGACCGGATTACCGCGGTCGCGGATGACGGCGCGCTCGGGCACCTCCATCCATTGTCCTTCGATCGGCACCCAATAGGTGCCGCCCCGCACATCGTATTCGGTGCGATGGCCGTCGGACACGTCGCAGCAGGGGACGCCGTTCGGCGCGATCACGCTCTTGAACCAGGCGCGGATGTCGGGCGGAAGGTGGTCGTATTGACCATTGTCGAACGCGAACGCGGCGCTCGTCAGCGCCATCATTGCGGCCAGCCAAACGCACAGCGCAAGCTGTGCATGCGATCCTCCGTCGCGCGCCGATTCGTATCGTTGACGCGATTAAGCCCGATCCGTCGGTTCAATGCATGCTCGAATAATATGCGGCGCGGAGGCGCCGCATATGATGCGCTGCGATATGAGGGACCAGCGGCGTGCTTCCTCACATGGTCCGTTGCGGCGCGGTTTGCAGCAACTGCCTGACATGCTCGCTGTAGAATTTCGCACTACCGGTGGTG
Organism: Bradyrhizobium betae; assembly: GCF_008932115.1. Taxonomy (NCBI): domain Bacteria; kingdom Pseudomonadati; phylum Pseudomonadota; class Alphaproteobacteria; order Hyphomicrobiales; family Nitrobacteraceae; genus Bradyrhizobium; species Bradyrhizobium betae. The sequence goes on from NZ_CP044543.1 coordinate 4,869,081, forward strand.
CCGTGGCCGCGCGTCTCGGTGCTTGCTGGGATGAGATACAGCTTGCCGTTCCTGACGCGCTTCATCGCGGCCTCCGTGAGGCCGGTCTCGGGCGGATTGCGTTCGTCATCGGCGGAATTGATCAGCAGCAGCGACGCTTCGATCTTCTCAAGATTCTCGGCGGCATTGTAGTCGTGCGAGGACTCCCACTGATAGACGAAGTCATTCGCATCCGCTGTCATCGGCGTCGACAGCCGCTCGTCGACGATCTTGTCGGCCCGGGCCGCCGTGGGTGCCTGCGACTGGTAGGCCAGCGTGCCGCCGATGCTGGCGATGCCGTAGGCGGTGATCGCGTATTTCATCATGCGCGGCTGGATGGTGTAGTTGCCACCATTGTAGTCGGGGTCGTTGCGGATGGTGTCGAGCATGATCCGCCGCATCATCCAGTTGCGCGACGCCATCTCGGTCGGCTGCGACGCCATCGGCACCAGCGCGTCCATCTCCTGCGGATATTTCTCGCCCCACAGCCAGGTCTGCATGCCGCCCATCGAATTGCCGATCACGAGCCGCAGATGCTTGACGCCGAGGCCTTCCGTCACGAGGCGATGCTGCGCCTCGACCATGTCGTCGTAATTGTATTTCGGGAAGCTCGTCTTCATGCCATCCGACGGCTTTGACGATTTGCCGTGGCCGATCGCATCGGGGATGATGATGTAATATTTGGACGCATCGAGCGGCTGGCCGGCGCCGAACAGTTCGCCTGCGAAGGCGGGCGACAGCATGCTCGCGCCGGAACCGCCGGTGCCGTGCAGCACCAGCACCGGCTGGCCACTGGGCTCGCCGACGGTGGTGTAGTGCAGTTTCAATTCCGGCATGGTCTCACCGGTGTGGAACTTGAATTCTTTGGCGACCCAGTCGCCCTGTTTCGGCGCCGGATAGTCGGCGGCCACGGCGGGCATCGCGATGGACAGCAGGATGGCGGACAGCGCCACGCAAGAGGCTCTCATGTTTCTCTCCCCGAGCGGCTCATAGGGGCGGCCGCGTTGCGGGAACCTTAGCAGAACCGTCCGGAGCGATGTAGTATTTTGGCTCCGCCGATCGTCCTGCAGGGAAACATCGGGAGAGGCTGCATGTGCCGCAACATCAAGACGCTGTTCAATTTCGAACCGCCGGCGACGGAAGACGAGATCCACGCGAGCGCGTTGCAGTTCGTGCGCAAACTGTCCGGCTTCAACAAGCCGTCGCAGGCCAATGAGGAGGCTTTCGATCGCGCAGTCGCCGAGGTCTCGGAGGCCGCGCGAAAGCTCCTGACCTCGCTGCACACCCATGCGCCGGCACGGGATCGTGAGGTCGAGGCGGACAAGGCGAGGGAGCGTTCGCGGCTGCGGTTCGGTTAGTCCGGTCTCAACCGACCGTTCCGTGATCTGGCTCACGGTATAGGGCGTCTCGACTTGCGATGATGTCCACCGGGGTTTTGACAGCCCGGAGCACGACCATGAGCCGCCCCCTTATTCCCCTCAAAGCAGGTGCCGTTATTTTCACGCTGCTGTGGACCGCATGGATGATGTGGTGGAGCGGCTCGTTCAGCAGCGCGAACGTCATGATCCTGGCGTTGTGCGGCGCAGCGGTCGGCTATCTCTGGTACCGCGCCATGCGCTGGCAGTTCGAGCGCATGGGCATGTTGCCCCGACGGGAGGATCAGGCGAAGGAGACGTGATCGCTAGTCCTTGTGGCCGTGCTTCTTCTTTTTCTTCTTTTTCCGGTGCTCGTCGACTTCGCCTTCGCCGACGCCGCTCTCGTCATCGACGGGCGTCTCGTCGGTTTCCAGCACGGCGGCCTCGAGCGCCTCGCGGTCGGCGGCCTCACGCGCGCGCTGGCGGCGGCGTTCATCCCAGGCGTCGAAGAGCTGTTCCAGCCAAGGCAGCACCTGCTCGATCGACGGCAGCTGGCCGGGCGGTCCGGCTTCGCCGCGCGGTCCCTGCGGCCCCGCCGGCCCTTGCGGTCCGACCGGTCCTCGCGCACCGGCTTCGCCGGCCTTACCCGGCAGGCCGGGCTTGCCTTGTGCGCCGGCCTTTCCAGCCGGTCCGGGCTTGCCTTGCGGCCCCGGCTTGCCACGCACGCCGTCCGGCCCCCGCTTGCCCGGATGACCCTGCGGTCCCGGTCGTCCCGGCTCGCCCTGCCGCCCGCGCGGTCCCTGAGATCCCTGCCTTTTCTGTTCGTCTGCCACGCCACTGCTCCCTTGACCGGAAGCAAGCTACTTAGCGGCGTTTGACGACAGCAGCAATTCCGCCCGCGCGTCGCGGCGCGCTTGATCAACATCAATCGGCCGCAGGAAGCGCCGTGTCACTGAATGATACGCGACCGCAAATTTGCAGGGAGAGACCGATGCACGCAGCGTGGAAACTCTTCTGCCTGTCGGCAGTCATCCTTGCGGCGGCGCTCGGCCTTGCTCATCTGCTCGTGCCCGATGTCGTCCCGGTCGCATTTGCCGAGGAGCCGCAGGCGGCATGGGCGGTTCTGACGGCTTTCATGCTCCGCGCCATCGAGATGATCGCGGCCGCGGTCGCGATCGTCTCGCTTGCAGCTCTCGCCGGCAGACCGATCTACCTTGCCTGGTCGCGCGTCAGTCGTGATACGCGGGCACGTCGATGCCGGAAGCCGCATAGATCCTGATCTTGTTGCGCAGCGTGCGTACCGACAGGCCGAGCACGCGCGATGCACGGGTGCGGTTGCCGTCGCAGCGCGCCAGCGTCTGGAGCACGAGTTCGCGCTCGACCTCGTCGACGGTGGCGCCGATCAGCAACGGAACGATCTGGTTGGGGCTAAGGAATTGCGCGCCCGGCCCGGACGCAGCGACATGAACAGTGGTCATCATCATACTCCCCGATCAACGCCCGCTTCCATCTTTGGAAGCGGATCGAGAACAAACGACCCCCAAGCCGTAGATCTACGGTGGGCGGGTTTGGTTAACGAAAGGTTAATTGCGGGCCATCGCACAAGATGACCCCGGGATTGCCGCGAAGGCGCCGCGATTGGCACGAGATGCATGGCGATGCGGGCCGATCTCGTCCCGCAAATTCGCCGGCGCGCGTCACACCGTCCGGTAGCCGCCATCGACCATCAGGATCGTGCCCGTGACATAGGCCGACTGGTCCGAGGCCAGGAAGATCGCGGGGCCGACGATGTCCTCGGGCTTGCCGGTGCGCGCCAGCGGGGTGTGATCGACGAAGGCTTGCACCAGCGCGGGATTGGTCGCGCGCACATTGGCGTTGATGTTCGTCTCGATGAAGCCGGGCCCGATCGCGTTGACGCGTACGCCGTCCTTGCCGAGCTCGGCCGCGAGCGCCTTGGTGAAGCCGAGCACGCCGTGCTTCGAGGTCGTATACGCCGCCGAGCTCGGCGTGCGCAGATGCACGAAGGACTGGATCGAGCCGATATTGACGATGCGGCCCTTGGCTGCGCGCAAGGGGGCAAGGAATGCCTGCGTCACGTTGAAGACGCCGTTGAGGTTGAGCGAGATGATGTCGTTCCAGTCCTTTGCCACCGTCTCGGTCTCGGCGGTGAAGGCGTTGCGGCGGGTGATGCCGGCATTGTTGACGAGGATCGAGACCTGCCCGACCTTGTCGGCGACCTGCTTGGCCAGTCCGAAGCAATCCTCGCGCCTGGTCACGTCGAGTGCAAAGCTCTCGGCCTTGCCGCCGGCCTGGCGGATCTCTTGCGCTGCCTGCGCAACCGTGTCGGCGTTGACGTCGAGCAGGACCACCTTCGCGCCCTCGCGGGCGTAACCGGCAGCGATCGCCCGGCCGATGCCGGAACCGGCGCCCGTGATGACGGCGATATGGTTTTGGAGGAGAGGCATTGCGTTTCCCTGTCTATTTGTTTTTGAATGTTGCCGACGAGACTAGTTGAAAACCGAAGCGACGAAAACGTCGCGCGGCGCTCGCGCCTCATGCAATCGCGGCGGGCGACGACGGGTGCATGTGGCAAAGATGCCACGACGCGGCAGGAAAGTTGCCGGTTCGTGCCTGTCCGATTCGCCGTCGCATATGTCCAAGAAGTCCGGAGCCGTTGGCCTCACATCTTGTCCCAGACACATGGGCCGCGGCGATTCCGCGCGCCGACCGGGACATCGGGCGCATGAAGAAAGTGACATGCGGAAGTGCGGCGCTGATCGCGTTCGCGGTGACGGCGCCTGCCCTGGCGGCGGATATCGGGCTGCGCCCGCCACCAAGGCCCCGTTGACGGCCGCATCCCCCTGGAGTGGGTTCTATGCAGGTCTGGGGCTTGGCTCCCGCGCCACGCGCACAGATGCCGTGACCAGCTCGGAGACGATTGGCGGCATCCCGCAAAATTTGGCGGACGGACGGCCGACCGGCGCGTCGTTCGACGGGCTGGGCTTTCGTGCCAGCTCGTTTGTCGGATTCAACTGGCAGTTTGCCCCGCAGTGGGTCGCAGGCCTCGAAGGCGATATCGGCTTTGTCGATCAATCCACCAAGCGCCAATCGCAGGCCTTCTCGCCGGGCTTTACCGCGTTTCCGTTGCCACGCGACAGCCTGACCGTGAAGACCGATTGGGACGCCAGCTTGCGTGGACGCCTCGGCTTCCTGCTCACACCCGCCACGCTGGCCTACGCGACCGGCGGCATCGCCTGGCAGCGGAGCGGGATCAATTCCGTCTGCGTCGACAACGGCTGTCAGAGCGTTGGTTATTCGCCCGCCGTGATCTCGGTTTCCCGGACCCGGGCCGGATGGACCATCGGCGGCGGCATCGAGACCTCTCTTGGGGGCAACTGGTTCGCGCGCGCCGAATATCGCTATGCCGATTTTGGCGCCGCCCCGTTCACCATTTCCCGGACGGCCCTTATCAACCCGGCGTTCAGTCCGACCACGGACAATTTCGATCTCAGGATGCAGACGCATACTGCCTCGTTCGGCGTGGGCTACAAGTTTGGCGATCCGGTCGTGGCCGGAGCGGCGGCGGCGGCGGTGGTCAAGGCAGTTCCGATCGCGATGTCGTGGACCGGCCCGTATCTCGGTCTTGGCCTCGGCGCCCGGGCGCTGCAGGCGAGTGTGGCGGCGAAATCGGAAATATTTGGCGGGGCCCCGTTACGTATTGCCGAGCAGGCCCAGCCGTTCAACGGCACTGCATTCCGCGCCAACCCCTATGCCGGCATCAACTGGCAATTCGCTCCCAAATGGGTCGCCGGTATCGAGGGCGATGTCGGCTTTGCTGACCGGACCGCTACGCTTGATGGATATCCGGTGTCGCCCGCCTTCGGCACTTTCCAGACGACTACCGATTCTCTCGTGCTGAAGACGACGTGGGACGCGGGCCTTCGCGCACGTCTCGGTTTCCTGGTTACACCGGCGACACTTCTGTTCTTAAGTGGCGGCGCTGCGTGGCAGCATGACGAGGTGATTTCGACCTGCGGGAGCGAACCCTGCCGGAGAAGGTTCAGCCCCTCGCCGCCGGTGATCGCGAACGCCGCGACGAAGCCCGGCTGCACCATCGGCGGCGGCCTGGAGACGGCGCTCGGCCATCACTGGCTGGCTCGCGCCGAATACCGCTTCGCCGATTTCGGCACGTCGACCCTTAGTATCAGCCGAACGGGGACCTTCGCAACGAGCAACACTATCGACACGTTCGACGTCACGCTGCGCACCCACGTCGCGACTTTCGGCCTCGCGTATCTGTTCAACTGACCGGTGTCGGATCGGGCCGCCTGTCCGGCCGGTGCGCGGCGACGGCGATGTGGCTTGCGAGCAATTTCCTCCCGGATTCGTTTCTAAGTTTCATGAAAGGCTAACTCGAAATTAAGGGGTCGGAAACGGCCGCCTTGGCATACTGATCCTGGTTGCTAAACGTTGCGCGCATGATGGAACGGCTTGAATCCTGGAAACTGGCGCTCGAGCGGCTGCGGTCGGCGCAATCGGTCGATTGGGCCGAGGCGGGCCGGCTCGTGGCCGAGATCGTGCGGATGAGTCCGGATGCCACGCTGCGGCAGGCGGCCGAGCAGGCGCTTCCGGTGCTGCGCCAGGCCGTCGACAATGACGATCACAGCGTCACGATGGCGGCCCAGCGCCGCGTCGGCGTGGTGCTCGAGGTCGTCCATGGTCTCACCGCGCCGCGTTTCGGCCGCCGCAACGCCACGCCGAAGAAACTGTCCAGCGAGGATCGCGCCCGCAGGATGCTCGGCCTGCCGCTCGCCGTGCAGCTCACCTGCGAGGACATCAACCAGGCCTATCGGCGCGCCGCCAAGAGCACGCATCCCGACCATGGCGGCGACGCGCAGGCCTTCATCGACCTCGCCGCCGCACGGGATATTCTCATCCACCCGGGCGCCTACAAGGAGGCGTGAGCGCACTCAGCTCTTGCTGACGCAGCTCGGATAGGGTGCGGCTTCTCCCGTCACGATCGGGCAGAGATCAATCGGGCTGAGCTCACGCAGGCGCATCTGCCAGTGTTCGTCATTGACGGGCGGCTCGTCAGTCTCGGGACCGCGTTCCGCCCACTGGATGGTGTAGTAGTCGGTCGCGCCCTTCAGCGTGATCAGCAGCGCGGTCTCGCTGTGCCGGGTCGGGCCGCTGTCGACGCGGCCGCAGCCGATCACGGCGCCAAAGCCCGCGAAGCGGCCGAACTTCAGGACACCGAAAGGCCTTGCCGCAAAGCTGTCGGGGCAGGCCGATTTGAAGCCGCCGGCAATCGAGGCTGCGAATGTCTCGGGCGATGCGCCCGGCGTCAGCGTCATGCCCTTCTCGCCGATGACCGTGATCATCTGGGTCCAGCGCTCGGGCGTCTCGCCCTTCAGCACGGCCTCGCGGATGTAGTGACCGCCTTTGGTGTTCTCGAACACCGCGACGAAGTCTGACGGCATCGAAAAGCTGACGAGCTGGCCGAAGATCGGCGAGATCACGCGGAACGACTCCGGGGCCTGCGCTTGCGCCGTGAAGACGAGGGCGAGCGATACACCGAGGATAGAAGCCGTCGTGGTGAGCTTGCGCATCGATTGATCCCGCGGGAAGTGGATGGAAACGCAACCGGGCGAGGATGCTAGCGGCGCAGCCTTGTCCGGCCCTTGTCGCGCGCCGCTTCCAGGCCGCGTGCTCCGGACAAGATGTGAGTAGTTCCGCAATCCGGGCAGGTTCAAACGGCGTGCGAACAACCAGCGCTACGTCCACAAAAGAAAAGGGCGGCCCGCTCGCGCCGGCCGCCCTCGAAACCCGATCCGTCGTGTGACGCTTAGAGCGTGCAGCGGCGCTCCGCGCGCAGTTTGATCTGGAGGTCGGACGCGGCCGTGAAGGTCGGCAGCGGCTTGCTGACGATCTTGTAGGTCGATGCGCCCCACTGGAACGGCTTGTACTTCAGGTCCTCGTTCCAGACCTGGCAGATGCCGGTGTTGTCCCAGCGGATCACGTAATAGCCGACCTTGGCGGAGGCGGGCACGGCAAACACGGTGGTGGCGATGCCGGCAACGGCACAAAGGGCGAGAACGCGACGCATGAAATATCTCCTGATGGGAACGTGACCGCAAACTGGTGCGGCAAAATGGTGCCTCTGGCAAGCCGGGCGACGGTCGATCACGGATATGTCAGACGACGTCCTCCTTGCGGATCATGCCTTGGCGAGCGAGGCGACTGCCTCGATCTCGATCAGCATCTTCGGATCTGGCAGCGCGTGCACCACGCAGGTGGTGCGTGCGGGGTAGGGCGGCGGGCCGAAGGCGCCGGCATAGAGCGCGTTCATGGCGGCGACGTCGGAGGCGCGGGTGAGCAGCACGTTGACCTTGGCGAGATCGCGCATTGTCGCGCCGGCCTCGTCCAGCACCCGCCGGATGTTGACGGCAACATTGGCGAACTGCGCCTCGAAGCCGTCGGGCAGCGCGCCATTGGCGTCGAAGCCGGGAATGCCGGAGACGAACAGGAGATCGCCGACGCGCGTGGCAAAGGACAGCGGCGGCGCCTTGACGTGCGGCGGGGGCGCGAAATGCTGGATCGGCATGGGGTCACCTCGGACGGGATTGAGTGTCATAGCGTAGCGACAGGCCGGGCCTGCTCCAACAGGAAACGCGAAAACAACCCCATGCACAGTAGGGACCGGACCGGAATCATTGAGCTATTTCAAAATTCGGGAAGGGCGAATTTTTTGCTTGCTCCGTCGGGCAAAACAGGAGCAGGATGGCATGGTGGGGATGCGTGTCGTGTCGCGCCAAACTCCGCTGTCATGCCACGGCTAGACCGGGGCATCCAGTACGCCGCAGCCTCCCCGCATCGCACTGCCGTCTCGGAGTACTGGATCACCCGGTTGAACCGGGCGATGACAGTTGGGGGTGTTGAGACAGGCCACGCCTCACGCACATCCCATCATGTTGCCGCCGCGATCCATCGGATAAATTCGCTGCGTCTGATTCGATCCCTCCTTGAAAAATAGCCCCCGGAGACTGCCATGAAGATCGCTTCCTCCTTACGCGCCGCGCTGGTCGCCATTGCCGCGCTTGCCGGCCTCACGACGTCGGCGCTGGCCGACGGCGGCACCGTGGTGCTGACGATCTACAAGGCGGGCTGGATCATCGGCGGGTCCGGCGGCTCCGGCGTGCTGAACTTCCGCGGCCGCTCCTATGCGCTGTCGACCGGCGGGCTCGATTACGGCCTCGTCTTCGGCGGTTCCAAAACGGTGCTGCGCGGCCGCGTCTCCAACATCAACCGTCCCTCCGACGTTGCCGGCGTCTACGGCGCCGCCGGTGCGGGCCTTGCGATCGGCCGCGGCGCCCGCGCCATCGTGCTGACCAACCAGAAGGGCGCGGTGCTGGAGCTCACCGGCACGCAGGTCGGCCTGATGGCGAATGCCGATCTGAGCGGACTTGCGATCACGATGCGATAGGGCACGGCGTGATGCGTAGGGTGAGCAAAGGCGCGTGAGCGCCGTGCCCACCACCGCGCCAGAGTTTGCAATGCGCCGCTCGCGGCCATCCTTCGAGACGCGCGCAAGAGCGCGCTCCTCAGGATGAGGTCCTGTCATTGCGGTGACAGAAATGGTGGGCACGCTCCGCTTTGCCCACCCTACAATCTCTACAATCTCTCCATCGGCGTGCCGCCGCGTGACGGGCTTGCAACACTCCCGCGCATTCGGCGCAACGTCGTTCGATCGAAGGACGCCAGACGTCACCCAATTGGACTACGGCTTCGGGCAGAAGTTTTGCACCGGGGCCCGACATGCGACGTTCATCGACCTGCCGACACATGCCGGGATTGCTTTGCGGCAGTGCGCTGCTGGCCGGGCTGGCGCTCGCCGCACCGGCACAGGCCGCGGACCTCGTGCCGAAGTCCTTCGTGAAGGCGCCGCCGCTGGTGGCGTCGTCGTGGACGGGATTCTATGCCGGCCTCGGCCTCGGCTTTCGATCGACCAGCGCCGACCTCACCACCACGTCGGTGCTGGAAGACGGCGTGCCCCGTGACCTGACCGGAGGCGTGTTGACCCAGCCGTTCGACGGCACGGGCTTCCGCGTCAATCCCTATGCCGGTTACAACTGGCAGGTCGCACCCCACTGGGTCGTCGGCATTGAAGGCGATGTCGGCTTCGGTGACCAGACCACGGTACTGCCGGGATTTCGCGCCTCGCCGCGGGCCGGCTCGTCCACGTTCGCGGTCGACAGCCTTTCGGTCAAGACGACATGGGATGCCAGCCTGCGGGGCCGCGCCGGCTATCTGCTGACGCCGGCGACGCTGGTCTATGCGACCGGTGGCCTTGCCTGGCAGCATTTCGACGTCACCTCGGTCTGCGTCGGCGCAACCTGCAACGATGCCACGCCGACCACGGTCTCGAACTCGGTGACGAAGACCGGCTGGACGCTGGGGGCCGGCCTCGAGACCGCGCTGTGGGGCAACTGGCTGCTGCGCGGCGAATATCGCTACGCCGATTTCGGCAGCGCGCCGATGGCGATCGCGCGCACGCAGAGCGGCGCAGGGCCCGCGCTCACGGTCGACAATTTCGACACCAGGCTGCGGACCCACACCGCCAGCGTCGGACTCGCTTACAAATTCGGCGAGCCTGTCATCGGCGGCCGCTCGCATCCGTTGCAGGCACAGGCCGCGATGCTGCCGTCCTGGATGGGCGCCTATGTCGGCCTTGGTCTCGGTGCGCGCGCCACGCGCACCGATCTCACCGCAACATCGGAATCGGTTGGAGGCTTCACGGACGATGTCCTCGATCGCCGCGCCAACAACCGCCCGATGGATAACGTCGCGTTCCGCGCCAGCCCCTATGCCGGCTATCTCTGGCAGCTCGCCTCGCAATGGACAGCGGGCGTCGAGGGCGATTTTGGCTTCGCCGATCGCACCACCACGCGCGAAGGCTTCACCACCATCTTTCTCGCGGACTCCCAGTCGCCCGGCGAAAGCCTCTCGATCCGCAACCGGTGGGACGCCAGCCTGCGCCTGCGCGGCGGCTATCTCGTCAATCCGCAGACCATGCTCTACGCCACCGGCGGCGTGGCCTGGCAGAACTTCGAACTGACCTCGACCTGCACCAGCGGCCCCTGCACCGGCTTCGTCGCGCTGTCGCCGGCGATCATCAGCCAGTCCACCACGAAGACCGGGTGGACGCTCGGTGGCGGCCTCGAGACCGTGCTGTGGGGCAACTGGCTGGCGCGCGCCGAATTTCGCTATGCGGACTACGGCAAGGCCGGCTTTACAGTGGCGCGGTCGAGCGGAAGGGCTGACCACGATCCATCCGCGAACACGTATGACGTCGCAATGCGCGCGCATCTGGCGACGTTCGGGGTGACGTACCGGTTCCAGTGAGTGCGGCGGGGACGGTGCGTAGGGTTGGTTAGCCGTAAGGCGTAACCCACCACTGTCTCTATCCGAGGACGCGAAAGAAGTAGGTTACGCCGAGCGGACTGCGCCTCGCGCAGCCGCGGGGCTAACCCACCCCACAATCCGTTACGGCAGCACGGCGGTGCGACGCCGGTCCAGCGCATTCGCATGGGCCATCCACTCCGGCAAAGGCTCACCGTCGCGATGCCGGCCGCCGGCACACGCTGCCGCCCAGGCCGAGATGGCGCCGAGCAGAATGGCTGTGGCCACCGAGAACGCCAGGATGATCGTGCTTCGCCGCGACCGCGCGATCGCCGTCTTGGCGTTGGCGATGACGGTGTCGACGCGGCGCTCGGCGTCAGCCGGCGCGAGGCCGGTGGTGCCGACGACCTGCTGGATCAAATAGGTGCGGTCGTCCGCGCTGAGGCCGTCATGGCTCGACGTCGTGAGAAGGATGCGGCCGGCTTCAGCGCGTTCCGCACTGAGATCGACCGTGGGCGCGCGGCGCCCGGCCCGGTAGAGACGGTCGAGCTCGTAGCTGAGCAGCGGCTCGGCGGCGCTCGTGCGCGCCGACGTGGCGCCCGTTGGCGTGCGCGACAAGGTCGCCGCGCCCAGCAGCGTGGCGAGCACAGCGCCCATCACCACCGCGAGCGCCCAGACCGCCAGTCCGTGCAGGCCGTCCGCCTGCTCGGTGTGCTCGACCGGACCGCCCGGCGCGGCCGGTGTGCGCACCCAGCCGGCGATGTAGCCGCCCAGCCCGAAGCTGAGGATCGCCTGCAGGATGAGATAGATGCCGGACAGGATCCATAACGCCACGGAGGCGTCGCGCCAGGTCGGCGCAGCGGAGGTGACCCCGAGCCCGACGCTTGCGCCGAACGTCACCATGACGAACGACAGCGCTGTGGCCGCGAACGCCCCGAGCAGGATCGGCGACCATTGCAGATAGCGCGAACCGCGATCGGCGCGGGTCGCCTCGACATCGGCGCGCGGCGCCGGGGGAAGGCCTTCCATCGACATTTCCATCATCCTTGCTCAGCGCAAGCCGAAGAAGGACAGCACAGCCAGGATCACCACCACCAGGCCAACCAGATAAATCAAACCGTTCATTGTCGCCTCCGTTCCGTTGTCGGCGTCAATTGTGCCTGCCCGTTAAAGTTCCTATGCCGGGACAATGTTGCAAAGCAGAACATCAGGCGCTTTGCCCGCGATGTGTGTGAGATCGTGCCGCCCTTCGCTATCGGCCACCCGCAACCTCATACTTAAGTTCACTTTTGACGGCGAGCCAAGGTGAACAGCCGTGCAGCAGGGGCAAGTGCTACCGACGATCCTGGTTGTCGAGGACGATCCCCTCATTCGCGGGCTCGTTGAAGAAGCGCTGGCCGACGGCGGATTTGGCACCGTGATCGTGAGTTCCGGCGAGGAAGCCATCGCCTTGCTCAAGGGCGAAACCAACGATTACCGCGCCCTCGTCACCCACATCAACCTGAGCGGCCCCATCGACGGCTGGGACATTGCCCGCGTCGGCCGCGAAATCGATGCTATATTTCCGATCGTCTACATGACCGGCGCCGCAGGCGACGAGTGGCCCTCGAAGGGCGTGCCCGGCAGCATCCTGCTGGCCAAGCCATTCGCCCCCGCGCAACTCGTGACGGCGCTATCCCAGCTTCTCAACGCGGGCACGCCGACAGGCTGATGCGTCCTGGCGCGGTCAGTCCGCTGAAGGGCTGTTGATCCACATCGCAAGCTCGCGCCACGGCTCCAGCGTCCAATGCCCGGATGCAGCGCCCGACGGCGAGGGCAGTACGAAGATCTCCGGCAGACTTGCGTCGCGCCGCTGCCGCCCCAGCGCAATCGCGCTCGACGGCCGGCCATAGAACAGGCTTGCCGCCTTCTTGCTCGTGAACGCGATCGTCCGCGGCCGATACGTCTCCATCTTCGCCCTGAACCCCGCGACGTCGATCGACGCGGTCGCGATCTGATGATCCATCCCGGCGCCCGACTTGGAGAGATCGGTGAAGCCGATCCCGAGGCCGAGGAGATCAGCGAACTCGTCCGGCTGATAGCGCCGCGGCGTGATGCCGGCCTCATGGATCGCGCGCCAGAAGCGGTTGCCGGGATGGGCATAGTAGTGCCCGAGCTCGGCCGAGCGCGTCGAGGCGGCGGTGCCGACGAAGACGAGGCGGAGGTTGGGGCGGAGCTGGTCGGGGAGGCGGTGGGGCGAATCGTCGAGCATTTAGATTGGACGGAAGAAAACTGAGTTCACCTCAAACCATCGCCTAACAATCTTTGGTGGAAAATCGCGTGGCGTAGTTATGCTGGTAGTGATAGCCTAAGATATTAGGGAGCAACAACATCATGACGCAAGCCCAAGGCATTGTGAATAACGAGTTTGATGCTGCAAAGATTATCGCAGAAACTTTAGCTGGATTGGATCGGCCGCAACAGGAAAGAGCGTTGCGTTTTGCTAGCGAAGCTCTCGGGTTGAAGGCGCCGGAAGCTTCAGCGCCGGCCGGGCGACAAGCTGAACATTTAGCTTCAGTCGAGAACGTTCGCGAACCAGCGAGGGCGCTAGACATAAAGCAATTTACAGAAGCCAAAGCGCCACAAAGTGATCAGCAATTTGCTGCTGTGACTGCATACTATTATCAGTTCGAAGCGCCCGCTCACGCGCGTCGCGAAAGTATCGATGCTGAACTCCTAAGTGAGGCAGCGCGGCTTGCGACCAGAAAACGCCCAAGCCGATATGCCCTTAACAACGCAAAGAACGCGGGATATCTAGATTCGGCTGGGCATGGCGAGTTTCGATTGAATACTGTTGGCGAAAATCTAGTGGCAATCACGCTACCTGGAAAGGCAGCTACGGCCGGTCAAAAAGCTGGCCGTCAGAGGAGGCAGCCAGCCGGCCGCAAGGCATCATCGAGGAAAAAGACCAAGGCGTAGTCCGCATCGGGAGTATCTTAATATGACCGCGGCCCTTGATGCGATCGATGCAGCTCTTCAAGAAGTTACGACAGCGAGAATTCTAGTAGCCAGGATTCGGTCCAAGCAGGTCCGCGGAGCCGACCAACTCGCTGGCTTAAAGTCGCTTGCTTATGCATGGTTTAACACGCATCGCAAGTCGCTGGAGAACCGTTCTGACATTGACATAAATTCGATCAACGACGCCTTTCAAACTATTCTGAATTCTGCGGATAGGAGCGCCGCCAGAACCACCTACCTTGGAGCTCTCACGCGAGCAAAAACTTCGCTCATGGCGGTGCGAACTGAAGTCTTGCGGAACGGGACGATGAATAGTCCTCAGCATTCCGACGATGTTCCGCCGGATTTTTCACCGTTAGCTGGCAGCCCGCAGATGAACGCCATCCTAGCTAACCGGTGGTTAGAATGCTGCAAGTGTGTGTCAGCTCAAGCGCATCTTGCGGCAATAGTCATGATGGGGGGATTGCTTGAGGCGCTTTTTGTCGCGCGCGCGAACAAGATGACCGACAAATCGAGCCTGATCAAAGCAAAAGCTGCTCCGATCGATAAGAAATCGGGCAAGACTGCGGACTATCAGGAATGGATGCTCGATTCGTATATTCGCGTTGGGCACGAACTGGGCTGGATTACCGAGTCTGCTAAGCAGATAGCCGATGTTATAAAAGAGTTCCGAAATTACGTTCATCCAGCGAAGGAGCTTCGACACGGAGTGGCGCTCGCGCACAATGATTCTGCCATGTTCTGGAACGTTACCAAAGCACTCGTAAGGCAGTTGTTGCTTAGCGCAAGGTAAGTAATGGCAGCGAATTGCTCGGCCAAATTTCTCATTTCGATTTCAAAAGTGCTGCGCGTATGGGGATGATTTCTTTATACTAGGTCGGCGAGTAATCGCCGGCCTAGTAGGATTTGACCGTGCACGGCGACCTCACAACACCCGATTGCTCTCCTTCACCTTCTCCGCATCCAGATAAACGCTGCTCCCCATCTCCTTGAACTTCGCGCTCATCTGCTTCATGCCGTCCTCGGCAGTGCCGGCCATCGACATGCCGATGCTGTTCGGATCGTTCAGCGTAGCCGCATAATCCCGCACGTCCTGGGTGATCTTCATCGAGCAGAACTTCGGACCGCACATCGAGCAGAAATGGGCGACCTTGTGGGCTTCCTTCGGCAGGGTCTCGTCGTGGAAGTTCTTGGCGGTCTCGGGGTCGAGGCCGAGGTTGAACTGGTCGTTCCAGCGGAAGTCGAAGCGGGCGCGGGAGAGGGCGTCGTCGCGCAGTTGCGCGGCGGGGTGGCCCTTGGCGAGATCGCTGGCGTGGGCGGCGATCTTGTAGGTGATGACGCCGACCTTGACGTCGTTACGATCGGGCAGGCCGAGATGCTCCTTCGGCGTGACGTAGCAGAGCATGGCGCAGCCGAACCAGCCGATCATGGCGGCGCCGATCCCTGAGGTGATGTGGTCGTAGCCCGGCGCGATGTCGGTGGTCAGCGGTCCAAGCGTGTAGAACGGCGCCTCGCCGCATTCCTTGAGCTGCTTGTCCATGTTGATCTTGATCTTGTGCATCGGCACGTGGCCGGGGCCTTCGATCATGACCTGGCAGCCCTTGTCCCACGCGATCTTCGTCAGTTCGCCGAGCGTTTCGAGTTCGGCGAATTGCGCGCGGTCGTTGGCGTCCGCGATCGAGCCCGGGCGCAGGCCGTCGCCGAGCGAGAACGAGACGTCATACTTGCGCATGAGGTCGCAGATCTCGTCGAAATGGGTATAGAGGAAGCTCTCCTTGTGATGCGCCAGGCACCACTTCGCCATGATCGAGCCGCCGCGGCTGACGATGCCGGTGACGCGGCTGGCGGTGAGGTGGATGTAGGACAGGCGCACGCCGGCATGAATGGTGAAATAGTCGACGCCCTGCTCGCACTGCTCGATCAGCGTGTCCTTGTAGAGCTCCCAGGTCAGCTTGACCGGATCGCCGTCGCACTTCTCCAGCGCCTGATAGATCGGAACGGTGCCGATCGGCACCGGCGAGTTGCGCAAGATCCATTCGCGGGTGGTGTGGATGTTGCGGCCGGTGGAGAGGTCCATCACGGTGTCGGCGCCCCAGCGGATCGCCCACACCATCTTCTCGACCTCCTCCTCGACCGACGACGTCACCGCGGAGTTGCCGATATTGGCGTTGATCTTGGTCAGGAAGTTGCGGCCGATGATCATCGGCTCAAGTTCTGAGTGGTTGATGTTGCAGGGAATGATGGCGCGGCCGCGCGCGATCTCAGCTCGGACGAATTCCGGGGTGATGAAGGCGGGGACCGAAGCGCCAAAGCTCTCGCCATCGGCAAGGGCTGCTTCCGCGCGCTCGAGCTGCTCTTTGCGGCCGAGGTTTTCGCGCGCGGCGATGTAGATCATTTCCTTGGTGACGATGCCGGCGCGGGCGAATTCGAGCTGGGTGATCTTGTGGCCGTCGAGGCCGCGCAGCGGCTGGTGATAGGCGCTGAACGCGCGCGCGGCCTTGTCGGCGGAGACGCTGCCATTGTCCTCCGGCTTGATCTGCCGGCCCTGATACTCCTCGACGCCGCCGCGCTCCAGCACCCACTGTTTGCGGCCGCGCGCAAGGCCAGCGTTGACGTCGATGGTCACGGACGGATCGGTGTAGGGGCCGGAGGTGTCGTACACCGGCAGGTTCGGCTCGCCGGCGCCCTCGGAGAGGATGATCTCGCGCAGGGGCACGCGCAGCTCGGGCGCGGCGTCGGGCGAGGCGAAGATCTTTCGCGAGGAGGGGAGGGGGCCGGTGGTGACGGCGGGGACGGTTTTTTCGGGATTGGAGCGGATGTTCATGGGATCCTCCGGTTTAATTCGTTGAGGTCGCTGTGCGTGCGTCGATAAAAGGTGTCATCCCCGCCTAGTGCGCAATTGCGCACGGGGGGCGGGGATCCAGTATTCCAGAGGCCACAGTGGGATACGGAGAGGCCGCGGCGTACTGGATCGCCCGGTCAAGCCGGGCGATGACAGTGGAGTGTGGGGCGAGAGAGTGTGGATCACGCCGCCTCCTTCGACTCGCCGAGCCATTGCCGCACCCGGGCATCGGGGTCGGCGTTTTGCGTCACGTCGGACACCACTGCGATGGAATCCGCGCCGGCGGCAAAAATCTCCGCGGCGTGCTCGAACTTGATGCCGCCGATCGCGACCAGCGGGATGCTGCCGATGCGCTTCTTCCATTCCGTGATCTTCGGAATGCCCTGCGGTTCGAAGCGCATCGACTTCAAGGTGGTGAAGAAGATCGGGCCGAGCGCGACGTAGTCGGGCTTTGCCGCGAGCGCGGTTTCAAGCTCGGCGTCGTCATGGGTGGAGATGCCGAGCGAGAGGCCGGCTTCGCGGATGGCCGCGAGGTCGGCCTCGGCGAGATCCTCCTGGCCGAGATGCAGGTACTTCGCGCCGGCCACGATCGCCGCGCGCCAGTAGTCGTTCACGACCAGCTTGGCCTGCGTGCCCTCGGTGATCGCCAGCGCATCGGTGACGACCTGCAGGGCCTGCGAGTCGTTGAGGTCCTTGGCGCGCAGCTGGATAGTGCCGACGCCGAGCTTGGTCAGGCGCTCGACCCACGCGAGGCTGTCGACGACGGGATAGAAGCGATCAGGATACGGCATGCCAGAACGGTGTCCCAACGACAGGGGTGGAAGGGGAGGCGAAGTCGCGGGCGTTCATCAGCCCGGCTTCATAAGCGGTGCGGCCGGCCTCGCAGCCGAGGCGGAAGGCGTTCGCCATCGCGACGGGATCGGCGGCTTTGGCGATCGCGGTGTTGAGCAGCACGGCGTCGTAGCCGAGCTCCAGCGCCTGGGCTGCGTGGGAGGGCGCGCCAAGGCCGGCATCGACCACCAGCGTGATGTCGGGCAGCCGCTCGCGCAGCAGCTTGAGCGCGTCGGGGTTGATGATGCCCTTGGCGCTGCCGATCGGCGCGGCCCACGGCATCACCACCTTGCAGCCGGCATCGACCAGACGATTGGCGACGGAGAGATCCTCGGTGCAATAGGGGAATACTTCAAAACCGTCCTTGATCAGGATGCTTGCGGCTTCGACGAGGCCGACGACGTCGGGCTGCAGCGTGTCGTTGTCGGCGATCACCTCGAGCTTGATCCAGCTGGTGCCGAACAATTCGCGCGCGAGCTTGGCCGTGGTGACGGCTTCGCGCACGGTGCGGCAGCCGGCGGTGTTCGGCAGCACGGTGACATCGAGCTCGCGGATCAGATTCCAGAACGCGTCGCCGGTCTTGCCGCCGGCGGATTCGCGCCGCAGCGACACCGTGACGATGTTCGAGCCGGAGGCGCGGATCGCGGCCTGCATGATCGCGGGTGACGGATAGAGCGCGCTGCCGATCAGCAGGCGGGAGGGGAAGGTTTTGCCGTAGAAGGTCACCATGTGAGAGGTGTCTCCTGAGTTGACGCTGTCATCCCCGCGAAGGCGGGGATCCAGTACGCCGCGGCCGCGCGGCAGGAACCGAGACGCTGCGGCGTACTGGATCGCCCGGTCAAGCCGGGCGATGACAGCGGAGAGTGTGGAGAGAGCACCATCCTCACCCTCCCTGCCGCGGCGTGATGATCTCGATCTCGTCGCCCGCCTTGAGATGGGTTTCGGCCCAGCGGCTCTTCGGCACGACGTCGTAATTCAGCGCGATCGCGAAATGGGTGCCCTCGTAGTCGAGCTCCGACAGCAGCGCGTCGACGCTGGCGGAACTCACCTCGCGCTGCTCGCCGTTGACGATCACCCGCATTGCATCACCTCATTGTCGATCTGGCCGCGCTGGACGTATTGCAGCGTCAGCTCGGCGAGCGCCGGTGCGATCAGGAAGCCGTGGCGGTAGAGCCCGTTGACGCTGATCCTGCCGCCGCGAATGCCGATGCGCGGGAGATTGTCGGGGAAAGCGGGGCGCAGGCCGGAGCCGAACTCGACGATGCGGGCCTCGCCGAAGGCGGGATGCACGGTATAGGCCGCGCCGAGCAATTCGAGCGCCGAGCGGACGCTGACGCCGGTGTCCTCGGCCTCGATCGAGGTCGCGCCCAGCATGAACAGATTGTCCTCGCGCGGGATCACGTAGAGCGGCCAGCGCGGATGGATCAGCCGCACCGGGCGGGCCAATTGCACCTCGTTCGTTTCGATCAGGACCATCTCGCCCTTGACGCCGCGCAGCTCCTTCTGCTCGTCGCGCGCGCCGAGGCCGCGGCAGTCGATCACGATGCCTTTAGGATCGAGTTCTGCCAGGTCACCAGCGGACACGTCGCTGCCGAACTTGATGGTGCCGCCGGCCGCGATGATGCGCTCGTGCAGCTTCGGCAGCACCCGGCGCGGCTCGACATGGCCTTCGTTGGGGAAGAACAGCGCGTCGCGGAAGCGGCCCTCCAGCGACGGCTCGAGCTCGGCGAGGCTGGCTGCATCGAGCCGGCGATGGTCCTCGGTCATCCGGGCAAAGCGCTCGAAATCATTGCGCTCGCGCGGATGGGCAACGACGAGCGAGCCGTTGAAGGGTGTGTCGGGCAGTTCGCGGCGCCAGATGTCGAGCGAGCGCTGGCCGAGCCGGGAGATGATGGGTTCGGCGACCTCCGCCTCGCAATAGGGCGCGAGCATGCCGCCGGCCCAATGGCTGGTGGAAGCGGCCATGGTGGCGTCGCCGCGCTCGTGGAGCGTGACGGGGTGGCCGGCCTGTGCGAACAACAGGGCCTGCCAGGCGCCCGCAATGCCTGCGCCGATGATGGATACCGGGGAATCCGGTCGTTTGGTCGTCTGCAACATCCCTGTCCCTTCGCCGGCATGACCCGGATCAGGTTCAAAGGGTCACCGCGGTCCTGGGCCTGCCTGCTGAAGTGCAGGCTTGCCCATTTAGCGGTATCTCAGCTCCTCCTCGGAGCACCCCTCGGAACGGCTCTAATGTAGGCTTGTGACGGCTGGTGTCAACGCATTAGGCCCGGAACCTGCGCCCGGGCGTTGCGGACGCGCTGGGCGAGCTTCCGGTGCGGCGGGGTGCCGAACATCGGCTGCGGATTGCCGTTCGGCTCCAGCCAGACCTGGGAATTCGTCTCGGTGCTGGCCTGCTGCACCATCTCCTGCCGCTGCCGCTTGGCGGCGTAGTAATAGCCGCCCGCGAAATAACGCACGGCCTGGGCGTGGTCGCCATTGGCGGCGCGATAGGCGCCGGCGAGGTATTTGACCGCGTAGGTGAGGTTGGTGTTGGGGTCGCGCAGGCCCGCGGCATCGCCGGTGTAGCCGAGCCCCCGGGCGGTCGCGAGCTTGATCTGCATCAGGCCGATGGTGCCGCCGTGGCCGACCAGGCCGGACTGGTAGCGGCTCTCGCGCATGATGACACGGTGCACCAGCGCTTCCGGCACGCCGTTGGCGCGCGCATGGGTCGCGACCATCTCGGCATATTCGGCTTCGCCCGCGAATGCGGCCTGCGGCAAGGTCAGTCCGGCCGCGAGCAGCGCGGCGACGCGTAAAATTTTCATCAGATGTCCCGGGTCCCTGACTGGCGATGTCGCGAAGTGACCTGCGCCGGCTGCCGTTAGGCCTCCCGATCGCGGCGATGATGTGGCCGAACGCCGCCTCCAGCGAATGGCGTCGGGCCCTGACTACGACTCAGAGCTGGCGCCGGGGTTCCCTCGGCCAAGGGAGAGAGGGCAAGGGAGGCGAGCGCCTCAGGCCGCCAGCCGCGGCTGCTGCCAGACCGGCAATTGCATGCGCACGATCAGCCCGTGCGGCGCGCGGTCGTGCAGCGACAGCTCGCCGCCATGGGCGAGCGCGATCGCGTGCGCGATCGACAGGCCGAGGCCGAAACCGGTGGAATCGTCCATGGTGCGCGCATCGTCGCCGCGCACGAACGGCTCCAGCATCTCCTGCTTGCGCGCGTCCGAAATGCCGGGGCCGTCGTCCTCGACGTCGATGACGAGTTTCGTGCCGTCGATGTCGAGACGGATCGTCACCTCGGCGCCGAAGCGCACCGCGTTCTCGACCAGGTTGGTGACGCCGCGATGCAGATCGTCGGGACGCGCGGCGGCGGTCGCGGACGCCGGCCCGTCGTAGTGCACGACGTGGCCCATGTCGCCGAACTGGTCGGCGATGAGCTGCAGCGTGCTGGCGATGTCGACCAGCGTCACCGCCTCGATCTTGCGGTCGTTGCGCAGCAGCGACAGCACGGATTCCAGCATCGAGCGCATCTGGTCGAGATCGATCAGCATGCGCCTGCGATTGCCCTCGTCCTCGATGAATTCGGCGCGGAGGCGCAGCCGCGTGATCGGCGTGCGCAGATCATGGCTGATCGCGGCCAGCATGCGGGTGCGATCGGACATCAGCCGCGCGATCCGCTCGTGCATGCGGTTGAGCGCGCGCGCGACCGAGCGGATCTCTTCCGGGCCGCGCTCGGGCAGCGGATCGGCGGCCTCGCCGTCCAGGCTGAAATTCTCCGCCGCCCTGGCGAAGGAGGACAGCGGCGCGGCCAGCGCATAGGCCGCCCACAGGCCGAGCATGGTGACGCTGATCAGCGCGAACAGCAGCGTGATCATCCACGGGCCGCCCCAGAACCGCGGCGGATAGGGCGATTGCTCGACGCGGCCCGCGATCATGGTGCCGTCGGGCAATCCAACCGCGATCCGGTGCGCGCCGCCCTGCGGCGCCAGCGCGAGAACCTTGTACTGGTGGCCGAGGTGGCGGCGGACATTGCGCAGATGCGGGCTGTCGCCGTCATCGGTGGCCGGAGTGGTCCCCGGTGCGAGCAGCTCGATGCCGGCCCTGGGAAACGCGCGTGCGATATCGGCGAGAATGCGCGGCCGCTCGCTGGCATCGGCGCCGCTCAGCAGCAGGGCGGCATCGGCGAGCTGATGCGCGCTGTCGGGCGGCGGATCGGCACGGTCCGGCCGGCTGATCAGGAAGCTGGCGGTCAGGATCAGATGCAGCGCGACGATCGACGCCACCACCAGCGCGGCGATCTGTCCGCCGATACTCTTGAGGTGGAAGAAGCGGAACGGCGTCATGGCGGCCGCCCCACTAATTGCCCAGGGGCGCCGCGACCGCTTCGTGGCTGGCTACTTCAGCCCCAGCCACTTCAGTTCTGGGCGTGAACAGATAGCCGCCGGAGCGCACCGTCTTGATGATGCTGGGATCGGCCGGATTGGGCTCGATCTTGCGGCGGATGCGGCTGACGAGCACGTCGATGGAGCGTTCGAACGAGCCGGTGTTGCGCCCCTGCGTGAGGTCGAGCAGGCTGTCGCGCGACAGCACGCGGCCGGGCCGCTCGCAGAACGTCCTGAGCAGGTCGAACTCGGCGCTGGTCACCGCGACGCGCGCGCCCTCCGGGTTGCGCAGCTCGCGCAGCCGCAGATCGATGCGCCAGCCCTCGAAGGCGAGCGTGCTCGCGCCTTCGATCGAGCTCGCCGCTTGCGCAGCGGCCTGGCGGCGCAGCACCGCGTTGATGCGCGCGAGCAGCTCGCGCGGGTTGAAGGGTTTTGGCAGATAGTCGTCCGCGCCCATCTCGAGGCCGACGATGCGATCGACGTCCTCGCCGCGCGCGGTCAGCATGATGATCGGCGTCTGCGTCTCCGAGCGCACCTTGCGGCACAGGCTCAAGCCGTCTTCGCCGGGCAGCATGACGTCGAGGATGATGAGGTCGACGCGATGATCGGCCATGGCGCGCGACATCTCGCGGCCGTCGCTCACGGCGGTGACGTTGCAGGCGTTGTTGCGCAGGTACTTCGCAATCAACGTCCGGGTTTCGCGGTCGTCTTCGACAACCAGGATGTTGGGAGAGGGATTGGCCATGCGCTTTGTTTGTCCAAGATTCGGGCCAAAAGGCGAAGATTTTTGTTTCGGTATGTTTCCGGGTGCCCGGTTGCAACACCCGGCAACAGCTCGGCAGTGGTGCGGCAAGGTCTCGTTAAGGCCGTTAACCATACCGTGATGGCGCCACACAAGAAACCCCGCAAAAACCACGGAGCCATCATGACCTCGATTTCGGCGGCCTCCGCCGGTAACTACCAGTCGCCGTTGCAGCGGCTGCAGCAGGAATTGCAATCGGAAGTCTCCGCCGGCACGATCTCGTCGTCGGACCAGTCGGCGCTCTCCACCGCGCTGACCGACATCGACACCGCGCTCCAGCAGAGCCGGTCAAGCGACCAGTCGAGCGGCACGCGTCCCTCCAAGGACGACATGAAGTCGAAGATCGACGACCTCATCTCCAACGAGGTGTCGAACGGTACGCTGACTTCGGACCAGGCGGACGCGTTGAAGAACGTGTTTCAGTCCGCCTTCGCGAACGGACCCGGCGGCGCCGGCGGCGCCGGCGGACCACCGCCCGGTCCGCCGCCGTCGGACGGCAGCTCTTCGGATTCGTCTTCGACGACTGACTCGACCAGCAGCACGTCGACCGCTTCCACCACGGCGGAGATCCTCCAGCAATTCCTTCAGGCGCTGCAGCAGTCGCAATCATCGAGCTCGTCCTATGGCGCCAACGGCAGCTCGTCCGGCAGTTCGGACCTCTCCGCACTTCTGATCGACTGCAAGAGCTGACCTGCGCGACGCGGGTCGGCGCGGTCCTCGTCGCGATGATGCTTCTTCCCAGGGCGCATCATCGCCGGCGGGGAACCGTGCATCCGGAACGTTCCTCTGTCACTCAGGAACCTTCGTCGCGATGCAGCGCCATGGTCGCGCGACGAAATTGCCGCAACTCAGGAACTGTGGCTGCTCATCGCTGTTCTCTCCGCACAAGTTTTCTACTGAAGGAGAGGACAATCATGTTGATGAAATCGATCGCCGCCGGTCTTGCCGGCACCGCGTTGCTCTCGACCGTTGCGTTTGCGCAGTCGCCGACCGTCACCACCGACAAGGCCGCGCCTGCTGCCACCGCGACAGTCACGACCACGACGGCCTCCGGCCAGTGGCGCACGTCCAAGATGGACGGCCTGAAGGTCTACAACGAAGCCAACGAGAACATCGGCTCGATCAACGATCTGCTGATGGACAAGAACGGTGACATCAAGATCGCCGTGATCGGCGTCGGCGGCTTCCTCGGCATGGGCGAGCATCTGGTTGCCGTGCCTTACGAGAAGCTGAAGTTCGTCAACGAGGCCGTCGCCTACACCGGCACCAAGCCCGCGGCGACCACCACCACGGGCGCTGCGACCGGCACCGAGAAGACCACCACGACGACCGCGACCACCGCATCGTCCACGTCGAAGTGGTATCCGGACCACGCCGTGTTCAACGCGAGCAAGGACGAGCTGAAGAACATGCCCGAGTTCAAGTACTCGGAGTAATGCACTTCCAGACTTCTAAACGAAGCGCGCCCGGTTTTCGCCGGGCGCGCTGTCGTGTCCGTGTTCTATCATCATTGCGAAATGTTGACCCTCACCCTGAGGAGCGCGCCTCTTGCGCGCGTCTCGAAGGGCGAGGCCACCGGCCTGGCCTTCATCCTCCGAGACGCTTGCTGCATCCTCCGAGACGCTTGCTGCGCAAGCTCCTCAGGATGAGGAATTGGCAGTGCAAGCGGGACGAGGGAGAAGGCCTCTACTTCACCAGCGGGCAGCCACCCTTGTCGAGTGGACGGAAGGCTTCGTCGCCGGGTACGGTGGCGATCAGCTTGTAGAGGTCCCACTCGCCCTTGGACTCCTCGGGCTTCTTGACCTCGAACAGATACATGTCGTGGACCATGCGGCCGTCGATGCGGATCTTGCCGTTCTTGGCGAAGAAATCGTTCACCGGCGTGGCGCGCATCTGCTGCATCACCTTCGGTGCTTCGTCGGTCTTGATGGCCTCGATCGCCTTGAGATAGTGCGTGGTCGCTGAATAGAGCCCGGCCTGGATCATGGTCGGCATGTGCCCGACCTTGTCGTTGAAGCGCTTCGAGAAGGCGCGCGTTTCCTCGTTCATGTCCCAGTAGAACGCGTCGGTGACGATCAGGCCCTGCGTCGCCTTGATGCCGAGCGAATGGGTATCGGTGATCTCCTGGAGCAGCGCGATCATCTTCTGGCCGCCCTGCGTCAGGCCGAACTCGGACGCTTGCTTCAGCGCATTGGTGGTGTCGCCGCCGGCATTGGCTAGCGCGACCACCTTGGCCTTGGAGGCCTGGGCCTGCAGCAGGAACGAGGAGAAGTCCGATGAATTGAGCGGATGGCGGACCTCGCCGAGCACCTTGCCGCCGCTCTCCTTGACGACGTTGGCGGCGTCGCGCTGCAGCGCCATGCCGAAGGCGTAGTCGGCGGTGACGAAGAACCAGGTGTCCTCGCCGCGCTTGACCATCGCCTTGCCGGCGACGTTCGACAGCGCATAGGTGTCGTAGGTCCAGTGCACCGTGTTTGGCGAGCATTGCGCGCCGGTGATGTCGGACGAGCCGCCGCCGGAATTGATGTTGATCTTGTTCTTCTCGCGGGTCAGCGCAGAGACCGGCAGCGCGACCGAGGACGTGGGAACATCGAAGATCGCATCGACCTTGTCGTTGTCGTACCAGTTGCGGGCGATGTTGACGCCGACATCAGGCTTGTTCTGGTGATCGGCGGCGACCACCTGCACGGGCTTGCCGGCGACCTTGCCGCCGTAATCGGCGACCGCCATCTCGACGGCGGCGAGGGAACCCTTGCCGGTCGCATCCGCATAAAGGCTGGACATGTCCGTGAGCACGCCGATCTTGACGATTTCGTCGGAGATCTGCGCCTGCGCGGCGCCACAGGTCGCGGCAATGGCGAAGCTGGCCGCGACGGCGGCGATGAGTTTTTGCATGTTATTTTTCTCCCTTTTGGATTGTTCTTTGAGCTTCGTCGCAGGGACGTTCTAGCCGCAATCGATGCCGCCGGCAAAGCCGGACCATGTACTCACGAAACCGGTTTGACGCCGGTCGCCGCTCTTGCACAATCTAAAGATGAATAAAGACGTGAGTGCCAAACGGTGGCTGCATCTTTGATGCCCTCTTGGGCTACTTGCCGAAGCTGAGGTACGAAGCCAGTGCCTCGATTTCACGCGGGCCCAAAGAGCGGGCAACCACCGGCATCGGCGTTGCCATTCCTGAGTGGTAACCTTGGCCCCACTGCTCTAGCCGCGTCTTGAGGTAGAAGTAGGCCAGCCCTCCGAGGCGGGGAATGTCGCGTACGCCCTCGGCGTTCGGACCATGGCAGGCATAGCAGGACGCGATATTCGCCTCAGGAATCCCTTCGAGGTAGATCGTTCGGCCCCTTGCGGCGATGCTGCTATCGCCGTCATTGGCGGGTTTCGGCGGGATGGACGCGAAATAGACCGCAAGGTCACGCGCGTCTTGAGGGGCAAGCGCTGCGACGGCTCCCCACATGAACTGCTTCGAAAATGGATTGTCGCGTGTATGCTCGCGAAAGCTCCTGATCTGGCTCTCGAGATAGTCCCGACGCTGACCGGCCAGCCGCGGCGCGACCCTGTATCCCTGCCCCCCGGCGCCATGGCACCACGTGCAATTGCGGACTTGGGCACCGCCTCCGTCCCACGCCATTGCCGGCGCGATCGAGCCGACGATGGCCAGAACCACGATTCTCCACTCGATGCGCTTCATGAGCCCACGCTTTCGCGCCTTGCGTTTGCGGTCGCCGGGAATTGGAGCGGCGTTGCTCTCATTGCAAGTAACCTACGTAAGCGGCGACCGCTTCGACCTGGGATCGCGAAAGGTTGTGCGCCGTCGGCGCCATGATCGCCGAAGTATCGATCGCCGAGCCCTGACCGCGCACTCTCGCCCAGCCCGAGAGCTGGCCGATCGTGTAGTCATAAAGCTGGCCCGCAAGACGCGGAATTTCGTTCTGGCCCTTGCCGTCCGTGCCATGGCAGGCCGCGCACGCCGGCACATTTGCCTCCGGAATCCCATCCTCGTAGATGCGCTTGCCGACTGCGAGCGAGCCGCGCGGCGCGCCTCCAAACGGTTTCGGATCGAGATTCTTGAAATGGACGGCCAAGGCAGACACCATGGCCGGGCTCAGCACGTGGGCGACATTGGCCATGATTGGATTGGTACGCCTGCGCTCGATGAAAGCGCGCAATTGATTCTCGAGATATTGCGGCTGCTGCCCAGCCAAACGCGGCATCGGAAAATATCCGCGATAACCCTGGCCCGACAGCCCATGGCAGGTCTTGCAATAGTCGAGCTTGGCTTCGAGACCTCCCCTTGCCGCTTCTCCACGCTCTTCCGCGTGGACCGTGACGGCGAAAGCGGCAGTCAGCATGACTGCGTGCAATGCCGCGCAAAGGCCGACGACCCGGCGAGATCGCGTTCGCTTCACTGCGAGGAGCTCAGCCATCACCAACCGTTTGCTCCGATATGAAAGTTCAACCCGACCTTGACGACCTGAATGTTCTGCCTAACATCGACGCTGCCGAGCAGGACATTGGTCGGATCGGTCATCGTCACCGTACGGTGTCCGAACTGGTAATAGTCGTATTCGAAGTTGGCCGACCAATGCTGCGTAAACGCCCATTCCAGGCCGCCGCCGGCGGTCCAGCCGAAGCGGTTTTCAAGTCCCGTAAAGCCGAACGGCGTGCCGGCGAATGAGCCGGTGACGTCGTATCGGTCTGCCGCCATGGCGGCGCCGCCCCTGGCATAGAGCAGCAGATTGTCGAACGCGTAGCCGATCCGCGCGGTCACGCTGGTGAGGAAATCGGTCTTGGCCTGCACCAGTGCCGTATCGGGATTGCCGAGTGGAAGCGCTACGTTGGTGGAGCCCTTCATCGTCGAGCCGGACGCAGCCCCCTCGATGCCGACCACCCAGGACGGAGCGAACTGGTAGTCGCAGCCGATCTGCCCGCCGATCAAGACGCCGTGTGGCGTCGTATTCACGGTGGTGACCCCGACCGTATTGCCGGCCCCCAGGAAGGAATCCTGCACCAATTGTGCTGGATCGGTGATGTCCTTGTGCGCGAAAGCGCCACCGAGACTGCCGCCGAGATAGCAGCCCGTCCAGCTGAACCGGGCCACGAACGGGACTTCCGCCTTGAGCGGCAGGTCTGCGGCCATCGCGGGCCCGGCAAGCATCATCGCAAACGCCGCGAGATTGGCTAGGAGCAATTTTTCCATCGAACAATCTCCGTCTGCGGGTGAACCTGCCTACATGGCAAACCAGGCGTGGAGGAACAGCGTGTTGTTGTCATGCGCACCGACCGTGGTGCCGTTGAATTTGTTGTAATAGGTGTATTGCAGGCCGATGCGGGCATTGAACCAGGGCCAGCCGAATGACTTGCTCGCACTGAACGGGATGTAGGCGATCTCAGCCATCCAGCCATTGCTGTTCGGCGTCATGGCCAACCCCGTCGTCGGATCAGTGCCGAACAACCCGGCGTCGGCGGTGCCCCAGATGTTGAAATATTGGCCGGTCAGAACGACTCTGTTGTCGCTGCCGTAGGCAAATGAAGCCTGAAGCTTCATGCTGTTGAGCAGATTGGTGGGATTGGCCGAGGCGAAATTGGCGAAGCTGGCGTCCAGCCGCTGAAACTCACGAATGTAGCTGCCGCGCAACGTCAGCCAGTAGTTGTCGCCCTGGTACTGGTATTGGGTGTCGAATCCGACATCGGTGAATTTGTCCGACTGCGGCAAGGTTGCCGTCGTTCCCGTGACGAAGCTGGTATCGAGCCATGGATGGACGTCGAAATACATGCCGAACGTGCCGACCATGAACGTATGCCGGCCCCAATGCGGCTCGAGCGCGACGCGCCAGTACGGCGCCACGCTGCCGAACAGGCCGGGCCCGTCGAACGGATTCATGCCGAGTGAGTTCTGCTGACCGAAGCCGAGCGTCTTGTACGCGGTGAACTCCAGATAAAGCAGATCGTTGATCGAGGTGTAGGCGCCGACGCCGCCAACACGCGCGGCAAACGCTCCCTCGATCATCGTGCTGGCAGCGGGCGTTCCTGCAAGCGACGATACCGCGTAGGGAAACGACCACGCCGGCGTCGTATTCCACAGATCCTGAACGGTCGGATTGTTGTTTGCGGTGATGCCGTAGACGAAATCAATCGGGCCGAAACTCCCGGTGCCCGCAAAGCGGACGTCGGCATTGTCCCATGACCAGGTGTGCTTGAACTGATCTGCCGGCGTTCCTGACAAGGCGGACAACGGATCCGGCGCGCTGTAGGTGACCTGGACAAAGGCGCCGACATTGTCGGTGATTGCTCCGCCCCAAAAACCACTGAACGGCGACAGCACGACGTTGTCGTTCGCCTTGTAGGGATCAGTCGGCGGCGCGACCGTCGCTGCCTGCGTGTGGGTGTAGCCCACGATCGCCATCATCGAGACGGGCGGGACATATACCTTGCTGTCGTCTGCAGCGGGTGGATTGATCGCCTTGGCGTAGCCACGAAGTTTATCGAGCTCGGCGCGCGCGTTGACGCCCGTGCTGGATGAGAACGGCGTCGTGCGGAATTGGCCACCGCCGGCGGTATAGCCGAGCAGCTTGAAGCGGCGCCCGTAGGGCGTGAGCGCGGGGAAGTCGGTATGGCAGGTGCCGCAAGGCTGCCCGGTCTGGCGCGCGAAGCTCGGCAACGCCTGAGCAGGTGGCGCGGAGCCGATCGTCAGGTAGAGCGCCGAGCACAGGGTTGCTGCAACTGCGGCCAGCCTCCAGCTGCCATGGGAACGAAAAAAACGACCGCAACCGGCTCGCATCGCGCCATCCCATCTGCTCACAGCATGCCGTCAATGCGGTCATGACCGTCGAGACAGTGCGGAGCTAAAACTGCGCCGGCAAAAACCAGTGTTCAAAAAAGAACAGCGAATTTGATTTCGACTGCGTGAGGCGTTTTGGCAACAGGGATTGGGCGTACACAGAGGGGCGTGAGGGACGTTGTCCCGAACTATTCGCGAGTCGTGCAGCTCCTATCACCGGAGGGCGATCATGAAGGTCAATGCACTGGCGTCGGCGCTGTTGACAGCAATTCTGATTGCTGGCTTCTCGGCGCCGAGCCTCGCAGAGGACAAGAGCGCCTCCGTCTCTGCGCAGGAGCTCAAGGCCAAGACGGATTACTGCAAGACTTGTCACGGACTATCGGGACAAGGCTTTCGCGGATCCTTGCCGATGCCGCGGCTTGCGGGGCAACAACCCGAGTACGTGAGTAATCAATTGCAGGCCTTCATCGACCGCAGGCGAACCAACCCCGTGATGTTCAACGTGTCGCATGTGCTCACCCCGGCGATGCTCACGGCCTTGTCGACCTATTTCAAGGATCTCAACCCAAAGCCACTGGGGGGAGCGCCCCGGGATTCCCTGGCGGTCGGAAAGAAAATCTATGAAGAGGGCATTCCTGCTGCGGAGGTCCCGCCATGCGCGTCCTGCCATGGACCGGACGCCAAGGGCGCCGATGCGTTTCCACGTCTGGCGGGCCAACTCCACGACTACATGACCAGGAAACTGACGAACTGGGACAAGGAGCGTGGCCAGGACAAGGCCAATCCCGACAACTCGGCGATCATGCAACCGATCGCTCACAACCTGACGGAAGCGCAGGTCAAGGCGGTCGCGGCCTATCTCAGCTATCTCGAATGATATTTGGCTGTCACGCAGGACTTCGTCGGGACCGATGATCCGGCCTCCCGCTAGCCTGCCAATACGGAGATCAGCAGCGCGCTGTAGACTTGAATTCTTCGACCATGGCTGTCGTAGCTGATGAATCCCCGCTCGCGGAACCTGTTCATGAAGGTGCTGATCCTCGATCGCGTCGTCCCGACCATTTCCGCGAGCGCTTCCTGACTGAGGTTGATTTCGCTTGATCTGCCGGTCTCCTGATCCGTGTCTGCAAGAACCAGCAAGAGCCGTGCAAGTCGCTTTTCGCTCAGGTTCAACAATTGGTCGCCCAAGTCCTCTTCGAGCCGCGTATTCCGCGACAGAAGATGCGCCACGAAAAACGTTGAGAACTCCGGCTCCGAGCGAAGCGTCGAGAGCATCACGTCCTTCGCAATCGAGGTGATCAGGCAGTCCTCCAGGGCTACGACGGTCGCACTCCGCACGTTCGCGCCACCCAGGCAGGTTTCAGCGAAGAACTGGCCCTTCTGAATGATGCCAACGATGGCTTCCTTGCCACGCTTGGACAGCGTCGTGACCTTGACTCGTCCCTTGCGGACGTAGCCAACGGTATCGGCGGGTTCACCCTGGGCATGAATCTGCTGATTGGCTTGAAATCGTTCCAGCGTGACGCCGGCGGTGGGCTTGGCGAGGAACGTCCCGGGGTCAAACCGCGCTTTTGGAGACCTATCGAGCGGTGCATCGGACATGGCATGCACTTACCAATTAGAGCGCTGGATCTTGGACGTATTCATTGGTCGATGGTTCACGCGCGCGTGTGTTGCGACAGATCAAAGCTCTGCAACTTGCACTTGCCAATCAATCGCAATCGAGGGGCGCGCGCCCGGTGCCCCTCGAGCTGCCACGAGCTCGGATGGATGGATGTCGGGCCACTTATCCCCGACAGCTTCGTTACATTGGCGTTCAGGGTGCCGCCGGCTTCCGCGATGACGCGCAACGTCTTGCTATCGAAGGCGATGTCGGCGAGCGTCACGCTGCTGATATTGGTCTCGATCAGCCGCCGCTGCCCTTGAGCCGTTCGTTGCGCCGGCGCAGGCCTTCCAGGGTGGCGAGGAGGATGACGGAGACAGTCGTCAAGATCACCGCCGCTGCCGTGATGGTCGGGCTGATGTTCTCGCGGATGCCGCTGAACATCTCGCGCGGCAGGGTGCGCTGCTCGGGACCTGCCATGAACAGCACGATCACCACCTCGTCGAAGCTGGTCGCGAAGGCGAACAGCGCAC
This sequence comes from Bradyrhizobium betae, assembly GCF_008932115.1. Lineage (NCBI taxonomy): Bacteria > Pseudomonadati > Pseudomonadota > Alphaproteobacteria > Hyphomicrobiales > Nitrobacteraceae > Bradyrhizobium > Bradyrhizobium betae. The sequence continues at coordinate 4,900,609 of NZ_CP044543.1, forward strand.
CCGACGCGAGGCCGGGCAGGATCAGCGGCAAGATCACGCGGCGGAACGCCTGAAGCGGCGAGGCGCCGAGCGAGGCGGCGGCGCGTGCCAGATTGGTGTCGAAGCTTTGCAAGGTCGCGCCGACCGTAATCACCACGAAGGGCGTCGCCAGCGCGGTGTGGGCCAGGATCAGGCCGAGATAACTGCCGGTCAGTCCGATCGGCGCGAAGAAGAAATAGAGGCCGACCGCGGTGATGACGCCGGGGACGACGACCGGCGACAGCACGAAAGCCAGCACGAGCGGCTTGAACCGGCTCTTCCACTGCGCCAGCCCCAGCGCTGCCAGCGTGCCAAGCAGCATCGAGAGCAGGGTCGCGGCGACGCCGATGATCATGCTGTTCTTCAGTGAATTCATCCAGCGCGGCGAATTGATGAAGTCGTCGTACCAGCGCAAGGAGAGGCCGGGCAGCGGATAGGTGAGGAACGAGCCCGAGCTGAAGGACAGCGGCATGATCGCGAGAATCGGCGCGATCAGGAAGATGAATACCAGCGTGGAGATGACGATGGTCGCGGACCACGCGATGCGCTGGCTGGGCGTACGGAGGGAAGAATGATCGCTCAATTCTTCATGCCTCCCGTGACCTGCTGTCCCTGCACCAGCTTGCCGTAGACGAGAGCAAGCAGAAGGGTGGCGAGCAGCAACACCGCGCCCAGCGCCGAGGCGAGTCCCCAGTTGGCCGTCTCCGTCGTGTAGAGCGCGATGAAATAGCTGATCATCTGGTCGGCGGCGCCGCCGACGAGCGCGGGCGTGATGTAGTAGCCGAGCGCCAGGATGAAGACGAGCAGGCTTCCAGCGCCGATGCCGGGCAGGGTTTGCGGCAGGTAGATGCGCAGAAAGGCGGTGACCGGCGGCGCACCGAGCGAGGCGGCGGCACGCATGTAGGCAGGCGAGATCGCCTTCATGCTGCTGTACAGCGGCAGGATCATGAACGGCAGGAGAACGTGGGTCATGGCCACGCAGACACCGAAGCGGTTGTAGATCAGCCGCAGCGGCTGTTCGATGATGCCGAGCCAGTGCAGGCTGTCGTTGACGATGCCGTTGCTCTGCAACAGCACGATCCAGGCGCAGGTGCGGACCAGAAGCGAGGTCCAGAACGGCAGCAGGACGAAGATCATCAACAGATTCGACCGGCCGGGCGGCAGCGTCGCCAGCAGGTACGCGACCGGGAAGCCGAGGATCAGGCAGAGTGCCGTTACGCTGAGGCTGATGAGGAAGGTACGGGCAAAGACGTCGCGGTAGATGGCCTGATCCGGCGAGGCCGAGACGACCGCGCCGTCCACGTTCCGCGTCAGGTCGAGCGCTGCCAGCAGGTAGAAGCCGGTCACCGGGCCGCTGGCGTCCCTGATCGTGGTCCAGGTGGTGCGCTCGCGCCAGGCCGGGTTGATCTTGCCGAGCGTCTCCCTGGCCGTACCGGGCTCCGGCATCGCCTTCAGATTACGTGCCGTGCCGGTGAGGATCGTGCGGAAGCCGTTCAGGGCGTAGTTGAGCCGCTTGGCTGCGATGGCGATGGTGCCGGCGGCACGCGCCGCCATGATGTCGCTGGCCAGCGCCGCGTAGGCCTTTTCGTCCGGCAGGTCCTTGCCGTTCCAGTCGGCGAGAGCAGCGACCGTTTGCGGCAGAACCTGACGCACCTCGCGGTCGTCGACCGCGCGCCACAGCATGCCGGCGATCGGGCCCGCGAAGGTGAAGAGCAGGAACAGCAGCAGCGGCCCGACGAGCGCGAACGCCTTGAGCTGGCGCGCGCGTTCGGCCTGCTTCAGGCGCCGCTTGAGCGACACCTCGGGCTTGGCATCGGCGCCGGTGAGGGACGCTGCTGTCATGAGATGCGTCTCATTGACTCGTCCCCATTGCGAGTGGGGCAATCGCAAATGGCCTTGTGGAGGGGCCTGAGCAAGCGCCTCGTCCTTCGAGACGACCGCTTTGCGGTCTCCTCAGGATGAGGCTCATTGACATTGGTGCCTGTAGAGTCGCTGCCACAGACTCAGACCTCATCCCGAGGAGTCCGCCGAAGGCGGGCGTCTCGAAGGATGGCCGCAACGAAGCTGCCTTCAATGCGCACCGCAGGCCAGTTCGATCGCGCGTTATTTCGCGGCCCATTTGTTGAAGCGCTCGGTCAGCCGATCGATGTTCTCGAGCCAGAAGGCCACGTTGATCTCGACCGCGTTCTTGATGTTGTCAGGGGCGGTCGGCAGGTCTTTCAGAACGGCTGGCGGCAGCTTGCCTGCTGCATCCTTGTTCGAGGTGCCGTAGGCGATGTTTTCCGACAGTTTCGACTGGTTCTCCGCCTTGCCCGCGAAGTCGAGGAACTTGTAGGCCGCGTCCTTGTTCGGACTTCCCTTCAGGATGACCCAGCTGTCGAGCGTGAACAGCGCGCCGTCCCACACCATGCCGAAGTTCTTCTTGTCGTTCTTGTTCGCGGTGTCGATGCGGCCATTGTAGACCGACGTCATCACCACCTCGCCGGAGGCGAGCAATTGCGGCGGCTGGGCACCGGCCTTCCACCAGACGATGTCGCCCTTGATGGTGTCCAGTTTCTTGAAGGCGCGCTCGACGCCTTCGTCGGTCGCCAGCACCTTGTAGACGTCCTTCGGTGCGACGCCGTCGGCCATCAGGGCGATCTCCAGCGTGGTCTTCGGGCCTTGACGCAGGGCGCGCTTGCCCGGAATCTTCTTGGTGTCGAAGAAGTCGGCCCAGCCGCCCGGGGCCTGCTTCAGCTTGTCCTTGTCGTAGCCGAGCACGAAATCATAGAGGATGGCGCCGACGCCGCAGGGGTTGACCGACGGCGGGATATAGACGGCCTCGCCGCCGATCCTGGAATAATCCAGCTTCTCGTACAGGCCCTCTTCACAGCCGACCGCGAGTTCGTCGCTCTCGACCTGAACGACGTCCCAGGTGGCGGCGCCACCCTGCACCTTGGCGCGCAAAACGCCGACACCGCCGTCCCAGGACTCGTCGTTCATCGCAACACCGGCGGCCTTCTTGAACGGCTCGAAATAGACCTTCTTCTGGGCATCCTGATACGCGCCGCCCCATGACACGACGGTCAGGTCACGCGCCTGCGCGACATTGGCCAGCGCAGCGCTGGCGCTGAACGCCGCTGCGAACCCCAAAGCAATCCTGCCAGTCTTGCGCTTCAGCATGGTCTTGGTTCCTTCTTCATATGCGTTGCGTTGCGTTGAGCTTGATCGATGCCGGTGCGGATCAGACGGGATCGAGGGCCAGGCAGTCCTCGGGACGAAAGCTGATGAACACGCTGTCCCCATGCCTCAATTCGCCATGCGCCCCCGGCTGAAGCTTGACCATGAACTCCCCGTTGCCGGCGACATCGAGCACGGCAAGCGCGTGGTCGCCGAGATAGATGGTGTTTCGCACCCTGGCCGGTAGCCGGTTCGGTCCGTCGCTGGAGTTGCCCTCCGGAATGATGGCGATCCGCTCCGGCCGCACCGACAGCGAGGTCGATGCGCCCGCGGCTGATACATTGACCACCCGTGCGGTCACGGTGCCGCCCCCGGCTAACACGACCCGACAATATTGCTTGTCGATCGTCTCGACCGTTCCGGTCAGCACGTTGTTCTCGCCGATGAAATGGGCCACGAAGCTGTTCACCGGATTCTCGTACAGCGTGTCCGGCCTGTCGATCTGCTGCACGATGCCGTCGTTGAACACGGCGATGCGGTCCGACATGGTGAGCGCTTCACTCTGATCGTGGGTGACATAGACGATCGTGATGCCCATCGTCTCGTGCAGTTGCTTGATCTCCAGCTGCATCTGTTCCCGCAGGCGCTTGTCCAGGGCGCCGAGCGGCTCGTCCATCAGCACCAGTTGCGGATTGAAAACCAGCGCGCGGGCCAGCGCCACGCGCTGCTGCTGACCGCCCGAGAGCTGCCCGGGCCGCCGGTGCGCCAGGGTTTCCATCTTGATCATCCGCAACGCCGCGCTGACGCGCTCCTGCGCTTCGGCCTTGTTGGTCCCGCGAACGGACAGCGGGAAGGCGATGTTCTCCGCGATCGTCAGGTGCGGGAACAAGGCATAGTTCTGGAACACCATGCCGATGTCGCGCTTGTGCGGCGGCACGTTCCTGATCGGCCGTTCCGCGAGGTAGATCTCGCCCTGGGTCGGAACCTCGAAGCCGGCCAGCATCATCAGCGTGGTCGTCTTGCCCGAGCCCGACGGGCCGAGCAGCGTGATGAACTCGCCCTTCCTGATGTCGAGATCGAGGTTCTTCACCACGAGGTGCTCGCCATCATAGGTCTTCTGAATGCCGGAAAACCGTACCAGTGCCGGCGAAGGCGTGACCAAGCCGGCGTCCATGTTGTCCTCGCGTGATCAGCTTCAGTGCCGTCCGGACCTCGTCCGAGGTTGCGAAAGACAGCTTAGCATCCTCGGGCGAGAATGCCAGCGGTGCAAGCGACGCGCGCCGGCCCGGCGCGTGAGGGCGCGCTACATCCCCGACAGCTTCGTCACAAACACATTCAGCGTGCCGCCGGCTTCGGCGACGACGCGCAGCGTCCTGGAGTCGAAGGCGATGTCGGCGAGCGTCAGGCTGCTGATGTTGGCATCGACCTTGATGCCGTCTTCGCTCTTCTGGTAGTCGGCGATCGCGGCTGTGATCTTCTCGCGCGCATTGGCGGCGATCGGCTTGAGGTCGAGCGTCGCCTTCTGCACCAGCGTCTGCTGGAGCTGCGGCACGACGGCGCGCGCGGCGGCGCCCAAAAGGCCGAAGGCCGCCTCGGATTCCACTGCGAGCTGAATGTCGGCGAGCCGCAACGTCTGCTGCGCCTGGTCGAGCATCGGCCGGCCCCAGATGTGCACGGTGGCCTCCGCGCCGAGACCGAGCCAGCTCTTCTTCTCCTTCGCGCGCACCAGCAGCGAGATCAGCAGCCGCTCGCCCGACGGGACCACGTTGACGCTCTTCACGGTGACGTCGACCGGGCCGGAGCCGTCCTCGGGATAGGTGTGGCCGACCATCTGTGCCGCGATCAGCTTGTTGATCTCGGTGAAGGGCACGTCGATCGGCACGCCGATGTTCACGCCGGTGCCGGTCGGCGGCACGATCGAGATTTTTTCGGGGAACGGACAGTCCGGCTTGGTCGGCGTCGAGGTCACGCGCGTCTCGAGCTCGAGTCCGAGCAGCAGCGTCACGTTCTGCGCGTCGACGCGCGGCTGCGCCGCGATGGCGCGGACCGGCTTCATCTCCAGCCAGAGCGGCGGCAGCGCGGCGGAGGCGCCGGAGCCCTGCAGCGGAATGGAGCGGCAGGCCTTGGCCCATTGCAGCTTTGCATTGTCGCGCAGCGAGGGATCGTTGCGGATGCGCTCGGAGACGACGTTGATCTGCTCGCCGACGTTCTTGTCGATCAGCGGCTTCACCTGCGCCGGCACGTTGACCTTGGCGCCGGCGACGTTGAGGTTGGTGTCGCCGAGATTGACCTGCGCCCCGAGATTGGGCTCGAGATGCCAGTTCGCCGCGAGCTTCGGGCGCGAGGTGACGATGACGTTGCCCCTGATCTCGGCGCTGGCGTTCAAATTCTTGATGTTGACCGCGCCGATCCGTTTCGCCGCGTCACCGCCGAGCACGCTGCCGAGGGCGTCGCCGAGCGCGCCGGTGGCTTTCGACGACAGCGAACCCGTCACGTTCAGCTTGCCGTTGAGCGGCGTCGAGATCGTCAGCACGTCCTTGTCGCCGGCGGCCGACATCGGCCCGCGCACGGCGGACCAGCCGATGTCGGCATTCTCCAGGATCTGCGAGATTGGATTATCGGCCTTGCCGGCGAAATTGCGCGGCGCGGCTTTCTCCGCCTGGTCGCGGATCGCCGACAGCGCAATCGCGACCGGCGCGACCACGATCGAGCTCTTCGCGACCGGGGGCAGTGGCGGCAATTGCGCGACCGGCGGCGCTGAATTCGTCGCGCGCGGCGACAGCCAGTCCATCGCCTTCAGGCTGACGAAAAACGACACCGCGAGCACCGCCACGGCGATCAGAACAGTCTTCAGATTCAACGCGAGTCGCATCACTCCCCCAGGCCGCCCCGGGCGAAGTCTACAGGGCAGGCAAGGAGGGCGCTAGAGCGCACCGATGGGGTAGAATTGCGGCGAACAGGTTAACGGCTGCGAACGCGCCGTTGCGGTGCGTTGGTTCGCGCGGGTCAGCCGCGCCGGGGACGGCGGACCGCTCTCACATTCCCGCGACTGCCGCCGCCGCAGAACAGGCGGTCACCGCCGTCGGATTCCAATCCTGAAACCATCGTGCCGGCGGGCAGGTCGAGTTGCTCGAGCACCTTGCCGGTCTCAGGATCGATCCGGCGCAGATCGCTTTCCTCGCCCTCCCAGGTGCCGTGCCAGAGCTCGCCGTCAACCCAGGTCACGCCGGTGACGAAGCGCTTGCTTTCGATGGTGCGGAGAACCCTTCCTGTTCCGGGATCGACCTGGTGGATCTTGCGCTCGCGATATTGGCCGACCCAGAGCGACCCCTCGGCCCAGGCCAGTCCGGAATCGCCGCCGCCGCCCGGCGCCGGAATCGTGGAGAGCACCTTGCCGGTCGCCGCATCGATCTTCTGGATGCGGTCCTCGGCGATCTGGAACAGGTGCCTGCCGTCGAACGCCGTTCCCGCATGCGCGGCAACGTCGATGGAGCGGTCGATCTTGCCGCTGTCCGGATCGACGGCGTTCAATCTATCTCCGGATGCGAACCAGACATGTGTGCCGTCATAGGTGACGCCATGCGCGGCCTCGACGCCCGCAAACGGCCCGTATTCCCTGACGATCTCGGCGGCTGAACGCTTCATGTGCCTGGTCCCTGTGATGTGCCCTACCTTACGTCTTCAGCAGCGGTCCGGGGAGTAACAAGCCTGTCGGGAAACCGGGGACGGGCGGGGTCATCCAGCGCCGCGCGCGGCCTTGTCCGAACGATTGCACCTTGTTCGCGCGTGCCAGCTCGTCGAGCGCCCGCTGCACCGTGCGCGCGCTGCTGCCGAGCGCCAGCGCGAGCGCCGAGCTCGACCACGGCTCGCCATCGGAGAGAAAGGCGAGGACGGTCGCGTGCTTCTCCTCGACCGGCCGTGCCAGCACGAACACCTCCTGCGTCCTCCGCGGTGCCAGCGCAAAGCCCTGCCTGGTCGCGCTGATCGCGGCGAGAGGCCTAAGCTTGGCGCGGAGGCGGCCGATCTCGACGCGCAAGCGGGCGCGATGCGATTCATCCACGTGCCTGGCCTGAAACGCCCCAGTGATCAGCGCCTCGCGCGAGACATCCGCCGGCCATGCCTGCGCGAGGATGCGGGCGAGCGCGAACAGCACCGGCCGCGTTCCGAGCGGGACGACCGTGATCCGTCTGCGAACGGCGTTGTGGAACGTGTCCACGACGAGCGCCCCGGAGGCCGCCAGCTCCTCGACCTCTTCGAGCCGCAGCGGCCGTGCCTCGCCGCGCGCGATCAAGCGTGCCGCGGGCGTGTCGAGAACGAGCCTCGTGCTTTCGACTTCGGCCGTGAGCGCGGCGATGCCGGCCTGCCGTGCGGCGCGCTCCGCGCGGCCGAGCGCCGCGCGCGCATCTTTCGTCGTGAGCCGCCTGATGGCGATGCCCGCGCGCACGAGCTCGCGGACGACTTGCGACGCCGGCGGAAGCGGGCAGGTGACCAGCTCGGCCAGCGTGCGCTCGGCCTCGTCGAGGCGCCCGATGAGGAGGAGACGGCGTGCCTCGATGTGGCCGGCATGAGCCGCATTGGCGAGGTCGCCGTGCTGGCCGAGCGTGGCTCGCGCCGCGGCGAGCGTCTTCGCCGGCCAGCTCAGGTCGCGCGAGACCAGCGCGATCTCGGCTTCGGCCACGACGCATCTGGCGCGCGCCACCGCCTCGCGCGGACCGAAGGCGCGCGCGGCGCTGCGCAGCAGCGTCTTCGCTTTCGGAAGATCGCCGAGCTGCGCCATCGCGATGCCGCGCAGCGCCAGCGACGGCGCGTCGTTGCGCAGCGCAACGCGGTTCAGCGCGCCGAGCGGATCGCCGGCCTCGAGCGCGCGCGCGGCGGCCGTGATCAGCGACTCCATGACAATCCCGCCACACTTGTTACTCCCACCGCGCAACCGCGCGGTGTCAGTAGTCGTTGGCAGGACGTCAGCCAAGAGGTTTGGAGAGCCATGATGACATCAGTTGAAAACGCAGGAACCAACGCCGCCATGCAAACACCGCCGGTGGTGTCGCCGCAGGACTGGGAGGCAGCCCGTCAGCAACTGCTCGTGAAGGAAAAGGCGCAGACCCGCGCCCGCGACGCGCTCGCCGCCGAGCGCCGGCGCATGCCATGGATGGCAGTCGCCAAAACCTATGCGTTCGAGGGGCCCGGCGGCAAGGTCGGTCTGGCCGATCTGTTCCAGGGCCGGCGGCAGCTGATCGTCTACCGTGCCTTCTTCGAGTCCGGCGTGTTCGGCTGGCCCGATCACGCCTGCCGCGGCTGCTCCATGGTGGCCGACCAGGTCGCCGATGTCGCTCACCTGAACGCGCGCGACACCACGCTGGTGTTCGCCTCGCGCGCGCCGCAGGCCGACATCATCAGGTTGAAGCAGCGGATGGGCTGGACCATGCCGTGGGTCACCATCACCGACAGTTTCGACGCCGATTTCGGTGTCGACGAATGGCACGGCACCAACGTGTTCTATCGCGACGGCACGGGCATTTTCCGTACCTATTTCGTCAAGAGCCGCGGCGACGAGCAGATGGGCGGCACCTGGAACTACCTCGACATCACGCCGCTCGGCCGGCAGGAAGTCTGGGAGGATTCGCCGAAAGGCTATCCGCAGACGCCGACCTATAAATGGTGGAACTGGCACGACAGCTACACGGACGGTGCAGCGCCCGACAAGAGATGGGTGGAGGTCACCGACGCCGGCGAGAAGGCGTTCCGCCAGGAGGCCGCGGAAGGACGTGACTAATCCCGCCAGCCTTGCCAGATGGCTCGGCCTCGCGGCCACGCCGACCTTTGCGATCATGGCCGTGCTGACGGCCGTGATCGGCAGCACTCCGACGGACATGCTGTGCGCCGCCGGGCGCGGGTTTTCGCTCGGCGGGATGGTGCCGATGTATCTGCTGATGAGTGCGTTTCATTCGGCGGCATGGTTGAGGTTGATTGCGGGGTGGAGAGGCGGGAGTGTCGGGTGAGGGGCTATCTCGTGCCCGCCTCGTCCCTTCGAGACGCGCGCCGGAGCGCGCTCCCCAGGATGAGGCTAACTGGCATCGGCGGCGTGGCGCAGGCGCTGCAGATATATTGGCAGCCGCACACGCCGCCCTCATCTTGAGGAGCCCGCCGCAGGCGGGTGTCGCGAAGGATGACCACGCGCAAGACGAAAACGGCCCCGATCTCGCCTGGACCGTTCGTATCTCAATCCTGTTCGTCGCGTTACCGCGTCGCGGCGCCGAGATCCGCTCTGCGCTCCGTCATCGGCAGCACGATCACCTTGGTGCCGACGTTGACGCGGGAGTAGAGGTCGGTGACGTCGTCGTTGGTGAGGCGGATGCAGCCGGACGAGACGTGCTTGCCGATCGTATCCGGCGCGTTGGTGCCGTGGATGCGGTAGATGGTGCCGCCGAGATACATGGCGCGGGCCCCTAACGGATTGCCGGGGCCGCCGGCCATGTGGCGCGGCAGATAGGGCTGGCGGGCGATCATTTCCGGCGGCGGCGTCCAATCCGGCCACTCGGCCTTCCTGGTGACCGACTGAGTGCCGGACCAAGTGAAGCCGTCGCGGCCGACGCCGATGCCATAGCGCACGGCCTGGCCGCCTCCGAGCACATAATAGAGATAGGTGTTGGGCGTATCGATGATGATGGTGCCGGGCGCCTCGCGCGTCGCGTAGCTCACGGTCTGGCGGCGGAAGCGGGCCGGCATCTCGACCGCATCCTGATCCTCGGACGGCGCGGCCTGATAAGGCGTCGCCTGATAGGGCTGGTAAGGCTGGATCGGCTGCGGCGCGGCCACCGGCGGCAGCGGCTGGAAGAACGGGAAGAGCTGAACGGGCGCGGCGTTCACCGGGCCGGCGAATGCGATCGCGGTGGCAGCAACTGCGCCCAAAGCAACGGCGCGCGAATAATTCCCGAACGTGCCCAGCTTGAACATTTGGTCGCCCCTGTTTGCGCGGTGTTTCTTGGTCACCCCGGCACCGTTTCGGTGCTCCGTTGCCTAGATCACTAACGGCAAAAAGTTTCGGGACGTTTGCGCGGAGAAGCGAAAACGGTTTCGTCGCGGAAAGGATTGTTTCATGACAGTTTCGTGGCCGCAGGGGTCCGTTAACGAACAAAACAACCGGCCGACACTTCTGTGACGTCACACGCCTGAAATATCCTTCGTTGATGGTCCTAAGCCGAGAATCATCAAACTCTCGGGATGTTCCGATGCGGGTATTAATCGCGACTGACGCCTGGCATCCGCAGGTCAACGGCGTGGTGCGGACGCTGACCTCGCTGGCGAACGCGGCCAAGGCCCTCGATGTCGAGATCGAATTTTTGACGCCGGAAGGCTTTCCGTCGTGGCCGCTGCCGACCTATCCGGGCCTGCGCATCGCGCTGCCGAGCGGAAAGGAGATCGCGCGGCGGATCGAGAAGGCCGCGCCGGACGCGCTGCACATTGCGACCGAGGGTCCGATCGGCTGGGCCGCGCGCGCCTATTGCCGTCGCAACCGGCTCGCCTTCACCACCTCCTATACGACGCGCTTTCCGGAATACGTCTCGGTGCGGACCGGCATCCCCGCAAGCGTCGGCTATGCCGTGCTGCGCCACTTCCACGATGCCGCTGCGATGACGATGGTGGCGACGCCCTCGCTGCGGCAGGAGCTGTCCGAGCGCGGCTTCAAGCGGCTCGGGTTCTGGACGCGCGGCGTCAACACCGAGCTGTTCCATCCCGATCATCCCGCCAAGCTCGACCTGCCGGGTCCGATCTTCATGACCATGGGCCGCGTGGCGGTGGAGAAGAATCTCGAAGCGTTCCTCTCGCTCGATCTGCCCGGCACCAAGGTCGTCGTCGGCGATGGTCCGCAGAAGGCCGCGCTCGAAAAGAAATATCCGGATGCCGTCTTCCTCGGCGAGAAGAAGGGCGCGGATCTCACGTCGCATCTCGCCGCCGCCGACGTCTTCGTCTTCCCGAGCCTGACCGACACGTTCGGCGTGGTGCAGCTCGAGGCGCTCGCCTGCGGCACGCCCGTTGCGGCGTTTCCGGTCACGGGACCCAAGGACGTCATCGCCGATCACCCGATCGGCGCGATCGACCATGATCTGCGCACGGCGTGCCTGCGCGCACTCACCATGTCGCGCGAGACCTGCCGCAACTTCGCGCTGGAACGGTCCTGGGAGAACAGCGCGCGCCAGTTCGTCGGCAACCTCACCTCACTCCAGCCCAGCCGCGTTCTGCGCGCCTCGCCCCGCATGGCGCGGCGGCCAGTGCGCGGTTGATCCCATACGTCTTGAACCACAGCGAGAACCACATCGATGGCTAAGATCATGAACCTTGACGGCACCCAGCAGCTCGACCTCACCCGCGGCACCGTCGAGCAGGCCTATGACCGCTGGGCGCCGGTCTACGACCTGGTGTTCGGCGGCGTGTTCGCCAAGGGCCGGCAGGCGGCGATCGCGGCCACCAACAAGATCGGCGGCCGCGTGCTCGAGGTCGGCGTCGGCACCGGCATCTCGCTGCCGCTCTACGCGCCGCATGTGCGCATCTTCGGCACCGACATCTCGGAAGCGATGCTGGACAAGGCGCGCCAGCGCGTCACCGAGGGCAAGCTGAAGAACGTCGAGGGCCTCGCGGTGATGGACGCCGAGAAGCTCGAATTCCCCGACAATTCCTTCGACGTCGTGATGGCGCAATATGTCGTCACCGCCGTACCGAATCCGGAAGTCGCGCTCGACGAATTCGCCCGCGTGCTGCGCCCCGGCGGCGAGCTGATCATCCTGACCCGCGTCAGTGCCGATGCCGGCGTCCGCCGCTTCATCGAGCAGAAGCTCCAGCCGGTGGTGCGTCCGCTCGGCTTCCGCACCGCCGAGTTCGCCTGGTCGCGTTATGCCAAGTGGCTCTCCGGTGCGAAGGGCATCGAGCTCGCCGAGCGCCGCCTGATTCCGCCGCTCGGCCATTTCTCGCTGGTGCGTTTCCGCAAGGTCGACGTCGCCAAGGCCGCGTGAGCGCTGTTTGCTCCTCATGGTGAGGAGGCGCGCAAGCGCCGTCTCGAACCATGAAGGCCCGCTGCTGCACCTCGGCCTTCATCCTTCGAGACGCGCGCAAGAGCGCGCTCCTCAGGATGAGGGGGAGAGAGTAACCCGTGCGTCATCGCGCCGCTGCACATTGTCATATGACAAAATGATGATGTCACACGGCCTACATCGAATCCCTGTAATCCCGTACCCGAAAGCATTTTGGGGGAGAGCATGATCAAGAATTATCTCGAGCAGCTGCGGATCCAGCGCTGGGACGACCATCGCTACTATCACCACAGCCGCATCAATCAGAGCCTGCACTTCATCAGCGCGCTGAGCTTCCTCTTCGCCTATGTCTGGCTGTTCATCGATCCGGTGGTCTCCGGACTGGTGGGCTGGCTGGTCTCGATGACCTCGCGCCAGGCCGGTCATTTCTTCTTCGAGCCGCACGGCTACGACCACGTCAACCAGGCCACGCACGAGCACAAGGAAGAGATCAAGGTCGGCTACAACCTTCAGCGCAAGGTCGTGCTGATGTCGATCTGGGCGCTGTCGCCGCTGGTGCTGTTCGTCGATCCCACGCTGTTCGGCCTGTTCACGCCCTGGGCGAGCGCGACCGATTTCATGCGGCAGGTCGCCAAGATCTGGCTCGTGGTGGGCGGCGGCGGTCTTCTGTTCCGCACCGTGCATCTGTTCTTCATCCGCGACGTCGAGACCGGCCTCGTCTGGATGACCAAGATCCTGACCGACCCCTTCCACGATCTGATGCTCTATCGCAATGCGCCGCTGGCGCTGATGCGCGGCGAGCTGATGGATCCCGGCCTGCATCTCAACCCCGAGCACACGCTGGGCTTCATCGACGAGCCCACGCTCGAGGAGCAGCACGCCTGAGCGCGCCGCGTACACGAAACACTCCGATGTCTGATGGTTGCGTCATGCCCGGCCTCGTGCCGGGCATCCACGTCTTGGGGGTTTTTCCTTCACCTCTCCCCGCGTGCGGGGAGAGGTCGAATTTGCGCTTGGCGCAAATTCGGGTGAGGGGGGCTCTCCGCGGGGGTGCTGTCAGCGGATCGTCCGCAAATTCTCACCGCGCGCGCGGAGAGTCCCCCTCACCCCAACCCTCTCCCCGCAAGCGGGGCGAGGGAGAAGGGCGGGCAGTGATCGGGGTTGAGAGTGAGAAAGCTTCAGCGCCCGAAGCGCTTGGCGAGCATCTCTTTCAGGATCTGCCGCTTGATTTGCTTGTTGGTGAGCACGCCGTCGTGCCACCAGAAGCCGTCGGCCTTCATCTTCCCGGCAGCGCGGACGAAACGCTCGGCGACTTCGGTGAAGTCGGCGTCGGTGTAGTTCAGGCTGAAGATCAGCCGGCCGGTGCCGACCCAGCTCAACGACAGGCCCTCGGCGCGCAGGTAATATTGCAGCATCCAGTTGTAGCGGGACGGCGTGTTGTATTTCACCGTCCAGATCGACGAGAAGTTCGCGAACCGCACCGGCAGGCCGGCGTCCGTCATCATCTGGTTGAGCTTTTGCGCGCGGCCGTTCCAGCTCGCGTCCAGCCCGTCATAGATGGCGCGGAAGTTCGGGCTGGCGAGCCGGCTCAGGAATTCGTCCATCGCCGTCATGACGTAGGGATGCGAGTTGAAGGTGCCGCGGGCGAAGCAGATGTCGGCGGGGCGGTCGTCATTGAAGCGGCGCATCAGTTCCTTCTTGCCGCAAACCACGCCGACCGGAAGGCCGCCGGCGAGGCTCTTGCCGTAGGTCACCATGTCGGCCTTGACGCCAAAGTATTCCTGGGCGCCACCGGCGGCGAGACGGAAGCCGACGAAGACCTCGTCGAAGATCAGCACGATGCCGCGCTCGGTGCAGACGTCGCGCAACTTCTTCAGCCAGTCGGTGTACGCCGCGCGATCGAAATTTCCGCCGCGGGAGCTGTCGACCAGCGAGGAATCGCCGGGGGCGTTGCCGTTGGGATGCAGGCCCTGCAGCGGATTGACCAGCACGCAGGCGATGTCCTTGCGCGTGCGCAGCACATGCAGGGTCTTCTCGGACATCTCGGCGAGGGTGTAGGTCTCGTGCGCAGGGATAGGATTGCCGACACCGGGCTGCACGTCGCCCCACCAGCCGTGATAGGCCCCGGCAAAGCGGACAAGATGCGAGCGCCTGGTGTGGTAGCGCGCGAGCCGCACGGCCTGCATCACGGCTTCGGTGCCGGACATGTGGAACGAGACCTCGTCGAGGCCCGAGATCTGGCAGAGCCGGGTCACGTTCTCGAGGATGGAGGGATGGTAAGGGCCGAGCACCGGGCCGAGCGCGTGCGCCCGCTTCTCGGCGCCCTCGATGCACTCCTTGTAGAAGTCATTGCCGAAGATGTTGACGCCGTAGGACCCCGTGAGATCGTAGGACGTGTTGCCGTCGACATCCGTGACGGTGACGCCGCTGGACGATTCCATGAAGGTCGAGGTGCCCAGATGCTCGCGGACGAGACGCGAGAACTGGAACGGCACGCGGTAGGTCTCGGTGAAGTGCAGGTCGGAGATCTTTTCCGCCGCTTCCTTCGTCATCGCGCGACCCTTGGGGTAGCGTTCGGCGTAGAGCTTGGCGAGGCGGAAGAAGCCGTCCTTGCGCTGCGCCGCGATGTTCGCAGGCGCGCCGTCGCAGGCGAAGTAGGCGTCGCCTTCGAACTCGTAGAACGGGAGCAGCTTGGCCACCCGGCGCGACATCTTGGAGTGTCCGGCGAGCGAGCGGTGCTTGGCGCGGGAGAGTGCGATGCGCGCTTTGATCTTCGGAAGGACGGCGGCAGCGGACGCTGCGGCGGCCACGGAAAATGAGAGAATCGGGAGTGTCGTTTCCATGACAACAAGCGCTAATACTGCGAGCTGACAGATTCATGACAGTCAAAGCCCTCATCGCCTCTTTCACCCAGCAGGAAGACCTCAACTTCCTGTTGACCAACCGCATCCCCCGCGCCGCGCTGACCCGCTTCATGGGCTGGTTCTCGAAGATCGAGAACCCGCTCATTCGGGACGGCTCGATCGCGCTGTGGAAGCTGTTCTCCGACCTCGAT
The DNA here is from genome assembly GCF_008932115.1 of Bradyrhizobium betae. Lineage (NCBI taxonomy): Bacteria > Pseudomonadati > Pseudomonadota > Alphaproteobacteria > Hyphomicrobiales > Nitrobacteraceae > Bradyrhizobium > Bradyrhizobium betae. The sequence goes on from NZ_CP044543.1 coordinate 4,915,867, forward strand.
CTGTCGGAGGCGCGAAAG